>PMAM01000062.1:20672-29089 GCA_003152595.1 Acidobacterium sp.
GTATTCGGATCGATCTTCGGACATGTGGTGACGCAGAACCTGCCGGTTCTGGCGAACCAGTCGCTGAGCGCCGCAACGATCACGGGCTCCGCCTTTACCCTGTCGCAGGGGCCGGCGGCGTTTGTCTTCCCGACGGTTCCGGCTAATGGGTTGCTGCCGGCGCCGGGCTACAACGTGAGTCCGAAGTTTCGTCCCAACAGCCTGCGGCTGCCGACGCTGGATGCGTGGAACGTGAGCGTGCAGCGCGCGATCACCCCCACCTTCTCAGTGACGGCGGCCTATGTGGCGAACAAGGGAACGCACACGCTGAGCTCCGGAGACGGCAACAATACGAACCCCAACGAAGCAGGCATCTTCCTGCCTGCGGTGTACAGCGTAAAGGGCATACCACTGCACTATGACCCGAGCGTTGCGGGCGGCGCAATTGCGACAGATGGCGGGACATCGACGTCGAACTTCCTCTCCCGCTTCTATGGCGGAGGCCTTTCCGCCTGCACGAATCCGGCGTACGAAGCGCAGCTGGCTGCGCAGAATGAGCCCTTCATCGCGCCGGGTATGTGCGGCTGGACGCAGGGCCTTTCCTACTACGGGGACGATCAGGATACTGAGTTCAACGCTCTCGACGTAACTGCGGCCAAGCAATACACGCATGGCCTCTCGTTTAACGTCCAATATGCCTGGCAGCATTCCACCAACTTCAACTCGCAATACGCCACCTGGGACAAGTCTGTCGGAAGGGGACCTGATGACTGGCTGCGTACCCAGCAGCTGGTGATCTACGGCATTTACGACTTGCCCTTCGGGAAAGGCAAGACGTTTGCCAGCGGTGTGCCACGTTGGGAGGATGAAGTGATTGGCGGCTGGGAGTTCAGCCCGGTCATGAACTGGTCTAATGGCCTGCCCTTCACGCTCAACGTAGGCGGCGGATGCGGCAACTCCGTCCCTGGGAGCGCGCCTTGCTATCCTGTGGGGGACAAAGGAAGTTTCCACACCCATCTGGGCAGCTTCGACCCGGTCAGCCACACGCGCTCCTTCTTCAAGGCTTCGGATACCAGCAACTTCCACCAGGCCGCGCTCGATCAGATTGGGACTGTCGGCAGAAATGTCTATACCGGGCCGGGGTACTTCAATACAGACATGTCGCTGCAGAAGAACTTCCCGATCCGTGAAAGCATCTTTGCGCAATTCCGCGTGGATGCGTTCAACGCGTTCAACCACATCAATCCGGCGAACCCGGGGTCGACCAACACGGGTTCCGACGGCAACATCAACAGCGAGCCTGCGCTGGGCATTTACACCAACCCGCGCCAGATGCAGTTCTCGCTGCGAGTGCAGTTTTAGTCGGCAGTGTCCCCAGTCCTGGAGGGGGAGAAGCCTCCCCTCCCCCTCCGGACGCTTTTGAGGAGTAAACTTCCCGCATCATGTTTCGGGCTCCGCTGTGGTGTGCGCTTGCGCTGTCGGTCCTGACGGCGAGCGTATCCGCCCAAAACGATGTTGCAGCGAGGCCGCGGTCGGTTGCCGACGTGCGCACGCTGATGGCTGAGGGCAGGCTCGACGACGCGATCCGCGAACTGGACGCGCTGGCCAGCGTGAAGCCGGAACCTGCCGGCGTGGAGCGGCTGCGTGGAGTTGTGGAGTATGAGAACAGTCGCCTCGCGGAGGCGGATGCTTCGTTTACGCAGGCGCTTGCGCAGGATCCCTCCGACCTGGAGGCGATGCAGATGCGCGGCGTGACGCTGTACCGGATGGGAAAGCCGGCGGAGGCGATTCCGCTGCTGGAGAAGGCGCATGCGGCGGGGCCAATCGCGAACGCCGATCCTAACTACGTTCTGGGACTCTGTTATATCGCGACGAAACGGTACGACGATGCTCGCAGCGCGTTCGCTGTGCAGTACGACTTCGCGCCGGATTCGGCGGCGGCATGGCTGGTGACGGCGCGCATGCTGTTACGTCAGGAGCTTACGGCGCCAGCTGAGGCCGCGGCGCAGAAGGCGGTGCAACTCGATCCACGGCTGCCGCTCGCCCATCGACTGCTGGGCGAGATTGACCTGGCGAATGGCGACGTACCCGGCGCGCTCGGAGAACTGCAGCAGGAAGTGAAGGTGAATCCACTGGATGGAGAGACGTACGATCGCCTGGGCGACGCGTATGTTCGCGATGGCCAGTATGCGCGCGCGCAGCAGGTTCTGGATCGCGCGGTACTGCTGGAGCCGAACGCCAGCGGCCCGTACATTTTGCTGGGCAAGGCGCTGCTGGAAGAGCATGATCCCGCGACGGCGGCGATGTATCTGCAACGTGCGGAGAAGATCGATCCGTCCAATTCCATGGTTCACATGCTGCTGGGGCGTGCGTTTACNNGCGTCGTCGAACGCTCCGCAGGAGCAGCAGTAGATGAGAGGGAGGTTTGTCCGGTTTCTGACGCCCGCAGTCTTTCTCTTCTGCGGACTCACACCGTGTCCGGCGCAGAAGCCGGCGCTGGAGCAGGCCAGCCAGGCCTTTCGCGCGGGAACTGAGGCGTACGAGAAGGGCGATCTGGCGGAAGCGCGCAAACAGTTCATTCTCACCGTGCGGCTGGCGCCGGGGATCGAAGAAGGGCACAGCGCGCTCGGCGTGGTCCTGTGTGCGCAGGGCGATTATCGGCAGGCGATCGCGGAACTCAACACCGCGCTGAAACTGAAAGCCGGTGATCGCAGCGCAGAGGAGAACCTGGCCCGGGCGTACAGCCAGACGGGCGCAACGAAGCAGGCTACCGCTTTGCTCGAGAAAATGGACCGCGAAGCGCCCCTCAGTGCAGAACTGCTCGCTGTATGGGCCCGCGATCTGGCCGCGGTTCCAAACACCGCTGGTGCCATCGATGTGATGGGCCGAGCCGCCGCGGAAGATCCGAAGAATGCGGAACTAGCGGATGAGCTTGGATCGCTCGATGCCCAGGCAGGCCGATGGCAGGATGCCGAGGCGGCGTTTGGCAATGCGATCGCGATTGACCCCGGGCTGGCCTCGGCGCACATGCATCTGGCTGTCGTGCTGAGCCACGAGCAACAAACGGGTCGAGCCGAAACGGAATTCGCGCGCGCGTCGCAGCTCGATTCCAGGAAGGCCATGGTGCAACTGGAATGGGGGAACGCGCTGGTGGCTGCGAACGAGGATGATCGGGCGATTCCCCATTTCCGGCAGGCAATGGCTCTGGAACCGAACCAGCTCGATGCCGAGTATCAGCTCGCGCTGGCGTTGCAGCGTGCGGGCAAGGAAGAGGAAGCGGTTCCTCTCTTTCAGAACGTCGTGGCTGCGCGTCCACAGCAGGCAGAGGTTCTCACCAATCTGGGACTGGCGATGGTGCAGACCGGCGATGCGAAGGAGGCAATTCCTCTGTATCGGCGCGCGGCGGCCATCACTCCGCAGAACGCGACGATTTACGAGAATCTTGGCGCGGCGTACCTTCAGGAGAACAACATCGATGATGCGATTCGCGAGCTGCAGACGGGTCTGAAGCTCGCTCCGCGGGATCCTCACCTCCACTATGACCTGGGACTGGCATTTAAGCTGAAGGACGATCTGCCCCACGCGATCGCTGAGCTGGAGACGGCGCTGCGACTGGATCCCGAATCGCCGGACGCGCCCTACACGCTCGGCATTCTTTATATGCAGGACGGCCGCTTCGACGACGCGGTGCGAAATCTCCAGGCCGCGCTCAACCTTCGTCCGCAAAACGGCGATGGGTGGGCGACGCTTGGCAGTATCTACCGGCAACAGGGCAAATTCGACGAAGCGTCCGCCGCTTTGCGAAGAGCTATCGAGTTGCTCCCGGAGCAGCCGGGAGCTCACATCACGCTGGCCAGCGTCCTTCAGGAGCAGGGAAAGCAGGAGGAAGCAGCGGCGGAGCGGAAGAAGGCAGCCGATCTTACCCGCGTGGCGGTAAACCGGCAGCGCGCGACGTTTGCTACCAACGCCGGCAACGCGCTGCTCGGCAAGGGAGCCATTGCCGACGCGATTGCGCGCTATCAGGAAGCGATTGGCAGCGATCCGAACTATGCAGAGGCACATCGGCAACTCGCTGCGGCTTTGCTGCAACAAGGCCGCGCGGTTGAGGCGGCGGCGGAACGGCAAAAGGCCGAAGCGCTGACGGCAAAGAACCCATAGGATGTCGGTGGTGGCTTTCTTCCGATGAATCGACGGCAATTCCTGACTTCTTTGAGCCGCAGCGCGCTGGTGCTTCCCTTTGCTGACGTGTTGCAACTGGCAACCCCACCGTGGAGGCGAAATGCGCTGGTGACAGCGCAACAGGCGCCGGCAGCCAGACCCGGCGCTCAGCAATCCTACGAGGCAAAGCCGATGCCGCCTCCGCCAGGGCCGGCGTCGCCGATCGCGGGAACTCCGCTCGGCGTGCAGTTTGTCGACGTGGCAACGCAGAGCGGGCTCAACACAAAGACGATCTTCGGAGGCGAAGGGAAGAATAAGTATCTGCTGGAAACGACCGGCTGCGGTGTCGCCTTCTACGACTACGACCANNGTCAGGCTTGCTGCGTCGGCGATTATGACAATGATGGCTGGGACGATCTCTTTGTTACTTATTACGGGCAGAACGTGCTGTTCCGGAATAATGGCGACGGCACATTTACGAATGTAACGGCAAAAGCAGGACTACTACAGCCGAAGACGCTCTGGAATTCAGGGTGCGCGTTTCTTGACTACGATCGTAATGGACATTTGGATTTGTTTGTCGGGAACTATATCGACTTCGACCTGAAGACCGCGCCTCTGCCCGAATCGGGGCCCTGTCTGTACAAAGGGATTCTTGTTGCCTGCGGCCCGCCGGGACTGGCGCCAGGGAAGAACATTCTCTACCACAACAACGGCGACGGCACGTTCCGCGATGTGTCGGAGAAAGCGGGAATGGGTACGACGCTGGGCAATTATGCGCTGAGCGCGGCCGTCGCCGACTTCGACAACGATGGCTGGCCGGACATCTACGTAGCGAACGATTCCACAGCTGCCACGCTCTATCAGAATCAGAAAGATGGAACTTTTCGAGACGTCGCCATCGAGGACGGCGTTGCGTTTTCCCCCGATGGCAGACCGCAGGCGGGCATGGGCGTGACAGTGGGCGACTACAATCGTGACGGCTGGCTCGACATCGCTAAGACGAATTTCGCCGGCGACACGGATTCGCTCTATGCAGGGCTCGGTGGCGGCAACTTCGAAGATCGCACTTATCAGGCGGGCCTGGGCGTCAATACACGCTATCTGGGCTGGGGGATCGGATTTATCGACATGGACAACGATGGCTGGCTCGACTTATTTGTCGCCAACGGCCATGTCTATCCGGAAGTGAGCACCGTNNGGCATCACGGCGGCGGTCCCGGCGCGCGGCTGCGCTTTCGGCGATTACGATAACGATGGCGACGTCGACGTGGTTGTAAATTGCGTGAACACCCTGCCACAGTTGCTTCGCTGCGATCTAAACGGACAGCGACACTGGATCAAGGTGAAGCTGATCGGAACAAAGTCGAACCGCACAGGGATCGGCGGGCGCGTGCAGGTAACGGCGCGAGTGCAGGGGGATAAGCCGATGGTGCTGATCGACGAAGTGCGGAGTGGCGGCAGCTATTTCTCCCAAAGCGACCTGCGGCTGCACTTTGGGCTCGATCAGGCGAAAACCGTTGACGTACTCGAGATTCACTGGCCGTCCGGGCAGGTAGACAAGTTCATGAATCTGCCGGCAGATCGCTTGTACCTGGTGGAAGAGGGTGCGAAAGAACCCAGGTCATTTTTGCTGCCCGCGATGAAGAAGGTTTGATGTGAGGCGAAGGTCTCGCACTGTTGCGCTGGCTGTAGCGGTTTTTTGCGTCGGTGTGGTCGTAGGCGTGGCCTCACCGCATCGCATGCCGTCCTGGCAAATTGGTCCCTTCACTCGTCCCGCCACAGGCAATCCGGTAATCGCGCCGAATGCCGCTTCGTTGTTTGCCGATCCGATCCGCAAGGTTCCGGTGCACTGGGAGGCACTGCACACCTTCAACCCGGCTGCGGTCGTGCGGGACGGCATGGTTAACGTGCTCTACCGGGCTGAAGACGACACGGGCGTGATGCAGATTGGCATGCACACGTCGCGCCTGGGACTGGCCCAGAGTTCCGACGGCATTCACTTCACGCGTCGGGCGGCGCCCGTTTTCTATCCAGCCCTGGATAGCCAGCAGTCCCGGGAGTGGCCAGGCGGNNCACTCAGTGGAACCGCGTCACCTACTCCGTAGGAATCGCGACATCGCCGGACCTGGAGCACTGGACCAAATATGGTCCCGCCTTTTTCCATGCAGAAAAAGGGAAGTACGCGGATCTGAAATATAAGTCGGCGGGAATCGTGACGAGCCTGCGCAGCGGAAGGTTGATCGCAGTTCGGATTGACGGAAAATACTGGATGTACTGGGGCGAGGGTGCCATCCACCTGGCCACTTCGTTGGACCTGATTCACTGGACGCCAATGGAAGGCGCGGAAGGCGAACCTATCGAAGTGCTGACGCCACGGTCAGGACGGTTCGACAGCTCGTTCCCGGAAACCGGTCCGCCGCCTGTGCTTACGCGGCGCGGGATTGTTGTGATCTACAACGGCAAGAATGCGGTGTCAGGTGGCGATCCGAGGCTGGCCGCAAACACGTATGCAGCGGGAGAGGCGCTGTTCGACGCACGCAATCCAGCGAAGTTACTCGCACGAACTGAGAATCCGGTGTTACAGCCGACTCTGCCGTACGAGAGGACCGGACAGTACACCGCGGGAACGACCTTTGCCGAAGGGCTGGTCTACTTTCACGACCAGTGGTTTCTCTACTACGGCTGTGCCGATTCTCTGGTGGCCGTTGCTATGGCTCCCGCCTGGCCCCAAAACAAATAGGCCACGGCTACGAAAAGCTGTGGCCTAAGAGACGAGTTCGCGGAATCCGTTTAGAAGTTGATACGTCCCGAGAGCTGGAAGTCACGGCTCCCGGTGTTGCCGGTGGCGCTGCCGACCGTGCCGAAAGCAGCGTTGTTCATGCTGGCCTGAATGTTGGGCATGATTGCCTGGCGCTGGCAACATTGGCTGGGGTTGCCGGTGAATTCAGCAGCGAGCCAAGAGCCCAGTACGCAGGGTTGATCTGGTTGGAGTACAGGCCGCGCATGTTGCTTGCGCCGGCGAGAAAATGGCTCTCCGTGCCTGCGTAGGCGGCCATGATGGTGATGTCGTTGGTGATGGCGCGTTGTACTGTCAGGAAATTGAACTGAGGAGCCCGGCCGGAGAGATAGGCGTCAGCGAATCCCGGAGCGCTGCTGGCTGTCAGGAATTTTCCATTAGTGCCGACGATATTGCCGACGTTCAGCAGGGTTGGGGATGCAAGCGATTACTTCAACGCCCGGACATCAATGGAGGAAAATAACGTTTGTCAATAGAGGATGTGTTTCAACGTAGAAAAACTGGACCGACCTTTTGATCGCGAGAGCAGAAGGCCGCCCATCCCCAGCCGGAGCACCGCCGTTCCACGAACGGTCGTGTGCCGTGATCCAACGCTTCACCCAAGGAGCTTCGAAATGGAAATCGTTCAGCGAAGCAAGAGCGTCCTGTACGCAGGTCTCCTCGCCTGCCTGACGTCGATGCTGTATGCGCAGAGGCCCGCGTCGACAGTGGCTCCAAACGCCGTGGGATCCGACCCGTCCTGGCAGCCTGGCCAGGAGCCACCGACATCGTGGGTCGATCCTTCCACCGGACATCGCGTGGTGCGACTGACCCGCGAGCCGGATTCAGCCAGCTTCTACTTCAACGTGAATGCCTACACGCCGGACGGCAAGGAGATCGTGTACACGACGCCCGACGGAATTTCCGTCCTCGAGCTGACGACGTGGAAGACGCGCTCCGTGATCCAGGGACACGTGCGTACCATCGTCGTGGGGCACAAAACGCCGAGCGTGTTCTACATCAAGCCTGAAGATCGCGGGCTCTACGTCACGAATGTCGACACCGGCGAGACGCGCAAGCTGGCCACCATGCCGCCTCGCGGCTCGGTGGCGACGGTGAATGCCGACGAGACGCTGGCGGCCGGCACCTACATCGAAGGAACCGGCGGAGAGGACTATAACCAGCCTCCGCCGGGCGACGCGCATCGTCAGGATCAGCGCGGAGGATCGCAGCAGGCGCAGAACATGCTGCAGCCGATGAACAAGGGACAGATGATGGAGCAGCGGCTCGTCGCGCGGCTGCGGCCGCGTGACGATCTCCATCAGCAAGCCGCCGNNCTGCACAGCACCGACTGGATCAATCACCTGCTGTTTTCGCCGACAGATCCGAATCTGCTGTTGTACTGCCACGAAGGGCCATGGCAGAAGGTCGATCGGATCTGGACGATTCATACCGACGGGACGCACAACACGCTCATCCATAAACGGACGATGTTCATGGA
>PMAM01000286.1 GCA_003152595.1 Acidobacterium sp.
TCGAGCATGTGAATGCGTCATTGACGCGTGCGAATGATGGGTTCGCGAGAGCGAATGTGTCATTCATGGGTGCGAGTGCGTCATTGGTGCGCGCGACGAAGGCGGCGGTTAGGGCCGCAGTCCATTGGCCGGTCCTGAATTGGGGAGATAAGTTTGGGAAAAAGCGCGTCATCATAGTTTCCACAAGAGCTGGCTTCCACAACAGAAAAGCCCGCGCAATTGGCGGGCATTTTCCTTTTTTATCCTAAGTTCAGAATATCAGTTTTGAAGAATAACAGCGCCAACTTTCTTCGAGTAAGTTGGCGTGTAAGTGGCGTGGAATGTTGGGTTATTACTTCGGTTTTTGGGCATGGGGCTTGACAAATTTTCCACATTTGGCGGTTTCGTTCCAAATACCTGATGCGGAGCGCGGAACGCCTCAGCTTCGGTGCGGTTACGAAGGTCACGGGGGTCGTATGCGGCGGGCGTTCGCCAGCGAGCGCCGACAATTTGATTTCCGGCTGCGCTCTGCGAGCTGCGCCTCGGCCTGCGGCAGCAAGGAAGGCCCTTCGGGCCATCTTTACGGCGCCCGACTGAAGTCGGGCCCTGATACAAAGCGTCCAGGCCTGAAGGCCCTCCTGGTTGCGGCTCTGACGCGGGGCTGAAGCCCCGCTCTTCTACCGCAGCCCTGCTGTTCGCAGGGCGATGATGAAGCTTCCTCTACTTTTCGCGGCGAGGTTTCCCTGGAGAGAACATCCCGCTGGGGCTGAAGCCCCGTCTTTCTTGAGGCTTCTACGGCACGACTGAAACAGCTTGCGGAAAAAGNNCCCCTTCAAAACGGCGCGTTTTTCCGCAAGCTGTGAAGTCGGGCCCTGTTACGAAACGGGATTCTTCCGCAAGCTGTGAAAGTCGGGCCTTGATACAAAGCCAAAGCATTTCCGTGGCCGGTGGTGTCGCCGGGGTCTCTCGCCGGCTTCCGCGGGCTCAGGATGGATTTTGGGCGGTGTGCTCGATTTCGGCCCAGTCGGCGTCGGTGAGGTTGAGGTCGGACGCTTTCAGGTTTTCCTCGAGGTGCTGGACGGAGGAAGTGCCGGGGATGGGCAGGATGACGGGCGAGTGATGGAGGAGCCAGGCGATGGAGAGCTGGCTGAGGGTGGCGTTGTGTTTTTTTGCGGCCTTGTCGAGGGGTCCGCCGGGTTGGGTGAGCTTGCCGGCGGCGACGGGGAACCAGGGGATGAAGGCGATGTTGTTTTGCTCGCAGTACTGGAGGACGTCCTCGTGGGCGCGGTCGGCGATGTTGTATTTGTTCTGGACGCTGACGATGTCGACGATTTTGCGGGCCTGCTCGATTTCGGGGACTTTGACTTCGCTGAGGCCGATGTGGCGAATCTTGCCCTGCTTCTGGAGGTCGTGGGCTGCGCCGAGGGATTCTTCGAGGGGGGTGCGCGGGTCGATGCGATGGAGTTGCCAGAGGGGGAGAGCTTCGAGCTTGAGGAAGCGGAGGCTCAACTCGACCTGCTGGATGAGATAAGGGGCGCGGCCGACGGGCTGCCATGTGTTGGGACCCTGGCGGGTGAGACCGCTTTTGGTGGCGACGATGACGTCGTGCTTGTAAGGCGCGAGGGCTTCGCCGATGAGGCGTTCGCTGACGGCGGGACCGTAGGCGTCGGCGGTGTCGATGAAGTTGACGCCGAGTTCGACGGCGCGGCGGAGGACTTTGCGGGAGTTATCGGGGTCTTTGGGCTCGCCCCAGATGCCATCGCCGACGATGCGCATAGCGCCGAAGCCGAGGCGGTTGATGGTGAAGTCGTTGGCGAGGGAGAAGGTTTTTGGATGTTGGCTCACGGTTTTTCGATGAGCGCGGGATGGGGAAAGCTTCAGGGGTTCAGGCGGGGCGCACGAAGAGCGGGCGCTTCGCGCTTTCCCGGGTCTCAAAGGCGAGATATGGGGTACGCACGTTCGCTTGATCCCATGTCTCAAAGTCGAGACATAGGGCACCCGGATTTGTCTTGAACCCGGGTCTCAAAGGCGAGACATGGGGCAGCCGGATTCTTCCTGATCCCTCAGAAAGGCGGCCACTCTAAACTTCCGCCGTCGAGGAGGGCGGCGCATTTTTCGACGCGGTAGCCGTTGCTGTCGTGGACGGCGAAGACTCTGGGGCGACCGGTGGGGCTGGTGCTCCAGAGAGAGCAGCCTGCATAGGTCCCGTCTTTGCGGAGGATGTAGTACTCCATGTCGAGGAGGCGGATCTTGGTCATGTCGCCGTTGTAGTTGCGGACGATGCGGCGGAGGGTTTCGAGGCCTGCTTCCTGGGGAGTGCGGCCCTGGCGCATGAGTTCGACGATGGTGTGGGCGCCGGCGACTTTGATGTTCTCTTCGCCGGAGCCGGTGGCGCCTGCCGAGCCTACGTCCTGATCGGTATAGCTGCCTGCGCCGAGGATGGGTGAGTCACCGAGGCGGCCGGGGAGTTTCCAGGCGAGGCCGGAGGTGGTGGTGGCTCCGGAGATTTCGCCTTTGGTATTCACAACCGAGACGTGGATGGTGCCGGTGGTGGGCCAGAGGACCTGCTCGGCGGCGTAGAGGCGGTCTTCGGGGGGGATGCCGAGGTCGGCGGCCATGTTGACTAGTTTTTCGGTGCGGAGGCGGATGGTTTCGGCCCACTCGGGGGGGGGGTGACGGGGGATTTGTCCGGAACGAGCCGTAGTGGTATCCCATGTCCCAACGCCTGGGACATGGGGCACCCCATCCGGATTCAGGGAGGAGAGGCCGTGGAGGTCGATGGTGGGTTTGGGGGCTGGTTTGCCGGCGTAGGGATCTTTCCAGGAGGGCTGGGTCATGCTGGGCCCCCACCAGTCCTGCTGGGAGTTGTTTTCTTTCCAGAGCATCCAGATTTTGCGGGCTTCGTCGGTAAGGAGGTTTTCTTTGGGGAAGCCGAGGTCGATGGCGAAGCGCTGGGCTCCTTCGGCGACGAGCATGACGTGGCCGGTGTGCTCGTAAACTTTGCGGGCGACGAGGCAGACGTTTTTGATGTCGCGGACGCCGCCGACCGAACCCGCCGAACGGGAGGGTCCGTGCATGCAGCAGGAGTCGAGCTCGACGACGCCTTCTTCGTTGGGGAGGCCGCCGAGTCCGACGGAGTGATCGTTGGGATCGTTTTCGCGGCCGAGGCAGACGTGGTGGACGGCGTCGAGGGTGTCCTGTCCATCGAGGAGCATCTGGTAGGCCTCCTGAATGGAGTTGTCGCCGGTGACGCGGGTGACGATCACCGGTTTTGCGGGAGGCTGGAGTTGTTTGACGGAGTCGGGGGTCTGGGAGAAGGCGTCGGGGAGGGTGGTGAGGCCGAGGCTGGCGGTGGTGATTGCTCCCAGCGAGAGGAAATCGCGCCTTGTGGTCATGGCGGGAATGGTAACACTGCAGGGAATAGGGAATAGGGAATAGGCAACAGATTCGGCGGCGGCGATCTGGGGGGAAAGATGAAGGACGGGTGGCTGAGGCAGGGGTGGAATCGAGTATGCGCCTTCTTCAGCAAGGCGCCGCTGGATGCGGATCTGGATGCGGAGATGGCTTCGCATCTGGAGATGGCGGTGGAGGAGAATCTGCGGCAGGGCATGCCGCCGGAAGAGGCAAGGAGAATAGCGATGGTGCAATTCGGCGGGGTGCAGCAGGCGCGGGAAAAGCAGAGAGAGGCGCGAGGATTACCGTTTCTCGATGTGCTGGTCCAGGATGCGCGCTACACGGTGCGCACGCTGGGACGTGATGCCGGTTTCACGGTGGTCGCGGTGCTGATTCTGGCTCTGGGCATCGGGGCGAACGTTGCGGTGTTCAGCGTGGTGAACACGATTCTGCTGCGGCCGTTGCCGTTTCCTCAGTCGCAGCAACTGGCGTGGATTGCGCCGCCTCCGCAGAAGTGCGGTATGTCGTGCGCAACGTATTCGTCCGATGCGTACGAGGAGTTTGTCGCGGAAACGAAGTCGTATGAAGGCGTGACCGGATACATGGCATTCACCGGGCCGGACAATCTGCGCCTGACCGGACGCGGCGAGCCGGTGCCGGCGACGGGCATCGAGGTCATCTCCAATTTCTTTCAGGTGCTGGGCGTGCGGCCGCTGATGGGGCGACTGTTTACGCCGCAGGAATCGCACGCGGGTTGCGCATCCGGTGACGCTGCTCGAGTATGCGTACTGGAAGCGGCAGTTCGCCGGCGATGCGGGAATCGTGGGCAAAGAGATTGACCTGAACGGAGGGCCGGTGACCGTGGTTGGGGTGCTGCCGGAGAGCTTCGACTTCGGCGCGATTTTTGCGCCAGGCGAGCGCGTGGATCTGCTGACGCCGCTGGATCTGGATAAGGAACGGATGTGGGGCAACATCATCGCCATGACGGCGCGGCTGAAGCCGGGCGTGACGATGGGGCAGGCGCAGGCAGAAGCGAACATCGTGGTGACGAAACTGTGCTGGAACATCAAGTATCCGCGCTCGTGCGGGTCGTATGTGGGCAAAGAAGGCGGGATGCAGTTGCGCACGCTGAAGGACTACGTGAGCGGGCGGCTGCGGCGGTCGCTGATCGTGCTGTGGGTGGCGGTGGGGATGATCCTGCTGATTGCGTGCGTGAATCTGTCGAACCTGCTGCTGGCGCGGGCGGCGGCACGCGGCAAGGAGTTCGCGATGCGCAGCGCGCTGGGCGCGAGCCGCGGACGCATGGTGCGGCAGCTGATGACGGAGAGCCTGATCCTGTCGAGTGCGGGCGCGATGCTGGGATTCGGCCTGGCGTGGGGGCTGGTGCTGTGGCTGGCGCATCAGGGATCGCTGGCTCTGCCGCTGCTGAGCACTCTGCACATCGACGGGCAGGCATTGGGATGGACGGTGCTCATCGCGGTGGGGGCGGCACTGCTGTTTGGCCTGATGCCGGGGTTGCGCATGGCGAGCGGCAATTTGCTGGAGACGCTGAAGGACTCCGCCCATGGCTCGAGTGCGGGACGGAAACACGAAACCGTGCGCACCGCGCTGGTGATTACAGAGGTGGCGCTGGCGTGCGTGCTGCTGGTGGGCGCGGGCCTGCTGCTGCGCAGTTTCCTGAAGGTGCTGGACATCGATCTCGGCTTCCAGCCGGATCAGGCGGCATCGATTCGCGTGGATTATGACGATTCGGCGCCGACCGACGATGCGAGAGCGCAGAAGCGAGGCACGATCTTCCAGGAGATGATCGCGCGGGTGAGCGCGCTGCCGGGCGTAAAAGCGGCGGGCATTGTCGATTATCTGCCGCTGGGGGCCAATCGCGCGTGGGGCGCGCCGGTGCCGCAGGGCAAGACGTTTCCTGAAGGTGCGCTGCCGTCTCCGCTGGTGTATGTGTGCACGCCGGGGTATATGGAGGCGATGGGCATGCGGGTGCACGGGCGCGACTTCAGCTGGAGCGACGGGCCGAAGAGCCAGCAGGTGGTGATGATCAACGCAGCGGCAGCGCGCACGTACTGGCCGGGTGAGGACGCGGTAGGCAAGGTGCTGATGAGCGGCAATACGGAGCTGCATGTCATCGCGGTCGTCGATGATGTTCACGCCTCGAGTGTGGAAGCAGAGAAGGGCTGGCAGATTTATTACCCAGTGACGCAGGCGAATCCCAACAATGCACAGCTGGTGATTCGGAGCCAGGTGCCGCCCGCGACACTGGCCGGGAGCGTGCTGCGCGCGCTGCGCGAACTGAACCCGAATCAGCCTGCGGCGGAGTTCCAGCCGATTCGCACCATCGTTGATCGCGCAGTGTCGCCACGGCGCTTCTTTATGCTGCTGGTTGGGATCTTTGCCGGGCTTGGGCTGCTGCTGGCATCGCTGGGAATCTATGGCGTGATCGCATATGGCGTGACGCGGCAGACGCAGGAGATCGGGATCCGCATGGCGCTGGGGGCGACGCGCGGACGCGTGCAGCGCGCGGTGCTGGGCAGCACGCTGGGAATGGTGCTGATCGGGATCGTGGTGGGAACGGTTGCGTCGTTCGCGGCGGCGCGGATGATTGCGTCGCTGCTGTTCGGGACCGAGCCGACCGATCCGATGACGTACCTGGGGATGATCGCGTTGCTGATCGCAGTCGCGCTGCTGGCTGGGTATTTGCCGGCACGGCGGGCGTCGCGGATCGATCCGCTGGTGGCGCTGCGAACGAATTGAACCCTCGCGATCTCCGACGAGCCCGCTCGTCAGAGATGTTGGCGCTCGGGAGGTCCATTCGACTGCGTTCGGCCCGCCATGCGGGCTGAACTTCGCTCAGGATGACACTCGTCACAAAGCCCTTGCTTCTCTATCCATAGATGGCCTATGGTTCCGGCAACATGGCCGAGAAACCAGAACTAATGCCTGGAACGCTGGATCTGCTGATCCTGCAGACGCTCAAGCGCGCGCCGCTGCATGGATACGGAATCGCGCAGTCGATTAAACGCACGTCCGATGATGTGCTGACGGTGGAAGAGGGATCGCTGTATCCGGCGCTGCAACGGCTGCTGCTGCAGGGATGGGTGAAGGCGGAGTGGCGGAGAACCGAGACGAACCGGCGCGCTCGCTACTACACGCTGACGGCGGCGGGGCGGAAGCAGCTGGGCATCGAGCTGTCGAAATTCGAGCGCATGGTGGAGGCGATGGGACGCGTGCTGCGCGACGCCGAGGAGGCGCGATGAACGGTCCTGGATATTGGTGGCGCAAGGTGCGGCTGCTCTTCGGACGGGAGAAGTTTGCCGGCGAGCTGGACGAGGAGATGACTTTCCATCGCGAGCAGGTGGCGAAGGAACTGGAAGAGGGGGGAATGACGTCGGAGGAGGCGGGCGTGGCGGCGATGCGGCGGTTCGGGAATGCGACGCGGATGCGCGAGCGAAGCCATGAGGTGGTGGGATTCCGCGCGGAGACTGTGGCGCAGGATCTGCGGTTCGCGGTCCGGCAGCTGCGCAAGAGCCCGGGATTCGCGGTGACAGCGATTCTGATGCTGGCGCTGGGCATTGGTGCGAGCACGGCCATTTTCGGGTTTGTGGATGCTGCGCTGATCCAGCCGCTGCCGTACGCGCAGCAGAATCGGCTGGTGGACGTGGACGAGAGCGCGGAGGCGTTTCCGCGATCGAACATTTCGCGCGAGGACTACGACGACTGGAAGCGGATGAACGTGACGCTGCAATCGTTCGATGTCTACAACGGGTCGGGTTTCCTGCTGCGGATCGGATCGGTCTCGGAGCCGGTGCCTGCGGCACGCGTGAGCGACGGGTTCTTTCACACGCTGGGCGTGCAGCCGATGCTGGGGCGCGATTTTCGGCCCGGGGAGGACATGCCGGGCGGGGCAAAGATCGTGATGCTGAGCTATGGCACATGGATGACGCGCTTCGGCGGGCGCCGCGATGTGGTTGGTGAGAAGGTGAGCCTGAGCGGAGATCCGTTCACGATTGTCGGGGTGCTGCCGCGCAACTTTGCGTTCGCTCCGCGCGGGGGAGCTGAGGTGTGGGTGCCGCTGCTGGATAAGCCTTCCTGCGAGCAGCGCAGGAGTTGTCACGATCTCGACGGCGTGGCGCGGCTGAGGGACGGCGTCAGCCTCTCACAGGCGCGGGCGGATTTGCAGAAGATTGCTGCGCAGCTGGCGATTCAGTATCCGACGTCGAATACGGGTCAGGGCGCGAGCGTGCAGCCGCTCTCCGAAGCGATCGTCGGCAAGGTGCGGCCGATTCTGCTCACGCTGCTGGCGGGCGCGGGATTGCTGCTGCTGATCGCGTGCGTGAATGTCGCGAGCCTGCTGCTGGTTCGATCGGAGAGCCGGAGGCGCGAGATCGCGGTGCGTGGCGCGCTGGGGGCAACACCGGGGCGGCTGCTGCGNNGCTGTGGGCATGATGTCGCTGCTGCGGAGTCTGTTCCCGAAGCAGATCGCGCAGGGCGCGCCCTTCCTGGACAACGTGAAACTGAACGCGCATACGTTGTTGTTTGCGGGGGCGGTGACGCTGCTGGCGATGCTGCTGATGGCGTTGACGCCGGCGATGCGGCTCGCGGTGCGCGATATCCACGAGGCGCTGAGCGAAGGCGGNNGGGCTGCTGGGCAAGAGCCTGTACCGGCTGCTGCATGTGGATTTGGGGTTCGATCCCACGCATCTGGCGACGGTGCAGTTGATGATGACGGATCCAGCGGGCCAGAAACCGGAGCCTATGAAGGCACTGTATCGCGCGATCCATGCGCGGGTTTCGAGCCTGCCGGGAGTCGAGTCGGTCGGACTGACCACGGATCTGCCGGTGCAGTGCTTTTGCGATACGGACTGGATCCGCGTTCCCGGCAAGCCGTTCCACGGAGAGCACCACGACGTGATGGAGCGGGACATCAGTCCGGATTACATGCGAACGCTGGGGGCAAAGCTGATCGAAGGCCGCATGTTGACCACCACGGACGATGAGAGTCACCTGAGGGTGACCATCATCAACCAGACGCTGGCGCGGAAATATTTTCCGGGCGAGGATCCGGTGGGGAAGATGATCGGCGACATCAAATTGTCGCCGAAGTCGATGCGCCAGGTGGTGGGTGTTGTCGGCGACGTGCGCGAAGCCGCGCTGGACAACGACCCACTGCCAACGGAGTATTTTTCGATCGACGATGGGCCGGACGCGTTCTTCGCCCTGGCGGTGCGCACGCGTGGCGACGAGAAGGCATTTCTGCCGGAGCTGGTGAAAACGCTGCGCGCGATGAATCCAAGCCTCGGCGTGTACGGCGAGGTCACGATGGAGCAGCAAATCGGCCAGTCGCCAACGGCGGTGATGCATCAGCTGTCCGCGTACCTGGTCGGCGGATTCGCAGTGCTGGCGTTGTTGCTGGGCGTGGTGGGTCTCTACGGGGTGGTCGCGTATTCGGTGAGCCAGCGCACGCGCGAAATCGGCGTGCGGATGGCGCTGGGCGCACAACGCAGTGCCGTTCACAGGCTGATCCTGAAAGAGGCGGGTCTGCTGGCGGGGATCGGCATTGCGGTGGGGCTCGGGTTGTCGATCGGCGCATCCGTCGCGATGAAGAGCCTGTTGTTCGGCGTGCGCGCGTGGGATATTTCGACGCTGGCCGGCGTGGCGGCGGTTCTGGGTGCGTTTGCTCTGCTGGCGAGCTTCATTCCGGCGCGACGGGCGGCGCGGGTCAACCCCGTGGAAGCGCTGCGAGCGGAGTAGCGGTTTAGCTAGTCGCGGGCCGGTAGGGAACTCCAGGACGGGAAACGGCGTATTGATAGCATCCCCAGGAGGAATCACCGATGCCCAACCGCTTCCATGTCTGGTGCCTCGCCGCCGCGTTTGCCGCCGATGGCGCGACGGGTTTCGCTCAGAATTCGGACTTCAAACTCGACGTCCATGCCAACTCGCGCGCCACGGCGGAGAAGATCGGCCTGCCCGTTTACCCCGGAGCGGAGATTTATCAGGACAAGGACAATTCCTCGGCGGACCTCGGACTGGTTCTGAATAGTTTTCACTTCGACCTGAAAGCGGTGAACTACATCACTCCGGACGCACCGGACAAGGTGCTGGAGTTCTACCGGAAGCCGCTGGCGCAATATGGAGAGGTGCTGGAATGCCTGCACGGCAAAGCGGTGGGCTCTGTGGCGAAAACCAGCAGCGGACTGACCTGCTCCGATGAGCAGGGTGGCCACGTAGATGTGAACGGCAGCGCAGACTCATCGAAGGACCATGAGCTGCGCGCCGGTGCGCCGAAGAAATTCCGGATTGTGGCCATCAACGATGACGCGCCTGGAGGCAAGACTCGTTTCGGGCTCGTCTATCTGGAATTGCCGAAGGACGAATAGCGCGTCATTCAATGCGCAGCGCCCGATGGGGTTCGAGACGGGAGGCGCGGCTGGCGGGCATCCAGACGGCTAGCAGCGCGACGGCGGATAAGATGACCGGGACGGTTACAAATACGAAGGGATCCCAGGTTTTGACGCCGAAGAGGAAGCTGGCGATGAAGCGCGTGAGCCCGAAGGCCGCGCCGATGCCGATGANNATCTCCTGGGTGCGCTGCTGCACGGAGTAGGCCATGAGGCCGTAGATTCCGATGGCGGCGAGGATGAGCGCGGAGGCGCCGAAGATGGTCAGCAGCAGCATGTTGAAGTCCTCGCGCGCGGTGGAGTTGATGACGACTTCGCTCATGGGGCGGACGCGGGCCACGGGGAAACCGCCGCTGGCCTGGCGGAGCTGCTCCGTCACAGCGGAAATGTATTGATGCGGATCACCGTGAGTGCGGACGATCCATGCGACGGGGCCGATGCCGGCGTTGAGCGCCGTTATGCCGTCGGTGACCTGAGCCTGAGGAACGATCATGAGCTCGCGCGGATCGCGATTGAGGCCGCCGTCGCGGATGTCGCCGGCGACGCCGATGATCTGGCGGGGGCCTTCAGCAAACTGCGGGCCGACGTCTTTGCCGATGACGATCTGCTGGCCGATGGGGTCCTGCTTCGGCCACCACTTCTTCGCCATGCTCTCGTTGATGATCACGACCAGGGGCGCAGAGCCGGTGTCCTGATCGGAGAAATCGCGGCCGCGGAGGGGAATGTGGAAGGTGGCGAAGTAGCCGGGCGAAGTATTCATCCAGCCGGCGCCGCCGGTGTTGGGATCTTTGCCGTGCGGCCGGCCGACGATATCAAAGGGCAAACCGAAGCCGCCTTCGAGGGGCAGGCAGCAGGTCGCAGCGGAGGATTCGACGCCGGGAATGGCATTGACGCGCTGGCGGCCTTCGAGTGCGAGCTGCGCGACGTTGATGGTCTTTTGGAAGCGGTCGCCGGTGAGCGACATCTCCATGGTGAGAACGTTGTGCGCGTCGAAGCCGGGATTGACATGGCGCAGCGCGACGAAGGTGCGGATGAGCAGGGCTGCGCCGATGAGCAGCACCAGGGCGAGTGACACTTCGCTGATCACGAGGAGCGAACGCGTGATGTTGTGCCGGAATGCGGTCCCGGCGCGGTTGCTGCTTTCCTTGAGCGTGGTGTTCAGGTCGGGGCGCGAGGCGCCGATGGCGGGCGCCAGGCCGAAGAGAATGCCGGTGAGCAGAGAGACGCCGAGGGTGAAGAGCAGCACGCGCCAGTCGAGCCCGACGGCGGATCCGCCTTTGCCAACAAGGGGCAGGTTGGCGGTGCCGATGGTGAACAAGGCGCGAACGCCGATGTAGCCGACAAGAAGGCCGAGGATGCCTCCGCTGAGCGCGAGCACGAGGCTTTCCGTGAGCAACTGGCGAACGATGCGGATGCGGCCGGCGCCCATGGCAGCGCGGATGGCGAACTCCCGCTTGCGGCCGGTGGCACGCACGAGCAGCAGATTGGCGACGTTGGCGCAGGCGATGAGCAGGACGAAGCCCACAGCTCCGAGCAGAACGAGCAGCGAGGAGCGGGCGTCGGCAACGATGGAATCGCGCAGCGGCTGCACGCCGAAGCTGGCTTTTGGATCGGCGAGCGGCCAGCGGCGGCTGAATTCCTGGTAGGCGAGCTTCATCTGCGCGTTGGCCTGCGCCAGGGTGACGCCAGGCCTGAGCCGCGCCGCCGTCATGAAGTAGTGGCCCTGGTTGGTGCTGTTGGGATCGATCTGGAAGGGCAGCCAGATGTCGGCCACGGGATCAGAGCGGAACTGCTGGCCGATGACGCCGAGGATTGTATACGGCTCATTGCCGAGCGAAAGCGCGGTGCCGACGATCTTCGGATTGCCGCCGAATTTACGCTGCCAGAGGCCGTAGCCGATCACGACCACGTGTCCGCCGTTGGGCGAATCTTCCTGCGGCGTGAAGGTGCGGCCGAGGATCACCGGTGCTCCGAAGAGGCGGAAGTACGCTTCGCTCACGTGAATGCCGTGGACCTGTTCGGGCACTTCGCCGGTGAGGTTAAAGCCTGGACCGCCGAAGTCGTACGCGGAGACATCCTGCAGAACGCTGGTCTGCGTGCGCCAGTTGTTGAACTTGGTGGGGGATGAGCCGGGCCAGTTGCCGTCCGGCTCGATGTTCATCAGCTGCACGATGCGATCCGGNNTTGCCCGTGAGCATGCGCAGGGAGTAGCGGAGGTCGCTGAGGAAGTCGCCCATGATGTGTGCCGCCTTTGGACTGGGATCCCGATGCGGGGAAAGGCTCATGCCAATCTACGGCATCTGCGTTCGACTGGTTCACAAATGTTACGAATTGTAACGCTTAGACGCGAAGGGATGAGAGCCGTGAGCGGGTCTCAGAAGGAAGTGCGGAGTTTCAGCCCAGCGTGCCTGTCGGCATGGGCACCGGGATCGGGCCCGCTGCGCTGGCGCTGATCTTGTCCAGCCAGGTGAGGGAAGGGAAGTAGACCTGCGGATTCTGTTCCATCACGTCGAAGTAGCCACGCAGGAATTCCTCGGCGATGGTCTGCGGGTTCTGCTCGATCTCCGCCGTGAGCACCTGGCGCGCGACGTCGAGCAGAAGCCCATCCATCTTCTCGCCGAGCCCTTCGGCCTGGTGAATCTCCCTGCGGTCGATGTAGCTGAAGGAGCCGCGGTTGGAGAGGACGATCATCTCGGTCTCCTCGCCCACCGTGGTGTCGTACTTGCGCGCGAGGTAAAGCAAATACGTCATGCGAAGGACTGTGGAGCGCAGGCTGATGCCGTGGCTTTGCCGCGGTGCCAGCATCTTGAGCCATGGCGTGATGGGACCGGCGGCGGCGCCGACGACACAGGGCCCGAAGGTTTCCATCACGGTGGAGGGCGGCTCGCAGAGCAGGATGCGCCCGGAGTTGTCGTCGGTGGAGTTGCTGGCAACGAGAAATTGCAGCGAGGGAATCTGCGCCACACCGTAGGAGCGGAACCAGTCGCCCATGACGCGCTTGATGCCGGG
>PMAM01000156.1:0-9127 GCA_003152595.1 Acidobacterium sp.
CTCGCGATCCGTGAGCGGCAGCTTGACCCTCTTGCCGATGAGCGGCGTGTAGCGCTCGTCGAGCGGGTTGACGGCAACCGCGACGTCGCCGAGCATGGTTTCGGGACGCGTGGTGGCGACGGTGAGGAACTCGCCCGGCGCGCCGATGACCGGGTAGCGAATCTCCCACAGCTTGCCCTGCTGCTCCTCGTGCGTGACTTCGAGGTCGCTGATCGCGGTCTGGCAACGCGGGCACCAGTTGACGATGTACGCGCCGCGATAGATGAGGCCGTCATCGTAGAGGCGGACGAAGGCTTCGCGGACCGCGACGGAGAGCCGCTCGTCCATGGTGAAGTACTCGCGCGACCAGTCGACGGTGTCGCCGATGCGCTTCATGGAGGAGAGGATCGCGCCGCCGTAGTGCTTGCGCCATTGCCAGACGCGGTCAATGAATGCGGTGCGGCCGAGGGCCTGGCGCGAGGTACCTTCGCCGGTGAGCTGGCGCTCGACAAGCATCTGGGTGGCGATGCCGGCGTGATCGGTGCCGGGGAGCCAGAGCGTGGTCTCGCCGCGCATGCGGTGCCACCGGACGAGGATGTCGGTCTCGGTGTGCTCGAACATGTGGCCCATGTGCAGGTTGCCGGTGACGTTGGGCGGGGGCAGCAGGACGGTGAAGGCGCGGGGGCCAGCGGTTCCCGTTTTGGGAGTGCTGACCTCGAAGAGGCGCTCGTCGACCCAGTACTTTGCCCAGCGGTCCTCGATGGCGGCGGGATCGTAGGCCTTGGGGAGCTCGCGGCGGGGAGGCTGCGGTTCGTTCATCGCGGGGTCGTTCTGGAGCGTGGTTTCTGCTTGCTGGGGCATTCCTACTTCACGATAAACGAATCGGAATTTCGATGCTGGCGGCCCGGGCGCGATTCGCGCCGGAGCCTGAAGCTGCCGACACCCCCTCCCCCCTGGGTGGGGGCTGTGGCAAGCTGCTGAAAACAGAGGGCGCCATTCTGTTGACCAGGTCGACAACTGCGTGCGATCCCGCATAGCGGGACAGAGGCCAATCCGGCTCGGGGGCCGGGTCAGAGGTGGGAGAGTTGTCCCCAGCGCAGCGACGGGATGAGAAAGAACCGACGATCAGGGCCCCTGGGGGCCTGGCGAGGCTGAAAACTGAAAAGGACCCGCGTTGGCGAGTCCTCCTGGTTCAGGTTCTGCTTCAGCGTGCGGGAGTGCGGGGAGCATTGCAAGAGAAATCGGGCTGGGCGGGAAACGAAGGTAACGGGGGTGCGGGGCTGACGGGCGATTGCCGACGGGATTCAAAGGGGATGCGAGACCTCCGATTAGCCAGTCAACCGGCACCATCCGTCGATGAGTGCATTGGCCTGAATCGGCAGTTGAAGCTGCCCTGTCTGCTCTTTCCACTCGAACCTCATTCAGCAGATCGTTCGCGGCCCGCCCCTTCCCATAGTCATCCGAGTGGTGTATAAAGTGTACCCATAGTCATTCGAGTGGAGGGGACGCTCGTGGTTTTGAAAAGGCCGCCGGAGGCAGGGGACGTCCTGCAGGGAACACTGGATATGCTGATTCTGCGGACCCTCGTCATGGGACCGGCGCATGGCCACACCATTGCGCAGGTGATCGAACACACGTCGGAGAATGCGCTCGAAGTCGAGCAGGGCTCGCTGTACCCCGCGCTGCACCGGCTTGAAGACCGCGGCTGGCTGGCTTCGGAGTGGGGTGTAAGCGAAAACAACCGCAAGGCGAAGTACTATCGCATGACGCCGAAGGGCCGCAAAGAACTCGCCGCGGCAACGGGGCGCTGGCGGCGGATGACCCGCGCCATCGATCTGATTCTGGGCGCGGAGACCGAATAAGGGGACCCAATAACCCGGAGGCATTGCCATGACCATGCGCCGCTCGATCGAACGCGCCAGGAAGGACGAAGATTTCGCCGAGGAAATCGAGTCCCATCTCGCCCATGAGCAGGATGCACAGGCGGCGCGCGGCGTAGCGCCCGAGGAAGCGCGGCGGCGTGCACGTCTGCGTTTCGGCAATCCACGCACCTTGCGGGAACGGGTATGGCGCCATTCATCGCTCCCATGGCTCGACGATGGGGCACGCGATCTGCGGTTCGCCCTGCGCTCTCTGGCGCGAACGCCCGCCTTCACGGTTATCACTCTGCTGGTGATTGCAGTCGGAATCGGAGTGAACACGGCGGTGTTCTCGGTGATCGATGCGGTTCTGCTCAAGCCGCTCACCTGGCCCGATCCGGGGGCGCTGGTGCAGCTGGTCCTGAATACGGACCGAGGAGCGTTCGCGGGGGCGAGCATTCCCGAGTTCGCGCTGTGGAGCCAGCAGGCCGGCCTCTTTCAGCAGATCGCCGCGTATGACTTTGGCGCCGCCGGCGTCAACCTGACCGGAGGCGATCATCCTGAGCAGGTGCAGGCCGTCCATGTCACACGGGATTACTTCGCTCTGTTTGGCGCGCCGGTCGTCGCCGGCCGCACCTTCACTGCCGCCGAGGATAGCGCGAACGGCGGCCGTGTGGTTGTGCTCAGCTACGGGCTGTGGAAGCAGCGCTATGGGGGCAACCGGGGAATCATCGGCACGACCATCCAGCTCGATGGCCAACCGTATCTCGTTGTGGGCGTCATCGGCCGCAACTTCGTCACCGACACACCGGTCGATCTCTGGGTTCCGAATCAGTTCGATCTGAATTCCCACGAGATGGTGGTGAACTATACCGTCGTGGCGCGGCTCGGGCCCGGCGTCACGCTGGCTCAGGCGAATGCTCAGCTCCGCCTGGTCGCCGACCAGTTCCGGCGCGCCTACGGCAGTCATTCTCTTCCGCCCGGCGGTGGATTCGGAGTCGTCCCCCTTCAGCAATTCATGGTCGGCGATATGCGTTTTCCGCTTCTGGTTCCTCTGGGGGCCGTGGGCTTCGTCCTTCTCATCGCTTGTGGCAACGTTGCCAATCTGCTGCTGGCCAGAGCTTCGGCGCGCCGGCGCGAACTGGCCACGCGCGCGGCCCTTGGCGCGGGACGCAGCCAGATCATCCGTCAACTGCTCACTGAAAGTCTGGTGCTCGCCCTGGCCGGGGGACTGCTGGGACTCTTCTTCGGCTTCTTCGGTGTGCGGCTGCTGCTCCGCATTAATCCGGGGAACATTCCGCGCATTCGTGCAACCGGACCCTCCATCTCGCTCGACCCCCATATTCTGCTTTTCACTCTGGGCGTCTCGGTGCTCACGGGGGTCCTGTTTGGATTGATCCCGGCGATCGCGGCATCCCGCCCAAACCTGGCGGCCACACTGAATGAGGGCTCCAGCCGCTCCGGCACGAGTTTCCGCCAGGGCAAGGTTCGCTCCATCCTCGTCATCAGCGAGGTCGCGCTCGCCCTCGTTCTCGTCATTGGAGCGGCTTTGCTGATTCGCACCTTCCGCAAGTTGGGTGAGGTCGATCCCGGCTTCACCACGCACAATGTGCTCACCATGGCTATGTCCGTCAGCGGGGATCGCTTTCAGACGACCGCACCGGTGGCGCACCTGGTTCGTGACGGTCAGGATCGCCTCCAGGCGGTGCCGGGAGTGCTTGCCGCCGGCGCCAGCAATTGTCTGCCTCTGGCGTCAGGGTTTGGCATGGTGTTCGATATCGTTGGCCGGCCGAAGGGCAACGCTCCGTTCACGGGCGGCGCGGGCTTCTATTCCATCTCTTCAGGTTATTTCTCGAGCCTCGGGATTCCACTGGTGCGGGGCCGCGTCTTCACGGAGCGCGATGATGCGTCGGCACCGGGAGTGGTCGTCATCAGTCAGGCGATGGCACGCCAGTACTGGCCGAATGGCGACCCGCTCAAAGAGCGGATTCAGATCGGCGCCGGCGCAGGACCCGCTTTTGCTGAGCCGCCGCGCCAGGTGGTCGGCATCGTCGGCGATACCCGCAATCGGAGTGTCGATCGGAATCCCGACCCGATGATGTACATCCCGCTGGCGCAGATGCCGGATGGTGAAACGGCGCTCAACGCGAAGGTAGCGCCGCTTTATTGGATTGTTCGCACGCGTGAGAATCCCTACGCGGTTCTCGCTCCGGTCGAAGCAGCTTTGCGTGAAGCGAGCAGCGACCTGGCCGTAGCCCACATCCGGAGCATGGATGAGGTCGAGGCGCGCAACATCGCACGGCAGCGGTTCAATATGGCCCTGCTGACGATCTTCGGGTTGTCCGGACTTCTGATGGCTGCCATCGGTGTGTATGGAGTTATGTCCTATTCCGTTCAGCAACGCACTCAGGAGATGGGCGTCCGCATGGCGCTGGGGGCGCAGGCTTCGAATCTGCGCAACATGATTATCGGCCAGGGCATGATACTCGCGCTGCTGGGGGTGGCCGTGGGACTGGCCGGAGCCTTCTGGCTTACGCGTTTCCTTGCGGGCTTTCTGTTTGGCGTGAAGGCGTGGGATCCGATGGCCTTCCTGTTGACACCGCTTTTGCTGTGCGCCGTTGCTCTGCTGGCGGTCTGGATTCCTGCCCGGCGCGCAACCCGCGTAGACCCGATGACCGCGCTCCGGCTGGAATAGATCACGCGGGAATTGCGGAGTGCGAACATGCGGCGCACAAACCGATGTTGGTGAGAGCTGCCGAGCACGGGATGGCCGGAAGATGCTGCTGAGGGGCAGCCAGGCGGCGGAGCTTGCCCTTGAACGGCGCTTTCTTCTTCCTTGCGGGCTTTCCCACGGCGCGCCTGCCGTCTGCGGCGGGCGGTCTTTTTCCCTGAACTAGAGTGAGCGAGCCTGGGCCAGTCCCACCAGCTTCTCGATCACGTCGGTGTAGGAATAGCCGGCCTTTTTGGCGGCCATGGTGAATTCGGCGACGCTGGAGAGCCAGGGGTTGGGATTCGCTTCGATGACGTAGACCTCGCCTTTTTTATTCAGGCGCATGTCGATGCGGCCGTAGTCGCGCAGGCCGAGGGCGCGCCAGGCGGCGAGCCCGGTGTCCTGAAGCTTTTTCGTGGTGTCATCATCGAGGTCTTCGGCGGGCGCAGATTTTGTGACCTTGTAGGCCTCGGTCTCGTGATCGAACTTCACGTCCTGACATGCAATGCGGGGGGTACCCCTGGGCAGTTTGGAGAGGTCGAGTTCAATGAGAGGAAGGACCTCGGGGTTCTCATTGCCAAAAATCGAGGCGTAAATTTCGCGGCCTTCGATGTACTCCTCAATGAGCGCGGGGCTGTCGAATTCCTCGTGGATGTAGTGAATGCGCTCCATCAGCTCTTTCACGCTGTCGACCAGGGAGCCGGCGTCGATACCGATGGATCCGTCTTCGGACACAGGCTTGACGATCAGGGGAAACTCGATGTCGTGCGAATGATCGGTGCGCCCTTTGTAGGAGACGGCGAAGTCCGGGGTCTTGATCTTGTGAAAGTCGAAGATCTTTTTTGCGATCGACTTGTCCTGGGCAAGGTAGAGGGCCTGCGGGCCACTGCCGGTATAGGGAAGGTGCAGCAGTTCAAGAAACGAGGCGATGTTCTTATCCATCGTGTCGTCGCCGGCGTAAGACTCGGTAAGGTTGAAGACGAGGTCGGCGCCGCATTTTGCGAGCGCAAGCAGCGACTGATTTTTGCCGTCGAGGACGTAGTAGGAAGGTTCGTGGCCGAGCTTGGTGAGCGCCTCGAAAATTTCTTCGCGATCGTGGAGCGGATCTTTTTTCTTCCTGGAACGTTTGCCGCTCTTGCCGCGCGGCGCCTTGACCGGTTCTGGCTCAGGCTCAGGCGGGCCCTCTTCCCAGACGTCGTGCAGGATCGTTATTTTCAGGTTCGCCATGATGCCTCTACGCTTCTTTGGTACGCCGTACGTCTGCCTGGGGCAGATGGAAAAACGCCAGTCAGGGGGAAATGAACTTGCCTCGAGTGATGAAGTTCATCGCCAGCGCGGTTGTGTACACGGAAACCTCGGTCAAGTATTCTCGTTCACATTTTATGTCGGCCCGCAGGTCCAGGTCGCTGACTTGCGCTTCGATGGATTCGACGAGCTTTTTCACCAGCGGACGCTGGACGCCGGTCCAGTAATTCACTTTGTCGACGAGGATCTTGCGGTTCTCGCGGAGAAGATCGACGGCGGGGCGGACATTCTTCCTGCGCCGCTTCGAAATGTTGAAGATGTCGCGCAGATCGGTATCGAAGGGAAGCTCGCCGGGGACAAGCTGCTGATCGAGCGCACGCTGATAAAACTCGCCGACGGTCACATTCATTTCGTCAACGGTGATATCAGTGTCTCCGTGCGCGACGACGGCGTCCACATCGCGGAGCTTGCGGGCGATGCGATCCATGTAGAGCAATTTCTTCATCGCGCCCCAGCCTTTGTAGCGCTGCCGCCAGTTGGAGCGAGGCGTCATCCAGACGGCGAAGGTCTCAGCGAAGTCTTCATCGGGATGTTTTTGCGCGTACCAGCCCTCCATGTGGCGCACGAACTGGCGGGAGAAAGGGACGGGCTTGTAGTTGTCGCGGTAAGGGCGCCGGAAGGGACCGAAGAGGTCGCGCCACTCCTGGGTTTTGTAGAGCGCGTAGGCGTAATTGAAAGCGTGGCCGGCCTCGTGGCGGAGGTACATCATGATCTGGCGCGCGTCTTCAATGTCGTTCATCTCCGACTCGAGGCGCTGCAGTTTGGGATCGGCCAGGTAGAAAGGGATTCCGATGACGGGCTCCATGTTGGGGCAGCCCCATTCATCGGTGAGGTAGCACCTGGGGCGGAACCGGTTGAGCCCCTTGGCGGCCAGCTCCTTATAGAGTTGCTGGACGAAGCGTTCGAGGGGAGAGCCTTCGAGCTTGAGGCCGAGCTGCTGGATCGGTTTGGAGAGAATCTCCTGGACCTCAGCCGGCGCTTTTTCGAAATTGGCCACCGGTGCGAAGCGTAGCACAGGCAAGGCGGGAACTTCTGGGCAGAAAGGCCGCCTGAGGGCGGCCTTGTCTGCCTGGTGCCGATCGTGGATCAGAACGGGTTCAGTTTGTCGACGCCTGTCTTCTTCTTGTGCTTGCTCGAAGACTCGTCCTTCTTATCGTAGGGCGCTTTTTTCGTCTTCTTGCTGGGTTTGCCGCTGGCGTTCGCGCCGGTTTGCACCTGGGTGTTCTTCCCGCCGGCAGGCACTTCGTTGACCTGTTGCGGCGTCTCGGCGGGCTTGTCGACGGCAGGGAGTGGCTTGGCGTTGCCGGGGCCGACCGGCGTCACGAGCGGCTCGGCATTGCTGTGTTCAGGGGCGGCAGGGGCACCCGTGCCACCTGCAGCGGGTGCGGCTGCATTTGCGGGAGAGCTTTCCGCTCCTGCAGCGGGAACTTCCTCAGCAGGGGTCGGGGTGGTTCCGGAAGAACCCGCAGCTGACGGAGCGTTGTCAGACGGGACCTGGACGGTGACGGTGCTGCCCGGGGTTCCAGTGGCATCGGGCACTTCCTGGAAGGACGGCTGGGCCGGATGCGCGGTGGTGGGAGGCGCGGTGCCATTGTCGATGGCAGCGTTGGCGGTTTGAGCGGCGGGCGTTGAAACGCCGGTGATGGGCTTGTTGTTCAGCGCCTCGGCCCAGGCATTCTGGGTCTCCTTGAGGACGTCAGGAGCGACGACCGGAGGCGGGCTGTTGAGCGACGGCTCGCCGACCCGGGCGGCGCGGACGGTGTTGGGACCGCGACCGAAGATCTGCACGGCACGGCTGCCGAGGCGGAAGTTGACGCGGCTGTCTTCCTCGGCCTGGCTTTCGGCGAGCGCCTGCTGGCTAGCATCGGGAACGGGCCGGCCCAGGGCGATGAGGCGATCCTTCGCATCTTCGACATGCGGAGCCAGCGGATAGCGCGTGACGACGAGGGACCATTCGGCCGCCGCCTGATCGTTGTAATGCTTCACCAGCTCGGCTTTGGCCTTCTCCGGAATTCTGGCGCGGGACATGACCTGCGCTTCCTGAGCATAGGCGTCACCGACGGTGATGAGAGCCTGGTCATCTTTGCTGAAGAGCGGATAAGTATCGGCCACGGTTTGCAGGCGGCCGATGGCGGCGGCCCACTGTTCGCGTGAGGCGTAGAATTCGCCGATCTCGAACTGGCGCTGGCCGAGGACTTCCTGCACTTCGCGCAGGCGCTGCTTGGCGCGCGGGACGAGCGAGGAGTCAGGGAACTGCTCGAGCATGGTGCGGTATTCCTGCTCGGCGTGGACGGCGTTCTGCGAGTCGCGGTCCGGCTTCTCCATCTGCTGGAAGTAGATGTCGCCGACCTTCATCTGGGCCTCGGCGGCTTCGGGCGAGTTGGGGAAGAAGGTAATGAAGTCCTTGTATTCCGATTCGGCCTGAGTGAGGGCCGCGGAGCCGCCTTCCTTAAACCAGGTATCGCCGACCATGAGCTTGGCGCGCATCTGGTATTCGGAGTCGGGGTAGGTGTTGAGCAGGGTCTGGAGGTCTAGCCGTGCCACGTCATACTTGCCATGCTTCATGGCGTTGGCGGCCTTGTCGAAGAGGACCTTGTCGGGCTGCGCCGATTTCACGTTGCTGAGCGGGTTAGCGCTGAGGTCGACGTTCTTCTTCTTTTTCTTCGCGTGCTCTTTGGCGAAGGCGGACGGGGAGGAAAATGCGATCGCCATGCCCAGACTCACTGCCGCAATACGGATGACCCAACGATTCATAACACCTCGATGATTGCAGACGCCCCCGTACATTTGCTTTGCGCCCGGTTCGGGGTGGTCTGCAAGGACCCCGAACCGGGTAGAAAATCTATGCGGCCGCGATGCTGGCGGCCCTTTGCGCCGCTTCGAGCAGGCTGCGCGCGTCGCGTTCCGGGTTACCGTTGCCGAAGACGGCGTTGCCGGCGACCAGCAGCTCGGCTCCCGCTTCGACGATGCTGGCGACGGTGTCGTGAGCGACGCCGCCGTCTACTTCAATCCTATAACTGAGACCCAGCTGGCGTCGAAGCTCGGCGAGGCGGCGAATCTTATTGAGCGAGTACGGAATAAAGCGCTGGCCGCCGAAGCCGGGATTGACGCTCATGACGAGCACGTGGTGGACCATGCCGAGGATGGGGATGAGGAGGTCGACTTCGGTGTGGGGATTGATGACGACCGCGGGCTGCATGTTGTGCTGGGCGATGAGCTGGAGCGAGCGATGCAGGTGGCGGCAGGCTTCGTAATGGACGCTGACCCAGTCGGC
>PMAM01000156.1:9134-18022 GCA_003152595.1 Acidobacterium sp.
AGACGGGCAAAGTCGGCGGAAAGGATGGATGGAACGAGTTCGACCACTGAAAAACAGGTTACAGGAGACGGGTTACAGGGTACAGGGGAACAGATCACAGGGAGCAGGGAGCAGGGAGCAGGGAGCAGGGAGATTCGGATGCGATCAGCCCCTTTCGGCTTCCAGCGTACGCTGGCCGGTCGCGGTGAGCACGATCACGGCGGCGATGATGAGCGCTCCGCCTAAATATGCGCCTGGGCCGAGGTGTTCGCCGAGGACGACGACGCCGAGGATCGATCCGAGCGCCGGTTCGATGTTGAGGAAGACGCCTGCGCGCGAGGCCGGGACGCGATGGATGCCCCAGTTCCACAGCAGCGTTGCGGCCGATGTGCAGAGAAGACCGCTGGCGGCGACGGCGAACCAGACGTGCCAGCCTAATCCTCGCACCGGAGGGAGGCCGTCCTGAAGGATGACCCAGGGGAAGAGCATGGCGGCGCCGGTGAGCAGCGTCCAGGAGCTGACAGCAAGAGGCGAACGACCGAGGACCATGAGGCGCTGGTTGATGAGGACCCAGCCGAGCGCGATGACCAGGGACAGGACGACGAGGAGATCGCCGCGGATGTTGCCGCCGCCCACTGCGCCGTGACTGGCGCTGAGAACGATGAGGGCGATGCCTGCCGTGGAGCCGAGGAGCGCGATCCAGCCTTTGAGGTCGAGGCGCTCGTGAGCGAAGATCGTCGCGCCCACGGCGAGGATGACCGGCATGGTGCCAACCATGAGCGCGGCATGGCTCACGGTCGTCAGCTTGAGCCCTGCAAACTGCACCATGAACTGGAGCGGGACGCCGAGGAAGGCGCCGATGAGGAGCAGNNGCCGCGGCCGACGTTGCGGCGGTGCAGGGCCTGCAATGCCTGGGGATGATCCTCTTTCACAGGGGACATTTCGGGGTTGGATGATCCATCAGAACGATGGTCGCACGGATGTGACGGGCGGCGGGCTACGCCGGCGTGGGGCTATCGAGAAGAGAGCGCCACTCGTCTGAGAGAAAGAGGCGGATGGCGGCGATGCCGGCTGCGCCGTTCTGCACGCAGGCTGCGGCATTCTTTTCTGTGACGCCGCCGAGAGCCAGGACTGGCGTGGGTTTGGCGAGGTCGACGGCGGCGCGCAGGGCTGCGAGTCCCTGGCCGCGGGTGTTTCCCTGCTGGGTGACCTTCTCAAAAATGGGAGAGAAGAGCAGCATCGAAACGCCGGTGGCCTGACGAATTTCGTCAGGATTATGGCATGCGGCGCTGATGATGGGCTCGAGATTGGGGCGGGCGTAGACCTGTTGCGCCGCGCGGATCGCGGCGGGTCCGGCGTTGGCGTGGAGATGAACGCCATCGGCTCCGACGTCGAGGGCCAGTTGCGCGGGACCATTGACGAGGACGCGGGTTTTACTCCGGACTTTGCTTTCTGCGGCGCGGACGGCCTGGACGATGCGGGCGGCGAGGAATTGAAGCTCGGGGAGGGGCAGGTCTTTTTCGCGGAGCTGGATGGTGTCGACGCCGCCACGCGCCCACTCGGCGGCGAGTGCAACCAGCGCGTCGCGCTTTGCGGTTTCATCCCCGGGCAGCAGGCGGCGACTCGTGATGGCGTAGAGGAGCATCAGAACTTTTAGTGTAAGAGGGGATTCATACGGCTTGTCATCAACGGATTGTAAGATGGGCTCTGGCCTGACCCGTAAAGGTTTCCCTGCAGGCCATCTTGTGACACATGGCGAAATACGATCTGGTCGTCATCGGTTCCGGCCCTTCAGGCCAGCGCGCGGCGGTCTCCGCCGTGAAGAGGGGCAAGAGCGTCGCGCTGGTGGAGATGCGGAGCGTCGTAGGCGGCGTGTGCATCAACACCGGCACCATTCCCAGCAAGACGATGCGCGAGGCGGTGCTGCATCTTTCCGGGTACAACTATCGCTCGATCTACGGCATGAATTACCGAGTGAAGGAAAAGATCACGATGGCCGATCTGGCCTTTCGCGTCCAGCACGTGGTTAAGACGGAAATCGATGTGACCGAGGCGCAGCTTTCGCGCAACGGCGTTGAAGTCTTCAACGGAGTGGCGCGGTTTGAAGACGATCACCACGTGAGGGTGGACGGCCCGCGCGGGACCAATACCTACGAAGCGGACAACGTCATCATCGCGGTGGGGACGCGGCCGGCGTCGTCGGCGAAGGTCCCGGTGAATGGCAAGACGATTCTCAACAGCGACCAGGTTCTCGACATGGTCGATTTGCCAAAAAGTCTGATTGTGGTGGGCGGCGGCGTGATCGGCGTCGAGTACACCTGCATGTTCGCGGCGCTGGGAGTGCGGGTGACGCTGATCGAGAAACGGCCGCGCCTGCTGGAATTCGCCGATCAGGAGATTATCGAGGCGCTGAGCTATCACCTGCGCGACAGCCGCGTGACGATGCGACTGGGCGAGGAAGTGGAGAGCGTGGAGCAGCTGGCCGACGGCACGGTGGTGGCGAATCTCGAAAGCAAGAAGAAGATGTCGGGCGACGCGCTGCTGTATGCGGTGGGACGCCAGGGCAACATCGACGAGCTGAACCTGCCGGCAGCCGGGATCGATGCGGACAACCGCGGGCGGATTCCGGTGGACAAAGATTTTCGGACGAAGGTGCCGCACATCTATGCTGTGGGCGACGTGATCGGCTTCCCGGCGCTGGCTTCGGTCTCGATGGAGCAGGGGCGGATCGCCGCGGCGCGCGCCTTTGGCGACGACCACATCATTTCCAACCCGAGTTTTTATCCTTACGGGATTTACACCATCCCGGAGATTTCGTTCATCGGCAAGACCGAAGAGCAGCTGACCGAGGAGGACGTCCCGTACGAGGTGGGCGTGGCCTACTACCGCGAGATTGCCCGCGGCCAGATTCGCGGCGACACCACGGGGCGGCTGAAGCTGGTATTTCACCGTGAGACGCGCCAGGTGCTGGGGGTCCACATCATCGGCGAAGGGGCCGCGGAGCTGGTGCACATTGGCCAGGCGGTGATGGCGCTGAACGGCACGGTGGACTACTTCATCGATACGGTTTTCAACTATCCAACCCTGGCCGAGTGCTACAAAGCCGCCGCGTTTAACGGCATCAACCGGCTGGCCCGCTTTGAGGGGTGAGCCGCGGCGCAGCGGAGGAGTTATGTCGAAGACGGTTGGCGCGGTGATGACGACGCGGGTTGTCGCGGGACTGACTGAGGATCACAAGCTCCAGGGCGGGTTGAAGGAATTTCCTGAGCACATCGACGACACGAACGGGCTGATCGAAGTCCCTGCGGAGAGCCTTTGCGAAATTCTCTGCGATGCGATTGCATCGCTGATTCCGGCAGGCTCCTCGATCGACGCGGCAGGCGTCGCGCTGCCGGGATATCTCCACCAGGGGGTGATGCTGGACGCGCCGAATCTGCCCCAGTTGAAGGGGGCGCAGGTGTGCAGCAACATCAGCGCGGGGCTGAAGAAGCGCGGCATCGATGTGCAGCTGAGCGTGTTCAACGACGCTGACGCGGTGGCGGCGGGCATAGCTGCGACGCGCGGGCAGATGGACCGCCAGGTGCGCGTGTGGACCATCGGGAACGGGATCGGGTTCGGGCGGTATCCGTACACCGAGGGTCCGTGGGAGGGCGGCCACATGGTGGTGACGCTGGACCCCAGAGAGAAATTCTGCGGCTGCGGCGGGCGTGGCCATCTCGAGGGCATTATGGGGTACCGTGCCATGCGGCTGCGCTTCCTCGACATGGAACCCGATGAGGTATTTGCGGCGGCGAAGAAGGGCGACCGGCGCTGCGCGGACTTCGTGGATCTGTGGCATCGCGCGCTGGCNNTATCCAGCGGCTGGAGTTGCCGCGGCTGAAGGAACACCTGTGGGAGATGGTGAAGATGAGCCCGCTGCAGAACTACACGGTCGAGGTGCTGCCGGAGGATCCTGCGCTGGCAGTGATTGGCGCGGGCGTGGCGGCGCTGTTGGAAAGCAAGTGCTGAAGAGGACCGCAGGCGGCGCTCCGAAGAATGCGCTGCGGGTTCGACGAAGGGCCGGCTACCAGATGTGCAGCGTGAGTCCTGTGCTAGCCATGATGGGCGAGACGCCTGTGCCGGTGTAGATGTGGCCGTAGCCCACTTCGAGGATGCGCCAGTCCAGGCGGGGCAGGATTCCGTGAGATACGCCTGCATCGGCCTGCCACGCCGCACCCCAGTTGGAGCCGAGCACGCCGGGGGAGTTGTAGTAACCGCCGGTGTAGCCCATGCCACCGCCGGCTTCGACCCACGCCCGGACGAAGGGCAGGGTCACGGCGAGCCGGGGACCGAGGACCGCGTCGTAGACATGAATGTCGCTGTTGCCGGGCAGGACCGTGGCGCGCGCGACCAGGCCCAGCAGGTGCCCCTGAATGTAGGCGCCGGCGCTGCCGCCCCAGACGTAGCCGGCGCCCTGGCCGGTTCGAGCCGCAGAGAACTCGGCGAAGACGCTGCCGGTGCGGGGGGAGAGTCCGGCGGCTGCGTCCTGGGCAAAGGCAGGGGTTGAGAGAAGGGCAGACAACAGCAGCAGAAAGAGGCAAGTGGAAGGGGTCTTCACGGGAGTTCTCCCAACCCTGCAACAAAATGGGCGTGCTTGTGCATGCTTAAGACGCTGCGTGTGCGGGAAAAGTTACCTGCGTTTGTGCATGAGATCAAAAAGCGCTTTTGCCGGGGCCTGGCGGCGCACAATAGCGGGCGGGGAGGACTGGTATGGGTGCGACTCCCAGCACGATTTTTATCGTTATCATGTTCCCGCTGATCTTCGCCGTGTGCGTTCTTTGGGCGACGCACGGTCACGCTTCGAATGCCGATAACGAGGACCTTTCGGTAGTGGCGAAGGACCACTAAGGCTTTTTTCGGGCGGGCACTGGCTGGGGTTTCGGGCGAGCGGGGGGGTTTCCTGTCTTCTGCGAGACAACGAAACTCCGGCGGTGGGGACTCTCTCCTTACTGGAGTCACACCCATGACCGGAACCCCGAACACCGTTGGTTTGATCCTCTTGTTCGTCCTTGTTTTTCTCGCCTGCATCTTGTGGGCGACGCATGGCCACACCGCCACGGCCGATCCCGAAGAGGAGGACGTCGGGACGCCGGGCAAGACCTCCTGAGAAACCGGCGCGGAGAAGTTAAGCCGTGGCCCCCTGCCCCTTTGGCAGAAAGGCGCGCGTGACCAGCGAGAGGCCGAAGCTGACCAGCAGGCACTTGACGAGCAGCAGCGGCTGATAGCGCCAGGCCAGCACCGCCAGGCAGAGGGAGAACACTACGGGGAAGACCTCTGCCACCAGGCTGGTGAGCCATTGGGGGTGCGCCGGAGCAGCGGAAATTCTGGGGCGGAGCCGGGGCACCAGTCGCGGAACCTGCCTCTTGTAGCTGAGATACGCCTCGGCGGACTGGCTGGCAAGGAATGCCTCTTCTCCCAGGATCAACCGGAAGTAGAACACGCCGAGGAGCACGGCAAAGACCGCCGCGCCCGATGGCGGCATGAGGATGGCGATGCTCAGCCCGAGCAGGTACGAGCCCAGGTAGAGCGGGTTGCGCACGTAGCGATACGGCCCCGAGGCCATGACCTGGCCGCCGTGCATCGCGCCCGAGTGCACGACGGAGGCGCTCAGATACGCCGTGCCCCAGACGCGCAGGGCCGCTCCGGCGAGTCCAAAGACAATCGCTAGCCACGTGACGAGGAGCGAGGCGTGGTCGAGACGCATCCAGCCCCAGCGGTCCAGCAGGGTGGGAACGGCCAGCCATGCGGTTGTGGCTGGGGGGACGTAGTGGCCGGCGATCCAGGTCCATGGGGCCCAGAATCCCACCGTGTAGAGCAGCAGGATGATGATGAGCCGGAAGCGAAATTCGAGCTGCGTCGCTTTCATGTCGTTCTCGTTCCCAAGGCGTCTTTCAGCCGGCCATGCGCGGAGGCCAGGCGGGCTTCGGCTTCGGCACGGTTCAGCTGGAGCTTGTGCATCACGACGGCGGTTTTGACGGCCTCCGCTTTTGCGAGCAGTTGTGCCGCCTGGTCGTGGGTCAGGCCGGTGATGGTCGCGACGATGCGTGCCGCACGGTCGGCCAGCTTCGTGTTTGTCGGCTGCACGTTCACCATGAGGTTGCTGTAGACGTAGCCGAGGCGGATCAGCGCGCCAGTGGAGAGCATGTTGAGCACCAGCTTGGTCGCGGTGCCGGCTTTCATGCGGGTGGAGCCGGTGACGACCTCGGGACCGGTTGCGGGCACGATGGCGATTTCGGCGGAGGTGGCGAGGGGCGACCCCGGCACACAGGTGAGGCCGATGGTCAGCGCGCCGAGGCGCCGCGCGTGCTCCATGCCGCCGAGGACATACGGCGTGCGGCCGCTGGCGGCGATTCCAACCAGCGCGTCGCCCGAATCAAAGTCGTGCTCTTCGAGGTCCCGCGCGCCAAGCTCCGGACTATCCTCGGCTCGCTCGATGGAGCGGCGCAGCGCGGCGTCTCCGCCGGCGATGATGCCCTGCACCAGCTGCGGCGGCGTGTTGTAGGTGGGCGGGCACTCGGAGGCATCGAGCACGCCCAGACGGCCCGAGGTGCCGGCGCCAAGATAGAAGAGCCGTCCGCCGGCCTCGATGCGCGCAGCAATGGCATCGACGGCTGCAGCGATCGAAGGCAGCACGCGGCCGACGGCGGCCACGGCCTCCTGATCGGCGGCGTGCAGGATGCCGAGCATTTCGAGGGTCGAGACTTCGTCGATGCGCTCGGAGGCGGGATTGCGGGCTTCGGTGGGGAGATTTCCCAGGTCAGGTTCCGTCATTCGAGATGATGCTATCTCAGCGGCCAATCCTGAGTCCCCGCACCCTGGCCTCGGCTGCCTCATCGGTCCGCACCTCACACTCCCACAGCACCACGACCCGCCAGCCGAGCCGACGCAGTGCCGCGGCGTGCCGGCGATCGCGTGCGACATTGCCGCCGCGTTTCGCCGCCCAGAAGTCGGCACGTGTGGCCGGGACGACCGATCCGTATTTGCAACGGTGACAGTGCCAGAAGCAGCCGTGGACGAAAATCGCCGTGCGAAATTTGGGTAAAACGATGTCCGGCCGACCGGGAAGGTCTTTGCGATGCAGGCGGAAGCGGAAACCCATGGCGTGCAGGACGCGGCGCACGCGGACCTCGGGTTTGGTATTGCGCGAGCGGATGGCCGCCATGTTGCGGCTGCGCTGCTCGCGGGTGTGAACGTCGGTCATGACGAAACCAGCAATGGTTCCGGCGGGAAAGGAAGTTTCGCTGCCGTGGCTCGACGACGGCGCTCCGCGAATTCGGGCAAACCGAGGATCCACGGCTGCATTGCGCGCGCGACGGTTGCGATTACCGGGACAGCGACGCTGTTGCCGAACTGCTTGTATGCCTGGGTGTCCGACACCGGGATCCTGAAGCTGTCGGGGAAGCCCATCAGCCGGGAGCACTCACGCGGCGTGAGGCGGCGCGGATTCTCGCCTGGACCACGGCTGACCAGAATTTCCGAGCCATCCTTGTAGTAGCGCGCCGAGAGCGTGCGGGCGGTCGATTCGCCATCGACCAGGCCGAAGCCAAACCCATTCCCGGCGGCTCGATGTTTTGCCGCGTAGGCCTGGAGGTAGGCCCACAGCTTGTTGGTAAGCGTGTATTTCGGATTGATCCGGCCGCCAGGGGCCAGGGTGTAGGGGTATTCGGACGGCTCAGTGCCATTTTCCGGGTGAAGCACAGTCCGCAACTTTGGAGCGGTTTCAGGGAGCTTCACATCCTCGAGGTCGAATCCGGATTCCTCGCGAAAGCCCGCGATGAGAATCCGTTCACGGTGCTGCGGCACAAAATGTGCCGCATCGATCACGCGCCACGAGATGCGATAGCCCAATTCCTCCTCAAGCGTCTGCCGGATCACTCGAAAGGTACGCCCACTGTCGTGATTGACGAGGTTCTTGACGTTCTCCAGCAGAAACGCGCGGGGCCGTTTGGAGGCGATAATCCGCGCCACATCGAAGAAAAGCGTTCCCTGGGTCGCACAGGCAAATCCATGCGGTCTGCCGAGCGCATTCTTCTTGCTCACGCCGGCGATGGAAAACGGCTGGCAGGGAAAACCGCCCACCAGCACATCGTGATCGGGGATTTTGTCCTCGTCCTGCTCGCGGATGTCGCCGGCGATGGCCTCGCCTGGGCCGAAGTTGGCCGCGTAGGTCTTGCGCGCGAACAGATTCCACTCGCTGGTGAAGACGCAACGCCCACCTGCGGCCTCAAACCCCATCCGCATCCCGCCGATGCCGGCGAACAGATCGATAAAGGTGAACGCTTCCCTCGGCACGAACCTATTTTCCGCGTTTTGCCGTGGATTTCGCCGCCTTTTTCGCGGTTTTCTTTGCGGCTTTCTTCGCGGGAGCCTTCTTCGTCACGGCCTTCTTCGCCTCCCGCTTCACCGGCGCCTTCTTTCGCGCCGCCAGGGTCTTCTCCGTGAGGGCCGCGGTCAGCTCGGCCAGCTCGATGGGACGCGCCGACTTGCGCAGGCGCTCGATGTCGTAGAAGGTGCGCCGGTCGCGCAGGAAGATGTGGACCACGAAGTCGACGTAGTCCATCAGGACCCACTCGCCCACGCGGCGGCCTTCGACCGAGTTCGGATACGTGCCGAAGTCGCGCTTCAGGCGCAGCTCAATTTCGTCGGCAATGGCCTGCGACTGACGGTCGTTGGCCGAGCTGGTGATCAGGAAGAAATCCGTAAAGGCCGAGTCTGCCGGATCCAGCTGCAGAACTCTTGTGTCTTCGCCCTTTTTCTCATCGCAGGCCGCTACGGCGGCCAGCACCATCCTGCGCGTTTCGGTAAGTGTCATGCGTGGGTTATGAAGCGTTCTCGTTCGATGGTACGGCAAGTGCCTGCGGATTTGCAGT
>PMAM01000225.1:0-5366 GCA_003152595.1 Acidobacterium sp.
CTCCCCAGGCGTGACCGCCGACAGGCGAACCTTGGCTCCCGGCTCCCAGCTAGCTCCCAAACTGCCGCAGGTGATGATCGATGTGCTTCCACCCCAGCGCGTTCCACTGCGCCCAGCTCATGCTCCCCAGCAGGAAGTGATCCGGCGCCCGGCCCGATGGCATCGCCGCCATCTCCTCGACCGCCGCCACCACCCGCCGCCGGTTCGCCTCGAATTCCCCAGGCTCCTCCGCCAGCAGCTCGCGCGGAGCCTTCGCGCCCTTCGGCATCGGCACCACATAGATCGCCAGGTGCTTGACAGGGAAGTGCCGCAGCAGCGCCGGACCCAGCCCCGGACCCAGGCGTGGGATGGTGCGCCGCCCCAGGCCCTCGTCCAGAGCGTCGCCCAGGTGGCACATCATCCGGGCCGCGTCGAACCGGCCCCACTGCGCCTTCGACTCCGGCGTCACCCGCGCCAGCCGCTCTACCAGCGCCTTCCGATCGGCCTCGTTCCTTAGTGTCGGCATGGAACCCTCCGACTCAGCATCTTACCGGACCCAGCCGGGAGCCGGGAGCTGGGAGCCTGGAGCTGGGAGGCTGGGAGCGAGGAGCTGGGAGCCGGGAGGCGGCCGCTGGTGGTAGGTAGCAGGTACCCGGTAGCCGGCGGGTTTTGGGGCGGCTGGGGGGTCGACCCCTCCGCATGGTGTTCATTTCACGCAACGGGCCGTCAGCCGAGACCCCCTCCTGATATCGAGCTGGTTAACCGGCCTCGGAGCCTCCTCCTCCCTCCTCCCTCCTCCCTCCTCCCTCTTCGCTCCCAGCTCCCAGCTCCCATCCGCATCTTCGCCTTATCTTCGCTATACTCTCTGGATGGGCCTCGAGATCGGCGGCACCACGGATCGTCCCGACTGGCCCAAACTCGGGCCCTCTCTCCTCATCGCCACCTGCCTCATCGTCGCTATCCGGACGGCGAAGTGGACCGCGCTCGCCGACCCGCGCCTGAGCGGCAGAGAACTCGAGCAGGAGATCGACTTCGCGGCGCATCTGGCTGGACGCGTCCTCGCCCGCCTCATGCGGACCAACGAGGTGCTCTTCCCCCAACGGAAAGAACCCTGGTACAAGCCGGACGGCGAGGATCAGCCGCGGTAGGTCACGACCCCAGCCGGTTCCAAACAACACGAGCTGTCATCCCGAGCGGAGCNNCCGACAAAATCTCGCCAAAGAATTTCTCTTCATCGCGGCTCTCGGACCGAGCGCGATGAGCTTGGGCACAAGGTTCCGACCAGGTCTTCATCGACCACTCACGTCTCAAGCAGCTTGCGATTGATTTCTTCAACCTCGCCGACAGAATAGAAACGCTCGGGTTCCAGAGGAACCGTGTCCAGCTCAGTTATGCCGAGACGGAGCATAAGTGCGCTTGGCCTTAGCACGGCCACGTCGATTTCTAATGCCTGCTGGCGACGATTCTGAATCTGCTCGATTCTTCTCGGGAGGGTCTTCTCCAACGTTAGAAAAACCGGAATGTTGTTTCGCCTCGCCGTCCAAATATGGAAGCAATCCGGCAAATTCTCCTGGCTGCCGAGTTCCTTGGCGAGCGCCTGAAACCAGCCCAGATCCCGCAGGCTATCTACTTCAAATTCCGTTAGCCGCAATTTCGCAGCAATGCCCATCAACGCGTTAGTATGGGCGTCTGAAAGAGACGCTAGCCAAGAAAGGAACGGAATTTGGCCGAGGTCATTTGACGCGCGATCCTGTTTCCTGTCCTTCTTCCCGCCCTTTGCCATCCACTCGTCAAAACCAAGCCCTGCGCGGAACTTCGTCCGCTCAATTGGAGCGTGGCACTGGTTAGCCTTGTGACCCGCGAACGCGTTTACAAATGGTTCCCTCCTGAGCGAACCTCTCCACTGCTCGGCAGAAAGCTCAACATATGTAAACAGCGAGACGCGACCAGCCCGGGCAAGCCTTCCTATCGTAAAGAGGGCATCTTTCTCAGCCTGCTGTTCAGCATCCTTTGCAATCGGCGTCCTTACGAAACCCGCAATCGCGAGATGCGCCGCTTGGTCGCCCCACTTCAACTCCTGTGCCCTCTGAGCCGGAATGAGGAAACTAGCGGCACTCACAGCACCGTTGTCGACGAGCACCTTCAACGGCTTGGCGTCAAGCGTAGAGTTCAGCTTCATAGGCGTTCTTCCACTTGTTCCGATCAATCTCAAGCTGGTCCCAATGAGACTGCATCTGCCCAACCGCCTCCGGGTGCGCATAGACTCGGTCCAAGCCCTGAAAGAAACCAAGTGGCGTCATCGCGACAACTTCCCTAGCCACTTCAATGAATAGGATATCGTCGGTTATCGCACGTTCGACGCTAATGATCGCTTTGTGAGCGGCTTCGATATCCTTCAGTGCTACCCCCGTGTAGGTCAGGGACTGCCGCGACGCCATATTCGCTGCATGGGCGAAGAATTTGTGGCTGAGGGTTACCGGTTTGTCTGGCTCAGCTGCCGTCAGCGAGGATCGCAGCTTCGCAAACACCTCCTCCCGGATTCGATCTCCGCGATTACGGTTCGCTGGCTTGACACCTGAAAGCTTGTCGAACATTTCGTGACGTATTTTGGCGCGCAAAAACCGGAAGAACTCAGGCGCATCAATACCCCATATCTGTCCTAACGGGCTTAGCGGTAAGGACCTCCACCCTTCCGGGTCGTAAGGCTTGCCGTCGTAAGCGACAAAATTCTCCCGCGTGATCAAACCCCGGTTAGCCTCTATGTCGTCAAGCAATCTGCGGAGCGAAAACACATCCTTGCGCGTATCCAGCAGCCTCCTGATGGCCAGAATCTGATTCGCAACATAGCCCTGATCGAGCATGTGAGAGAGAATGCCGCTTCTCGCAGCTATATCGGGACCCAAGGCCATGTCTCCACGGGGCCGAGTTAGAACCCGATAGCTCAGGTCGAGAAACGTCATGGCTATGATTTGTCCCTCGATATTGTTTGGATCGTCCTTGCGGAATGAATACCAGCTTAACCACTCGGCACGCTTATTCCCGTAGTCAATTAACCGCGTCATATTGGAGACGTCGCATTTATCCGGCGGCGGTAGTTCCCCGCTTCTCCCAAGACTATTTTGGAGACCGAACTCGCTCATTTCGCTACCCACCTCGCTGGCGCTAGATTCTCTCATCACCCCATCAGCTACGAGGGCTGCCTGCCCCTCACACCGGCGCCCGGTCAAACGACGTGATGAACTGAATCCCCTTCACCCTCACCCCCGTCAGTCGCTCGTCATTGGTCAGGAACAGATCGCATCCCGCATGGCCGGCCGTCGCCAGCTGAATCGCGTCCGGAGACTTGATCGCCCCTCCCGCCCGGATCCGCGCAAACGATTCCGTCGCCTGTTCCACGAACGGCAGGATCGTGATCCCCGACGTGCGCATCATCTGCCTGTACCGCTGCGCCAGAGCGTGATCTCCGTGATAGAGCGGCCCGACCAGAACCTCACCAAGACTCATCACCGAAGTCATCACCTCGTCCTTGCGGGCGGCGAACGCGCGGAGTAATTGTTGAGTCCGTGCTGCATGCCGCCCAGCGCCCTCCAGGACATAGATAAAGAAGTTGGTGTCCAGGAAGATTCGGCTCATTCCCAACCCTCCCGCAACTTCCTCACATACTCATCCGGATCGACACCTCCCAGATGCTCTTTGCCGAGCCCCCACAAATCAAGCAGGGCCTCGATCCCACGCCGCGGCTCGTCTTCGTTTGCAGTGGATCGCATGCTGTCCTCAGCCGGCGTTTCACCTCCCCGCTCGTACCTTGCCTTCGCCCAGTGCAGCAACGAAAGATACCGCTCCGGAACCTCATGCGGCTCCGGAAAAATCTTTCCTGTCCGCCCGTTTTGAACCGCGTCGCCCGGCAGCAGCAGCCGTCGCGTATGCTTTCCCGTCGCAAACAGCATCCGGTGCTTCGCGGGATTGGGCGCCTTGTTCGCCACACAATGCTGCGAGGCATGGACGTTGACCCCGGAGCGCACTTCGCCCGTGATGTTCTCCCGAGCCGCGCGGCTCACAATCTCCTGAATTGTGAAATCCGCTCGCCCCGGCTGTTCCCGATGCAAAAGCGCCGTCGCGATGAAAACCTCCACCGCGCACGAAATGACGTCTGGAATCGGCTGTGCTGCCATGGGTCTGCCCTCCCTGACCGGCTGAGAGGACAATACCTCACATTCGTCACAGTTTCAATTGTTTTCGAAATTATTCATATACGATGATTCCATACCCCCTAGCCCGAGCGTACGAATCTGATTCCACAATAGATACCCGCAAGTATTTTAACTTCATATACTTACGCGCCACCCGAAAAGTTCCACTCTAATGGAATCAAATACATGCACCTGAAGACCGGGGTCTACCCCCTCCGCGCCTCTTTCTCAGGCCTCGACCTTCGCCCGCCCCGCGGCGCCCGCCCGCTCCGCCCGCAACCCCCNNTCGGTCAGGATGCTGTGGATGAAGAGCAGCACCGCCGCCGGGAAGACCAGGTAGTGCAGGTTGCGCCACAGGGGCCGCCCAATGCGCGTCCGCAGCAGCGACGAGACGAAGACCAGCGCCAGCACATAGAGCGCCACCGCCCCGGTGAGGTTCACCAGCGGCTGCAGCGGCGACGAGACCGGCCAAACGATGTCGTAGACGCGAAAGTGCGGGCTGGTGACGAACAGCATCACCAGAGGATGCGTCAGCGTCAGCGCGATCGCGAAGTAGGCCGTCCCCTGATGCAGCGCGAAGACGTTGATGTGCCGATGCGGCCAGTGCCGCACCGGACTGTAGCGCAGCGACATCAGCATGCCGAGCAGCAGGTTCACCGACGCGGCCCCCACCGCCCCAAGGCCCAGGTAAGAGCAGAGATCCAGAAGCGAAATGCCGAACATCATGCGGATCGCCTCACTCTAGCACGCCGCCCGTCGCCTCAAGGTGCGCCAGCCCCCGCTCTCGTGTATCCTTCCCTTTCGTTTTGTGCGCATTCCGGCGAGCTGTGTCGCTCGTCTGCCGTTGCCCCGGTTGGCGTTCTGATTCTCTTTTCGTTTTTCCTGAGACTTGTTCGGGCTCGGTTCCGTTTTCCTGAATAAGGTCCCCCGAAGTTCCCCGAATCTGTCCATCCGCACTTCTCTTCCGAAGGGAGTCTGATCTCGTGTTCAAGTTGCTCTGCAAATGCGCTCCGGCTTTTCGATGTGCTGCTCCACTGGCCGCCACCCTGCTCCTCAGCGCTCCGGCCCTCTCCGCCCAGCAGCAATCTGCGCCACTGGCGAAGTTTCAGGACAGCGGTCCCGCTGCCGGATTCGAGGCTCTCACTCTGCGCCAGGTCGGCCCCTTCCGCGGCGGACGCGTCGACGCGGTGTGCGGCG
>PMAM01000225.1:5385-5519 GCA_003152595.1 Acidobacterium sp.
GGCGTCTACAAATCGACGGACGCGGGACAGACCTGGACGCATGTGGGTCTGGAAGACACGCAGCAGATTGGCCAGATCCGCATCGACCCGAAGGATCCGGATCTCGTCTACGTGGCGGCGCTGGGCCACATGGC
>PMAM01000337.1 GCA_003152595.1 Acidobacterium sp.
CGGCGGACCATACCAATTAGTCTCGTCTTCCGGGTAGCCTACATCAGATGACTGCGCGGAGTGCGACTGCCACGCTTCGATGCGCAGCCCTGAGAGCACCAGTAACCGCCTCGCCTGCAGCCATCGTATGCGCGAGTGCCGATCTTTGCCGAGCCCCCGAGTGCTTGAAAGTGACAGTCTCGATTCCGCCGCCGAAAACTGTGTGCCTCTCCTCCAGCCGATCGAAGACGGCGTTCAACTCCGTGACAACTGCCTCTGCCTCATCGTCGATGACGATCAGTTCCACATTGATCTTTTTGTATAGCATCTCAATCTCCAGCTTCTAAGTTTATGCATACAGAAAGCTCCCGATGGCGCGGCCAACGATCTATTGCGGTTAACCTTTGGCATGACATAGCTCCAAGGGAATGTCGTGTGAGCCATTGAGGACAGATTCTGCGCGCGATTCGTGCCAACATTTCAGAATGATGAAGAAGACAAGAACCGCAGAGTCTGAAAAGAAACTGGTTGCCAGCATCAAGAAGGAAATGCAGGAGCCCCGGCTAGCAGAATCCGTCCGTGAGGCTGGGGAAAAACCAGCTCCGCCAACCTCCGAGAAACCTGCGGCTCATGCCGCTTAGCTCTTTCTCTGGCGCATATCTGTCGAGCCCGCCACGCTAGGAGGCGATGGAACCCCCGAACCGGACTTCCGCACGAGAATCTGAGGAGACATCGAATCGGTCGGCGGAACGATCAAATAGCGAATCAAAACGCGGCAATAGGTGCAACCGGCTTCGTGGATACCCGATTTGCGGGTCGCAGGGCAACTTCAGAACCCAGCGCCCCCAATGATTACTGTAGATTCGCTCAGACAGCGCAGGCATCCGTTGATTTTGTGGCTGAGGACTTAGCTGCGCCAGCGAGAGTATCCCCAACCCCCGCCACCGAGCAGGAACAGAACCACCAGAACAATTATTACGGTTTCCATTGTGTAACCTCGTTAGTAAGAAAAGACTAGACCGGCACCTTGCAGTGATCGTCCAACTTCTCCACTGAACATGATCATAGAAGGGACCGGGAACCATTGTCTGATCACTCTTGACCGCTTTTGCGCCTGAGGGACGAATAAGTGCGGACGTCGTGTTTGCACTTGCTCTTCCTGTCATATCGCGAACGATGCCATCGCCGTTCATGCTGATCGCGGCGGCTCACTCTCAGGGGTTCATCGCGGCGGCGAGCATAAAGGCTGCGGGAAACGTGAGCGACATACTGGCGCGCGCAATGGTCACGTGGCGGTCTTCGAGCGGCTGGCGCATCACTTCGAGCACGTTGCGGGGGAACTCCGGCAGTTCATCCAGAAAGAGCACGCCATTGTGGGCGAGCGAGACTTCGCCGGGTCGCGGGATGGCGCCGCCGCCGATCAGGCCCGCGTCGGAGATGGTATGGTGCGGAGCGCGAAACGGGCGCTGGGTGACAAGGCCGGATTCGGCGTCGAGAACCCCGGCAACCGAGTGGATCTTCGTCGTCTCAAGCGCCTCGTCAAAACTCAGCGGAGTGAGGATGGACGGCAGCCGCCGGGCCAGCATGGTTTTGCCGGAGCCGGGCGGCCCAATCATTAATATGTTATGGCTGCCGGCGGCGGCGACCTCCAGAGCGCGCTTGGCCGCCTGCTGGCCGCGAACGTCGGCGAAATCCAGAGAAAAGTGCTGGAGCTCGCCCAGCACAGCAGCAGCTTCCACACGGAACGCGGGGGTTTGAATGCCGCCGTTGCTGGCCTGGTTGAGCAGGTCGCGCACCTCGAGGAGCGAATCGACCGGATATACGTTCACGCCCTCGACGACAGCCGCTTCGCGGGCATTGGCTTTGGGAATGACAAGGTTTTTGATGCCGCGCTCGCGCGCTGCAACCGCGACCGGCAGCATCCCGGGAACGGGGCGAAGAGCGCCATCAAGGCCGAGTTCGCCAATCAGCAGGAAGTCCGGCAGGCTGGTTTGCTGATGCAGTGCGCCGTAAGCGCCGAGGATGCCCACCGCCATGGGCAGATCGAAGCCAGAGCCCTCCTTCTTGATATCGGCGGGCGCGAGATTAATGGTGATATGGGTCGGCGGCAGGTCGAACCCGGAGTTACGGATCGCCGCACGCACGCGGTCGCGCGATTCGCGCACGGCGGCATCGGGCAACCCCACCGTGTTGAAGATCTCCTTCTCGGCCTGAAATTTCGAGAAGTCGACCTCGACGTCGATGATGCTGGCGTCAATCCCGTAAACCGCGGCGCTGCGGGCGGTAAAGAGCATAGGGGGAGCTTCTGGAGCGGAGTGTAGCAGCGGAGACGCCTGGCTTTCGGTGATGCCAGCACCATCAACCCCGGGCGGGAACACCGAGGTAATGGTCTGGGACGTTTTGCTATCGGGCTCTTGGGCTGTGCCGCCGTCGACAGGCAGCGTGTGGATCGCGATAAAGGCGACGGCGGGAGTTTGTCGGGGCTGGCACCCCCGGTGAAAACACCATTGCTCGGCCTGCCGGCGCAGCCATAAACTCATACAAACTCACACGAGGAAAGAGAATATGCCAGCGGCAGACGTTCAGAACCATCCTCAGAGGCAGCCTCCCAGCGGCGGCGCCGATCAGGTACTGGACATGATCTCGTATGGTGTTCCTTTTCGCCTTACGGCCGAGAGCCCCGACATGCTGGAGCGGATGCGGAGGCAGGCTCCCTACGGATCGGCTGCATGCCCGGCCGTCCCATTCGGCGCCCGCAATTTCTCCTTACGTGCCGCTCCGTGCGGGGCGTATCAGGTGCTCGCCGACGGCGAACCCCTCGTCGATGGCGCGGCCATGACCCCGGCCCTCGTTCAGTTGGGCGGGCAGCTCATGATTCATGTCGCCGAGTATGCGCCTGACTTTGTTTTCGTTCATGCGGGCGTGGTCGCGTGGCAGGGTCGCGCGCTGCTTCTCCCCGGCGTCAGCCATGCAGGCAAGTCCACGCTGGTAGCGGAGCTGGTTCGAGCCGGAGCCACCTACTACTCCGATGAATTCGCGCTGCTGGATTCCCAGGGCAGGGTCCATCCTTTCGCACGCGACCTGCGCATACGGCAACCCGGCAAACCGGACCAGACTAATGTGCCGGTGACGCAGCTGAAAGGGCGCGCCGGAACCGAGGCGCTAACCGTCGGCCTAGTCGTATTCGCGGAGGGTCTTAGGAAGCAGAACGC
>PMAM01000205.1:0-14083 GCA_003152595.1 Acidobacterium sp.
GCGGGCTGTTCAAGTCCACCGACGGGGGCAATACGTGGAAACATCTGACGAAGGGATTGCCTGAGGATTTGGTGCAGATCAACATCGCGGTGGCGCCGAGCGAGCCGCAGCGGTTGTACGCCACGCTGCAGACCAAGTCAGCAGGTGGTTATGCGACGCCGCATGGGCTGTATGTCTACCGTTCGGATGATGCGGGNNGATCCGAAAAATCCGGACACCGTTTATGTAACGAGCATTGTTACGTGTCAGTCGACCGATGGCGGGAAGACCTGGATCAGCCTGCGGGGGGCGCCCGGCGGCGACGATTATCAGAACATGTGGGTCAATCCGCTGAATTCGCGGATTCTGGCTTTGGTGGCCGATCAGGGAGCGGTGATCACAGTCAACGGCGGGGAGAGCTGGAGCAGCTGGTATAACCAGCCGACGGCGCAGCTGTATCACGTCGCAGCGACGGATACATTTCCATACCTGGTGTGCGCGGGCCAGCAGGAGAGCGGCTCAGTGTGCACCGCGTCGCGGGGGAACGATGGATACGTCAGCTACCGGGAGTGGCATCCAGCGGGGATCATTGAATACGGATATGCCGCGCCCGATCCTCTGCACCCGGAGATTATCTATGGGGCCGGGCGGACGGAGGTGTCCCGCTACAACAGCATCACCGGCGAAGTGCAGAACGTGACGCCGCTTCCGATGCGGAAGAAAGATTTTCGCGCAGACCGCACGGAGCCGATTTTGTTTTCGCCGGTCGATCCGCACACGATGTATTACGCGGCGAACCATCTGTTCAAAACGACCGACTACGGACACACGTGGCAGACGATCAGCCCGGATCTGAGTCAGGAGAAGAGCGGGCAGCCGGCGTCGCTGCCGGAGCTGCCTGCGGATCAGCAGAACCAGCGCCGCGGGGTGATCTATGCGGTGGCGGCGTCATTTAAAAATATGCGGACGATCTGGGCCGGAACCGACGATGGTCTGGTGTGGATCACGCGGGACGGCGGAGCGAACTGGTCGAACATCACGCCACCGGGTTTGACGCCGTGGAGCAAGATTGCGCAGGTCGATGCGTCGCGGTTCGATGACGACACGGCGTATGTGGCCGTTAGCCGCATGCGCATTGACGACATGAAGCCGTATGCGTTCCGCACCCACGATGGCGGGAAGTCGTGGCAGTCGATCAGCGCGGGACTACCGGATGATGCGCCGGTCGATGCTGTTCGTGCCGATCCGGTGCAGACGGGGCTGCTGTATGCCGCGACGGAGAAGGGAGTGTGGGTTTCGTTCGACGATGGCGGACACTGGCGGTCGCTCGAATACAACCTGCCGCCCACGTCGATGCGCGATGTGCTGGTGAAGGGCGATGACCTGGTGGTTGCGACGCATGGGCGGTCGTTCTGGATCCTCGACGATGTGGCTCCCCTGCGGGAGATGGCTGCGCAGACGGGCGAGAAGATGCCGATGCTGTTGAAACCGGCCGACGCGTGGCGGGTGCGGAGCATGGAGTACACCGATACACCGGTGCCTCCGGATGAGCCGCTCGGTGAAAATCCGCCGGATGGGGCGCTGATCGACTACGATCTGCCGGCGCAGGCACAGGACGTGACCCTGGAACTGTTGGGCTCGGACGGCTCTGTTCTGCGGAAGTATTCGAGTAAGGATGCGGTGACGCCGACGCCGGAGGAGATGAAGAAGAACCTGATTCCGCCGTACTGGCCGCTGGTGCACGGACCGCTGCCGGCGACGGCCGGGATGCACCGCTGGGTGTGGGATCTGCGGTCGACTACGCCGACTGCGACGCGGTATGGGTATCCGATTTCGGCAGTGCCGTACCGAACGCCGCTGACGCCGCAGGGACCGCTGGTGTTGCCCGGCGAATACACCGTGCGCCTGACTGTGGACGGACACAGCGAGACGCAAACCATGACGGTGAAGATAGATCCGCGGGTGCACACCTCACCGTCGGATCTGGAGGCGCTGCATACGGCGCAGATGACGATGGCGCAGGCGCTGGACGCCGTGGCGAAGGCCGATCTTGCGGCGCATGCCGTAGCGGAGCAGATGAGCGCGCCGCAGAATGTGTCGCTCGGGTCGCAGCTGCAACCGCTTAAGGATGCGCTCAAACTGGTTCTGGACGGCGATCACACGCAGCATCGGTTTGGGATCGATGAAGTGAACGGCGAAGTGGGGCAGCTGTATGGCGAACTGGAGCAGTCGGACAATCCGCCGACCGAGGCGCTGACCGAGGCCGCAACCCACGTGCAGAATGAGGCGAAAGAAGCGGTCCCGGCATGGGAGGAATTTCGCGATAAGCAGTTGCCGGAGCTGAACAAGGTGTTGGCCGCTGCGCACCACGCCCGCATCAATCTTGCCAGGCCGCCTTCGGATATGCCGGAAGCAGGAGACGAGGACTGAAGGCAGGCGACGGAGTATAAAAGACAAACCTGCCGATGGATGTGACGAATCTCAGCGAAACCGATCTGCGGAAGCGATGGACTCGCATCCTGCCGGCGGTCTTCGTTACCTATAGCCTCGCGTATCTCGACCGCGCCAACTACGGATTCGGCGCGGCGGCCGGGCTGGCGCAGACGCTGCACATCAGCGGCTACCGATCGTCGCTGCTGGGATCGCTTTTCTTTCTCGGGTACTGTGTGCCGCAGGTGCCAGGGGTCATCCTGGTGCAACGGCACAGTGCGCGGCTGCTGATCTTTCTGGCGTTGGTGGCGTGGGGAGCTTTTGCGGCGCTGACCGGCGTCATCCGGAGTTTCTGGATGCTGGCTCTGGATCGCACGCTGCTGGGCGTGGCGGAAAGCTTCGTGTTCCCGGCGCTGCTGATCGTGCTGACCCGTTGGTTCACACGGACGGAGCGATCGCGGGCGAATGCCCTGATGATGCTCGCCAATCCGGTGACGGTGCTGTGGATGTCGGCGGCGACCGGATTCCTGATCCACGCGTGGGGATGGCAACTGGCCTTCATCCTTGAAGGCGCGGTTGCGGTGGTGTGGGGCGGTTTTTGGGTCGTGCTGATGCGCGATCATCCGAAGCAGGCGTTGTGGCTCAGTACGGAAGCGCGAGCCGATCTGGAGGAAGCTCTCGAGAAGGAGCAGCGGCAGCTGCCTAAGTTCGAGAATTTCTGGCCGGCGTTCCGTGAGCCGAGAGTGATCCGGCTGTGCATCAACTATTTCTTCTGGAGTGTGGGGATCTACGGATTTGTGTTGTGGCTGCCGGTGGTGATCCGCAACGCGACCAAAGCGGGGATGGGCACGACCGGTCTGGTGACCGCGCTTCCGTACCTGGTGGCGGTGGTGGTGATGATGACGGTCTCGCACTTCTCTGACCGGAGCGGTCAGCGGCGGAAGTACGTGTGGCCGCTGCTGATGCTGGGCGGCGTGGCGCTGGCGGGATCGTTCTTTACTGTGAACCGTTCGTTTGTGGCGGCATACGCGTGCCTGATCGTTGCAGCCTGCTGTATGTACGCCCCGTACGGACCATTCTGGGCGATGGTGCCGGAACTGCTGCCGCGCAATGTCGCCGGAGAGACGATGGCGCTGATCAATTGCGTCGGCGCGCTGGGTGGTTTTTTCGGAACGTATTTCGTCGGCGTGCTGCAGACCTACACGGGCAACTCGGCGGCGGGGTTTCTGCTGATGTCGCTGTCGCTTATTCTGTCGGGGGTGATGTTGCTCGGCATGGGGCGGGCCGTCCGCAGCCCGCAGCCAGTAGCCAGTAGCCAGTAGCCAGTATGGATTGCTGTGGCAGCAGATTGCCTGTTGGGGTCCAGGTGAGTGAGTGGTGATGAAGTCGATTGCTGTCGGTGAGGTGCTCGAGTCACAGGACCTGGATCTGCGTGCGGTGGCGACCCATGCGCGCGGGCCCGCAGGTTCGCTCACGCTTACGCCCGAGATGCTGCTGACGCAGCCTTCGGGAAATTTGTTTGGGATGACAATGAATGCGGGCATGGGTTGGGATCCGGCGCGGATGGGCGGGCCGGAGGTTCTGATCCTGAGCACGCACGGCGGGCTGCGCGCGGAGGATGGGACGCCGATCGCGCTCGGGTTTCACTCAGGACATTGGGAAGTGGGGCTGCTGGTGGCGGAGGCGGCGCGCGCCCTGAAGGTTCTGGACGCGGTTCCCTTTGCCGGAGCGTGTACCGATCCGTGCGACGGCCGCACCCAGGGCACGACGGGCATGCTCGATTCGCTGCCGTATCGCAACGATGCGGCCATCGTGCTGCGCCGTCTGATGCGGTCACTGCCCACGCGCGCCGGCGTGCTGGGTATTGCGACGTGCGACAAAGGACTGCCGGCGATGATGATGGCGCTGGCGTCGTCGCGCGAGATGCCTGCGGTGCTGATCCCCGGCGGCGTGACGCTGCTGCCTGAGAGCGGCGAGGACGCGGGGAAGATTCAGACCATCGGCGCGCGCTTTGCGCAGGGACAGATCAGCCTGGAGTACGCCGCGGAGATGGGGTGCCGCGCGTGTGCCTCGCCCGGCGGTGGCTGCCAGTTTCTGGGGACAGCGGCGACCTCGCAGGTGGTCGGTGAAGCGCTGGGTCTGGCATTGCCGCACACGGCGCTCGCGCCGTCCGGGCAGCCCATCTGGCTCGACGCTGCGAAGCGATCGGCGGCGGCGCTGCTGCGTTTGCGGGAGGTCGGCGTCGGGACCCAGGACATTCTGACGCAGGCTGCGTTTGAGAATGCGATGGTGGTCTATGCGGCGTTCGGCGGGTCGACGAACCTGCTCCTGCACGTTCCCGCCATCGCGCATGCGGCAGGACGCAAGCGCCCCGAAGTGGCGGACTGGATGCGCGTGAATCGCGAGGTGCCGCGGCTCGTGGATGCATTGCCCAATGGCCCGCGGGGATTCGCAACGGTGCAGGTGTTCCTGGCCGGCGGAGTGCCGGAGGTGATGCTGCACCTGCGCGCCGCGGGACTGCTGAATACCAAAGCGCTGACGGCGGCGGGCGTGACGCTCGGCGCGTGCCTGGACTGGTGGGAACAGAGTGATCGGCGGCGCGCACTCCAACAGAACCTGCGCGAGCGCGACGGGATCGACGCGGACCAGGTGATCTGTTCGCCGGATCAGGCGCGGTCGCGTGGGCTGACGTCGACGGCCTGCTTCCCAAAGGGGAATCTGGCGCCCGAGGGGTCGGTGGTGAAGAGCACGGCGATCGATCCGGATCTGATTCGCGAAGATGGCGTGTTTTTCCATCGCGGGCCGGCGCGCGTCTTTACGCTGGAGAGCGCTGCGATTGAGGCGATCCGCAAGGGCCAGGTCGATGCGGGCGATGTGATGGTTCTGCTCTGCTGTGGGCCGCTCGGGGCCGGCATGCAGGAGATCTATCAAATCACTGCGGCGCTGAAGGCGCTCCCGCATTGCCGGCACGTCGCGCTGATCACCGATGGGCGCTTCAGCGGCGTCTCGACAGGCCCGTGCATCGGACACATTTCGCCTGAAGCGTTGGCCGGGGGGCCGGTGGGGAAGATTCGCGAAGGAGACATGATCGAGATCTGCATCGATCGCAAGAAGCTGACCGCGACGGTGAACCTGGTGGGCGAGAACGGCGAGGTCTTCGGTCCGGAGGAAGGACGGAGGCGGCTGGCGTCGCGCGAGGCGCGACCCGATCTGCGGCCGCATCCGGCGCTGCCCGACGATACGCGGTTGTGGGCGGCAATGGTGGAGGCGAGCGGCGGCATCTGGGCTGGCTGTATTTATGACGTGGATGCGATTACGGCGCGGCTGAAGGGTAGCGAAGTCCGAGAGAAGGTGTTAGCGGGCGAAGAAGCGAAGGAGACAACGTGATCCTGTATCGAACGGCAGAAGGTCTTGTTCTTCAGGAAGGCGACAAGACGTTTGCGATTGGAGAGACACTCGACGATTTGATGGTGCGGCCTGACCTGCATGCCTGGCTCGCGCAGAAAACGCAGGGCGTGGCTGGCGGAGCCGTCGATGCGACGAAGCTGCTGGCGCCGATCGGGAGCCAGGAAGTTTGGGCTGCCGGTGTGACGTATCTGCGCAGCCGGGCCGCGCGTATGGCGGAGTCGCAGGACGCTGGTGGTGGCGACTTTTACGATCGCGTGTACACGGCGGAGCGGCCGGAGCTGTTTTTCAAGTCGCTGCCGCACAAGGTCGTGGGACCTGGCGGAACGGTGGGGTTGCGCAGCGACGCAACGTGGTCAGTCCCAGAGCCGGAGTTGGCGCTGCTGATCGATCCGCGCGGCCAGATCGTGGGATACACCATCGGGAATGACATGAGCTCACGCGATATCGAGGGACAGAACCCGCTCTATCTGCCGCANNGCCTTTTCCGGAGAAACTTCGTTGGCGCAGATTAAGCGGCCGTTTGAGGAGCTGGCGATTTACCTGTATCGTGACCAGACTTTTCCCTTCGGCACCTTTCTGCTGACCGGGACGGGCATTGTGCCGCCCGATTCCTTTACGCTGGAGAAGGGCGATACGGTACGGATCAGGATCGACGGAATCGGCGAACTGATGAATCCCGTGGGCTGAAGCAACCATCCCACGCGAGGAGGGAAATGATGCAGACGGCAGTGGCGACAGCGAAGGTCTTGATCGGCGGCGAGTGGCGGGAATCGGACGCGGAGGGCGTCTTCGAACCAGAGAATCCGGCCACGGGCGAAAAGCTGGGGCGGGAATTCCCGCTGAGCCGGTGGAGCGACTGCGATCGCGCGCTGTCGGCCGCTGTGGAAGCGGCGCATGCGCTGGAAAAAACTCCGCCGGAGAAGATTGCTGTGTTTCTCGAGGCATACGCGAAGGAACTGGAGGCCGACGCCGAGGCCATTGTGCAGGCGGCGCATGAGGAGACAGCGCTGCCGGCTTCTCCGCGTCTGAAGGACGTGGAACTGCCGCGGACGACGGATCAGCTGCGCCAGGCAGCGGCGGCTGCGCGGCAGGGGACGTGGCGGCGGCCGGTCATCGATCAGGCGAAGGGCCTGCGCTCGTGCTACGCGCCGATCGGGCCGGTGGTGGTCTTCGGGCCGAACAATTTCCCGTTCGCCTTCAACGGAGTTAGCGGTGGCGATTTTGCGGCGGCGATTGCGGCGGGGAATCCGGTGATCGCGAAGGCGCACCCGCTGCATGCGTATACCTCGCAGCGCATGGCAGAGGCCGCGGGACGGGCGCTGAAGACGGCGGGATTGCCGGCAGCGACGGTCCAGATGATTTACAAGCTGAACCACGAGAACGGCGCACGCCTGGTGAGCGATCCACGCATCGGCGCTGTGGGGTTCACGGGCAGCAAGGGCGCGGGGCTGAAGCTGAAGCACGCTGCGGACACGGCCGGCAAGCCAATCTACCTCGAGATGTCGAGCTTGAACCCGGTGCTCTTTTTGCCTGAGGGGCTGAAGGAGAACGCGCAGAAATGGGCGCGGGAGCTGGCGGACAGCTGCACGCTGGGGTCGGGACAGTTCTGCACGCGGCCAAATCTGGCGCTGGCGATTGCGGGTGACGCAACCGAAGCCTTCATGCAGGAGCTGACCGCGGCGATTGCGAGCCGCGAGCCGCATGCGATGCTGTCGTCGACGACACGGGATCAGCTGCACGAGTCGATTGAGGCTCTGCAGCAGGCGGGAGCGACGCTGCTGACGGGCGGCAAGAACGTGCCGGGCAAAGGGTATCGGTATTCGAGCACGCTGCTGCGGGTTTCCGGCAAAAACTTTCTGAAAGCAGCGGATGGACTGCAGCGCGAGGCCTTCGGCAACGAGGTGATGGCGATCGTGGCTGCCGATGAGGCTGAGTTGCTGCAGGTGCTGGAGCATCTGGAAGGGCAACTGACGGGCACGGTATATTCCGCGGCATCAGGCGCGGACGATGCGCTTTATGGCCGATTGGCGCCGGTACTGCGGCGCAAAGTCGGTCGCCTGCTGAACGACAAGATGCCGACCGGCGTGGCGGTGAGTCCCGCGATGAATCACGGCGGGCCATATCCGGCGACTGCGCATCCGGGGTTCACTTCGGTCGGGATCCCAACGTCAATTGCGCGCTTCACGGCGTTGCAGAGCTACGACAATGTCCGGCCGGATCGGCTGCCCGATTTTCTGCGCGGCTGAGCGCGCCTATGGAACGAGGCGGCCTTCGCCTTCACTGAGGGTCCAGAACGGCGCACGGTCCTCGCGGATGGCGAGTGCCTGCTGGAGGCGCTCGACGGGCGCGGTTTCGCCGTCGTCGGCCAGAGCGAAAGTGCCGAAGTGGATCCCCATCGCCGTCGATGCGCCGAGGATTTCCTGCGCCTCGACAGCCTGCTCCGGCGTCATGTGAATCGGGCCCATGAACCACTCCGGCTCAAACGCGCCAATGGGGAGCAGCGCGAGGCGGATCGACCCGAAGCGATTTCGCAACGCTGAGAAGACATTGCAGAAGCCCGTATCGCCAGCAAAGTAAATGCTCCCGTGCGGCGATTCCAAAAGCCATCCACACCACAGGGTCCTGTTGCGATCGAACGGCGTGCGTGCAGAGAAGTGCTGCGCCGGGACGCAGTGCACGCGCATGCCGTGCCAGGATTGCGATTGCCACCAGTCCAGCTCATGAACATCGGCAAAGCCGAGGCGGCGGAGCGGAGCCGCGAGGCGGAGCGGGCAGAAGACGACGGACCGGTGCGCGGCCGCGATGCGCTTCAGCGTCGGCAGGTCGAAATGGTCGTAGTGGTTGTGGCTGATCAGCAGGCAGCGAATCGGGGGCAAATCCTCGAAGCGGATGCCGGGTGCGCGGTGGCGCTGGGGTCCGGCGAACTGCACGGGGCTTGCGCGCCGGGACCAAACGGGATCGGTGAGGATGTTGAGGCCGCCAGTCTGGAGCAGAACGGTGGAGTGGTTGACGAAGGTGGCGCGGAGGGCGGCACCCTCAACGAGGGGCGGCGGCGGAGGGCCGGGCGTGGATTCGACCCAGCGCCGCCAGGGGCCGATGTTGCGGTTGCGCATCCACTTGAGAGCGGTGCGGAAATCGTGCTCAGCCACGCCAGGATTGAAGAATCGCCCGTCGCGAAAGTGTTCGACGACTGGAGCCGATCCGATCAAGCCAGGGAGGACGTCCGTCGTGTCAGCCATGGATCCTTGTCTATAAGGATGCGGGCGGGGCGCGAAGGGCGCAACTGCCATAGGCAGGAAAAGAAAACGTTATAGTCCCGGTGGGCGCATGGGATGCAACCGGTTTGGGCTATAGTGTTGAGTTCACGTAATCTGTCGCATCCCCTGTAGCTTATTCATCGCCCCAGTGAGGAACAACGTATGCGTCTGCCGGTCGCTGCTGTCTGTTTGTTCGCGCTTACTGCTTATGCCGTCGATGCCGGGCATACCCTGCGCGGCTACACTCCCGAGGATTCAGCCAAAGAGATCACCTGGGAGCAAAAATTCCGCGAGCTGCCCGATCGCGACCACATTCGCGAGAACATGCGGCGGCTCTCGGCGCGGCCGCACCATGTCGGCTCACCCTACGACAAGGACAACGCCGAGTGGCTGGTGGCGCAGCTGAAGTCCTACGGGCTCAACGCGCAGATCGAGGAGTTCTCGGCTCTGTTCCCGACGCCGAAGTCGCGCAAGCTGGAGCTGCTGGGAACGACGCCCTTCACCGCGAAGCTGCAGGAGCCGGTGATCAGTGTCGATCCGACATCGGGGCAAACAAGCGAGCAGTTGCCGACCTACAATGCCTACTCGCGCGACGGCGACGTGACCGCGCCGCTGGTTTACGTAAATTACGGACGCCCGGAAGATTATGACGAGCTGGACCGCATGGGCGTGTCGGTGAAGGGCGCCATCGTGATCGCGCGCTACGGCATGAGCTGGCGCGGNNNCCGCAGACGCCGGGCGTAGGCGCGGTGCCGGGCGTGAAGCTGATCCCGCTGGATCAGGTGCAGACCATCACGAAGATTCCGGTGCTGCCGATTTCCTGGGCCGATGCGACGCCCTTCCTGAAAGCTCTCGGCGGGCAGGCGGTTCCGGATTTGTGGCGTGGTGCGCTGCCGTTTACGTATCACGTGGGGCCGAGCACCGTGAAGGCGCACCTCGCGCTGAGCTTCAACTGGGATCGCAAGCCGCTGTACGACGTGGTCGCAAAGATTCCCGGCAAGAAGGTTCCCGATGAGTGGGTGATNNGGCGCGAGTCCGGAGCTGGAAGAGGCGCGCTCCTTTGGCGAGCTGCTGAAGCAGGGGTGGCAGCCGGACCGGACCATCATTTACTGCTTCTGGGACGGCGAGGAGCCGGCGCTGCTGGGCTCGACAGAGTGGGCCGAAACGCACGCGGATGAGCTGAAGCAGCATGCGGTGGCGTACTTCAACTCCGACGGCAACGGGCGCGGCTACTTCCGCGCCGAGGGATCGCACACGCTGGAGAATTTCGTCAACGATGTGGCGAAGGACATCCGCGATCCCGAGACCAGCATGACGGTGTGGAAGCGCGTGCGGCTGGTGGACATCTCGCGGGCGAAGGGCCAGGAGCGCGGCGAGATTCGCTCGCGGGCGGACCTGCGCATTCCGGCGCTCGGCTCGGGCTCCGACTATACGGTTTTCATCGATCACCTCGGGGTCGCCAGCGTGAACATGGGCTATGGCGGCGAAGACGAAGGCGGCGGGCAGTATCACTCGGTCTACGACGACTTTTACTGGTACACGCATTTTTCCGACACGGACTTCAGCTACGGGCGCGCGTTGGCGCAAACCGCGGGCACGATGGTGATGCGGATGGCCGATGCGGATATTCTCCCGTTCCAGTTCGGAGACCTTGCCGATACCGTGCACATGTATGACACGCAGCTGAAGACGCTGCTGACCGAGAAACGCGACGAGGCGAAGGAGCGCGACCAGGAGATCACAGACGGTGTTTACAAGGCGCTCTACGATCCGAAGAAACCGATGGTGGCTCCGCCGTTCGAGGCGATTCCGCCTTATCTGAACTTCGCGCCGCTGGATCAGGCTTCGGATGATTTGACCGATGCGGCGAAGGCCTTCGATCAGGCATTCTCTGCGGCAAACGGCGACGCCCCCGAGGGGTTGAACGCCGATCTGATCCGCAGCGAGCGCGTACTGACGGATGAGCGCGGATTGCCCAACCGGCCGTGGTTCGAGCATCTGCTCTATGCTCCGGGCTTCTACACAGGCTACGGAGTGAAAACGATTCCCGGTGTCCGCGAAGCAATCGAGCAGACGAAATGGACCGAGGCAGACGAGCAGATTGGGCGCGTCTCCGCAGCGCTGGAACGCGAGGCGGACTTATTGAAGCAGGCAACGAAGCTGCTCCCTGAAAAGAAGGCCGAGCAGGCGGGGTTCTGACGGAAGCCGGAAGCGGGAAGCAAGGAGAGAAGGATGAAACTCGTGAGTATGATGCGGCGAATGGCTGCGATGGCCGCGTGTTTGCCGGTGGCGTTGGCGATGGGCCAGGATGCGCCCGCGGCGGTGACAGTGATTCATTGTCCGAGTCTGTTCGACAGCGCTGCCGGCAAGATGCTGGGACCGACGACGGTCGTGATCTCGGGCGATAAATTCCAGAAGGTTGAGCCGGGCACGCAGAGCGAACCGGGTGCGACCGTCATCGAGCTGACCGGCGCAACCTGTCTGCCGGGGCTGATCGACGACCACGTGCACCTGGACATGGAGTTTGGCAGGAACGCATACATGGAAGCGGCCCACCTCAACTTCGCCAACATGGTGCTGCGCTCCACGCTGTACGCGCGCCGCACGCTGCTGGCGGGGTTCACGACGGTGCGCAACGTGGGCGACCACGACTATGACACTGTGTCCCTGCGGGATGAAATAGCGGCCGGGCGGGTGATCGGTCCGCGAATCTTCACCGCCGGTCCACCGATCAGCACGACCGGTGGCCATGCCGACTGGTCCAACGGTCTGAGCATGGATCTGCAGGGCGATCCGGGCCCACTGCAATCGATCTTCAACGGGCCGGATGAAGCACGGAAGGTGGTGCGACTGCACTACAAGGAGGGTGCGGACCTGATCAAGGCCATGCCCTCGGGAGGCGTGATGGACCTGGGGACGAACGGGTCCGGGCCGCAGATGAGCGAGGACGAGATCAAGGCCCTGGTCGATACGGCGCACGACTACGGTATGAAGGTGGCGGTCCACGCGCATGGAGCGGAGGCGATCCGCCGTTCGGTGGTGGCAGGCGTGGACTCCGTCGAGCACGGCACGTTTATGGACGATGAAGACATCCGGCTCATGAAGGAGCACGGGACGTTCTATTGCCCGACGGTCTACACCGGCCAGTATGTGGCCGAGCAGGCGAAGAAGGGCATGTATCCGCCCGCGGTGACGCGGAAGGCTCTCGAAGTGGGGCCGCAGATCATGAAGACGGTGACGCGCGCCTATCAGGGCGGCGTGAAGTTCGCTTACGGTACGGATGCAGGCGTCTATCCGCATGGCCAGAACTGGGAGGACTTCATCTATCTGGTGAAGGCGGGGCTTCCGCCGGCTTATACGCTGCAGATGGCGACCATCAATGCGGCGGAGTTGCTCGGGCATCAGGACGAGCTGGGGACGGTGAGCGCGGGCAAGTATGCGGACCTCGTCGCTGTGCCGGGCAATCCGCTGGATGACATCGGCGCGATGAGCAAGGTCAGTTTCGTGATGAAGGCGGGCGTGGTGTACAAGCGGGATGGGCAGGAAGTGCTGACTCAATAACGGCCGAAGCGGGTTCTCCTGGTTATGCGAAAAGCTCTCACCGCGTTCCTGTTCGCGTCGCTGGCTTCCGTGACCCTGTTCGCGATCGCGCCCGAGTCGAACCCGCAGCTGGAGTTCAATCGCTATCTCAGTGGGATCGCGCGCGCCGACCTTGCGAAGCGCGACGCGACGATTCAGGCGATAGAGACACGCACGCAGGCGGAGAAACGCAGGGCCGAAGTGCGCGAAACGGTGCTGCGCTTGATCGGCGGATTGCCCGCCAAGCCAGGCCCGTTGCGCGTCCAGTCCGTGGGGACGCTGCACGAGGATGGATTCCACGTGGAGCGCCTGATCTACGACAGCCTGCCGAATTTTCACGTGACCGCGGACCTCTATGTTCCGGACAAAGGCAAGGGGCCCTATCCGGCGATCCTCTACACGCCAGGCCATTACCCGGCGGGCAAGCTCGAGGCCTGGTTGTTCGGCGCGAACATGGCGCGCCACGGTGTGGCGGTGCTGGCGTACGATCCCATCGGCGAGGGGGAGCGGCTGCAGTATTTCGATGCGGCGACGGAGAAGTCACTGGCCGGGGCTCCGACGGGGGAGCATAGCGAGGCCAGCGTGCAGGTGATGCTCACCGGTGACCACATCGCGCGCTACTTCATCGAGGATGCGATGCGGGGCATTGACTATCTGCGCGGCCGGCCGGATATCGACGCGACGCGGATCGGTGCGATCGGCTGCTCGGGCGGCGGAACAGTGACCGCGTATCTGGCGGCGCTCGATCCGCGGGTGAAGGTCGCGGGCGTGGCGTGTTACATCACCGGCTTCGACGAGTTGCTGAGCAGCATCGGTCCGCAGGAAGCGGAGCAGACCATTCCGGACTTCGTCGCGGACGGGCTGAGCTTTCCGGACTGGATCGAGGCGGCGGCGCCGATGCCCTACGCGGTGATCTCGACGACCGAGGACATGTTCCCCTTTGCCGGCGCGCGCAAGTCGGTCGATGAGGCACGACGCATCTATGGGCTCTACGACGCCGACGATCATCTGCAATGGATCACCGGCCCAGGACACCATGGCAACCTGCGGCCGATCTATCCGCAGATCATGGGGTTCTTCCTCCACTGGCTTACCGGGAGCACTGAGACGCCAACCGTGGAGGCGCTGCCGCCGCCGGCGGCGCAGGATCTGCAGTGTACGAAGACCGGGCAAGTGGCGAACTCTCTCGGCGGAGCGACGGTGTATAGCCTGAATCGGGCCTACGCACCCGCGCCCCAACCCAGGCCGGCGTTGATGAGTGCGGCACAACTGGCGCAGTTTCGCGAGCACATCGCCAGTGAAGTGCGGACCGCGCTGCGACTAGACGCGACTGCGGATTCTGTACCGCCGCAGGTAAGAATCGTTTCGGACGAGCAGAAGACGGGGTATCGTGTTCAGACGCTCCGTTTCGTCGGCACCACAGGGGTCGA
>PMAM01000205.1:14102-18390 GCA_003152595.1 Acidobacterium sp.
ACGCCGAGGGCATGAAGTCTCCGCTGCTGGGACCGTTCTACATGGCGACGCTGCGGGCGTTCCTGGTGGGGAAGACCCTGGTGGGGATGCGCGTGGAGGATGTGCTGCGCGGAGTGGAGTGGCTGAGCGCGCAGAGCGATGTCGATCCGTCGCGACTGAGCGCGCAGGGAACCGGGCCGTTGGGGATCGTGTTGCTGCATGCGGCGGTGCTGGATCCGCGCATCACGAGCGTCAGCCTGGATCGCACGCTGGTGAGCTATCGCAACGCGATTGAGGAGCCGGTCACGCGGGATCTGGCGCAGAGCGTGATTCCCGGCGTGCTGCGCCACTACGATCTGAACGATCTGGTGATGGCCATCGCGCCGCGGACTGTGGTGGTGACCGATCCGATCGATGCTGCGGGCAAGAGCGTCGATGCGGGTGGGTTTCGTCGGCAGTACGCATGGGTGTTTGCGGCCGATCGGAAGTTGCACCAGGCGGACCAGCTGCGGATTGTCGAGCAGCCGGCGCCTGCAACAAAGCCCTGACCGCGAGAGCGGGAGTGGCCAATGCCCCACGTCCTTTCGTCCCTCCCCCCTCCCCCCGTCGATGCGGGACGGTGAATGATTCTGAAAGGGTTGCGATGGGCTAACAAAGTCGACAACAGGCAGGTGATTGCGTGCGAGTGAGTTGAGAGAGGGCCTTGAATGATTCATTGACAGGCCTCATTGACCCGGGGTGGGGTTTTCGCGGTTTGTACGCTTTTTCGACAAAGTTGTTGTGCCGCGACGGGGTGACAAGTTGCAGGCCCTTTGTTTTGAAATGGGTAGCGAGGCATGAATATACTTGACGCACCATGCCCCGCTCGGATACAAGGGATTGCGGGGGATATTAACGTGTCTTGGACGGAGCCAATCTACACTCGGTCAGAGGTAAGGCATGAAGGCGAGTGGCTACGCACACTTGACATCCCCGTCAATTCAGAAATCATCAAGAACTGGCGTAGCGCCCACAGTTGGCCGCTGCATCACTTTTATGTTTCTCTGCGCAGTCGTGCGCGCAAAGTCAATCGCAATTCACTTGTATCGCAACGCCTAAAGCGGCTCTCGTCGATTCACGCAAAATTGCGCCGCGAGCCACACATGAAGCTCAACACTATGCAGGACATCGCAGGATGCCGGGCGATTATGGGGACAGTTGAGGAATTGAATGATCTGCTCAACGTCTACAAGGCGCGCGAATTTCAGCACAAGTTTGATTACGAGAAAGATTATGTCTCGCACCCGAAGGCATCCGGCTACCGGAGCCACCACCTCATTTACAAATACAGCAGCGCCACAGCGGCAGCCTACAACGACATGCGTGTCGAAATTCAGTGTAGGACCGCCTTGCAACATGCGTGGGCAACAGCGCTCGAAACTGTCGATTTATTTACGAAGCAGGCGCTCAAATCCAGCCACGGGCAAGCGGAATGGGAGAGATTTTTCGTTCTCATAAGTTGCGCATTTGCAGCTAAGGAACATACAGCTCCTGTGCCTGGTGTCCCCGAGGGGCGAGAATTGCTACAGGAGATTTGCCACCTCAAAGAGAGTTTGCAGGTTACCAGCAAACTTAAGTCCTACAAAAGCTATGCGGAAGTACTGGGTCTGAAGCAAGTTCAACAGCAACGGCCAGATACTGTCCTGCTCCAGATTCAAATTGGAGAGAACGAGGCAAGCACAATTCTCATTACCGGGTTTCGTGCAGACGAAGCCCCCGAAGCGCTGGCGGCATACTATCAGGCTGAGACGCAAGGAAACTCTGACGCGGTTTTGGTGTCCACCGCGAGGACTCGAAATCTAAAGAGGGCATTTCCGAATTATTTTGCCGATACCGATGTTTTCATTCGTGAAGTAGATGCGATTGTGAGTGCTCCGAATGGAACTGCGGCCAAGCATGTGAAGTCTTCTGCTGCTCATGCTGCGACTGCGCTATGATGGGCGCATGAAGACACCACCCGACACGCCAGAGTTCACGCGATTCACTCATGCGATGAAGGATATTTTGAAAGTGTCGAAAACGGAACTTCAGAAGCGCATCGACGCTGAGAAGAGAAGGCCCTCCGGCAAGAAAGATCGGGTCTAGGTACTTGTTGAAACTAGTGATTGAGAATGCGGGGATAGGCCTCGGATACGACTACGCGAGCGATACTCTTCCAGAAAACCCCCAACAGGCCGACAATGGCAAAAAACACTATTCCTATCGCCCATATCGCACCGCGGGCAAAGTTGGTACTCTCCTCAATAACCGCTATGCGCGCGGTGATGTCAGTGATTTCCTTATCATGAAATTGCTCCTCAGCCGTTATCGCACCCTCGTTGAACTGGGTCGGGATTTCTGTCGGTATCACCGAGGTATGCGGTGCCGTCAGCAGGTCTGAATTGTACGAGAAGAAGGAGGGCATCCCTGTGGCATTATCCCGACGGGACAGAGTAGGCTGGTTGTCCTGTCTATTCTGAGCGAGTGCGGGGACGAATCCAAGCGCAATGAGGAGTATTGTCGCGTATGGTTTCATATATTTACTTCTTTGGCGGAGTGGTTGCTGGGGCTGGTGGCGGTGCTGCGGGCTGATAACGAATTTGCTTGTCGGCAAGCGATGCCTCTGCCAGGGACTGTGCCTGAACTGGAGTCAAAATATGCGCTTGGATCAAGGCGCTAATAATATTGTTATCAAGTTTTAGAAGGTCGTATCCATTCACCGTCGCGTGATCGGCAGATATCTGATTGCTCAGTAATATGCCGATTCCCGCAGAGCGAACGGTCATGATGGGAGTGAGGCACTCCACTGTTGCGCTGGAGACGCAGCTAGGGGCAGGAGATGCAGCGGGCTGAGCCTGCTGCGCAGATACCCTCTTTTCCAGTTTGGGGGCCAGCAAAAGACCAATCGTTATCCCGAGCAGCAATATGAGAACGTTGGCGAGGGTAGTAAGCGCATATTTCATGGTCCAAGAAGGATAAACCACTAAAACATAGGTGGGGAGACTTTCGTCGGAGGGGTGGATTACGGGCGGATTTTGAGCGGACATGGGGCGTATACTCCTGTCTGGGAGCACGCATTGTCCCGCGTCCTGCTGCCTTCCGCCAAGAAACTGGCAGGACCCTACCGCTTACCGCGTTTTTGCCGCTTCTTCCAGGGAGCGTTAGAAGGGTTCCGTTTCCTCCACCTTGCCGGTCAGGTCTGCATAGGTCAGCCGTTTTCCGCTGATTTGCGATACTGCCAGCATGAAGCGATCTGCATCATCCAGGGGATTGTCTTTGGTCGCACGGTTGTTGAAGCGAAAGACCTGCTCATCAAGGTAGCGCGAGAGGTGGAACGGCTCGACCGCAACGTATGTACCCTTGAGTCCACGCTTCAGAAGACTCCAGAAGTTCTCGATGCTCTGAGTGTGGACCTGACCGCGCACGTACTCTTCCATGTGGTTCACGGTTTCATGAACGAATTCTTTCCGGGCCAGATTGTCATAGCCAGTTGCGCCGTCAGTGTAGACGGTGGCACCGCGCTCGATTTCGCGGAGGATTTCGTTCTGTAGAGTCTCGCGAGTCACATCTGGAATCAGCTTCGCCCGAACCTGCCGAGTCTCACGGTCCAGCATCCCCATCACAGCGGTCTTGTGGTCGGCGTTGATGCCGCGCTTGATCGACAGTTTGTTGCGTCGCGATGCGTGCATAAACTTCGGATTCCCGCCGATGAATGCTTCGTCCACCTCTACCGGGCTTCCGTCATTACCCATCTTCTCAAGCGATCCGTTGCGCAGAGCCAGACGCACCCGATGCAGAACAAACCAAGCCGATTTTTGGGTGAGCTTCAGGTTGCGTGAGATCTCATAAGAACTAATGCCGTTTTTGCAGTTCACGATGAGCCATACGGCAGTGAGCCATTTATCCAGCGGAATTGGGGAATCCTCAAAGATGGTGCCCTGCTTCACGCTGAACTGCTTCCGGCAATCGCGGCACTTCCAGATGCGACGAGTCTTCAGGAATCCATTGTTCTGCGAATCACACCAAGGGCAGACAGCGCCGTCAGGCCAACGCATCGCAGCCACGAACTCCACGCAAATGTCAGGATTGGAGAAGTACCGGATGGCCTGCATTAAACTCTTTGGAATCTTCTCGTCTTTCATGTAAACGACTTTAACAAAAGAACTGTGGTGTGTCAAGTATATTTATACCGGTAGCGAGGTTTACAAACTTGACAACATTGCATGAGGTCGTCGTGCGCGGTACCTAAGTCACGGTTGGGAGCCAGGGGTGAGGACGCGCGCGACGGCAT
>PMAM01000287.1 GCA_003152595.1 Acidobacterium sp.
ATGTGCTGATGGCGGAGGAGACTGGGTTTGGGGACTGACGAACAGAGTTTAGCTATTAGAGTTTAGGAAGCGTATAGCGAGTAGCGCCCATAAGGCAGGACCGAGTTCCCTCCACGGCGCTTCGGATCAGATCATCCCAGAAACGAGGACAGAATGGCAGCGAAGACGTATCACGATGGCGACGCAGATTTGTCGCTGATCCAGCAAAAGAAGGTTGCGGTCATTGGCTATGGCTCCCAGGGGCACGCGCATGCGCTGAACCTCAAGGACTCCGGCGTGGATGTGCGCGTGGGGCTGCCGGCAACGAGCAAGTCCGCGGACAAGGCGAAGAAGGCCGGCCTGCAGGTGACGTCGGTGAGCGACGCCGCGGCGTGGGCCGACGTGATTATGATCCTGACGCCGGACCACTCGCAGGGCGAGACCTATGCCAAAGAAATTGCCCAGCACATGAAGAAGGGCAAGACCATCATGTTCGGGCACGGCTTCAACATTCGCTTCGGGCAAATCAAGCCTCCGGCCGAAGTCGATGTTTCGATGGTCGCGCCGAAGGGTCCTGGCCACCGCGTGCGCGAGGTCTTCATCGAAGGTGGCGGCGTGCCGTGTCTGATCGCGGTGGAACAGAACTCGTCGGGCAAGGCGAAGGAGCTGGCATTGTCCTACGCGAAAGGCATCGGCGGAACGCGCGGCGGTGTTCTGGAGACGACGTTCGCGGAGGAAACCGAAACCGACCTCTTTGGCGAGCAGGCAGTGCTGTGTGGCGGCACGTCGGCGCTGGTCAAGGCCGGGTTCGACACTCTGGTGGCGGCCGGTTATCAGCCGGAGATAGCGTATTTCGAGTGCCTGCACGAGCTGAAGCTCATCGTGGACCTGATGTATCGCGGCGGCCTGGCCTATATGCGCTATTCGATCTCCGATACAGCGGAATACGGCGACTACACCGCGGGTCCGCGCATTGTTACGGATCAGACGCGCGCCGAGATGAAGAAGCTGCTCTCCGAGATTCAGGACGGCACGTTTGCGAAGAAGTGGATCGAAGAGAACAAGACGGGGCGAAAGAATTTCACCGAAATGCGGAAGAAGGAAGCCGGGCTGCTGGTGGAAGAAGTGGGCGCGGGGCTGCGGGCGGCGATGCCGTTCCTCGATCCCGTTGTGGTGAAGGACGGCGTGCCACAACCGGCGGCTGCATCGGAAACCGTGAACGTGTAATAAGACAGGGCACCGGGCGCCGGGCGCAGAGTCAGGTTCTCATGGGTGGACGCATTTTAATCGTCGCAGTGGTCATGGCAACGCTGAGCGGCGGAGGGTATGCTCAGGCGAAGCTGACCTGCGCCGTGGTGCCGAAGACATTGGACGCGATGAAGGACTGCTACCGGCCGCTGCTGGTTTTCAGCGCGAACGGAGACGATGCGCGGCTGAAGCGCCAGGTATCGCTGCTCGATGAGGCCGCCGACGACATGATGGACCGCTTTGTGCTGTTCGCACCGATCGTGCCGGATGGCCATAATGTTTCTACACCGTCGGATTCGCCGTACACGATCCTGAGCGGCGATCAGATGAAGGATGTACGGGCGAAATTTCACATTCCGGCGGCCGAATTTGTGGTGCTGTTATTGGATGAGGACGGGAGCGCGATGCTGCGCTCGCGAATACCGGTGGAGGCGGACCGGCTCAACGCGCTGATCGACAAAACGCCGCGCCGGCAGGCCGAGGCACATCGGCCGCACGCCAATTAGTCACAAAAAGCACGCCCCAGGAGTCAGTCATTTAGCATCGTTATATTGGGCACCCCTTCCCTCACGCCAGCCGCGAACGCGTTTGGGCATCCCCCAGGAGGGCTTATGGAGTTGACGACAGTCACGGATGTGCCGGTTTCACCCACTGCTCCGGTCGGGGAGCCGCTGAAAACGCCTCTGCCTGAGATTGTGGAGGCGCTAAAGCGCGTACCAACCCTGCAGGGCCTCACGGACAACGAACTCACGTGGCTGGCTACACATGGCGACGAAGTGTGCGTGTCTGCGGGCACCCTGGTCTTCCGAGAGGGCGATCCAGCGACGAAGATGTGGATCCTGCTGAAGGGCGAGGCGCACGTGCGTCGCTCGCAGGGTGGCCTGGCGCTGTTCGTTGGGCGCGCGGGGCAGATCACGGGCGTGCTTCCGTTTTCGCGCATGAAGACGCACGGCGGCCAGGGGTTTGCCGCGACAGATATGTGGGCCCTGCAGATCGATCGCGAGGTCTTTCCGGAAATGCTGCAGGCGATCCCGTCCATGGCGCAGCGCTCCGTCTCGGTGTTGCTGGACCGCGTGCGTGAGATGACGCGTCTGGAACAGCAGACGGAGAAGCTGAACGCGCTGGGCAAGCTGGCCGGGAATCTGGCGCACGAGCTGAATAATCCGGCGTCGGCGGCGCAGCGTGCCGCCTCGGGGCTGATTGAAGAGCTGCAGACCTACGGACATCAGAAGTTCCTGCTGGGCGGCCTCTGTCTCGACGGCATCCACCTGGAGAAGATCCGCTCGTGGCGCAGTCGCATGGAGGAGCAGGCGAAACATCGCGCGATCGATTCCGTCATGCAGGCGCAGCGCGAGGATCAGCTGCAGCGCTGGCTACGCGAGCATGGGGTGCAGAAGACCTGGCAAGTTGCGCCCGATCTGGCAGAGCTGGGCATCATGACGGAGAACCTCGACGAGCTGTCGGAACTACTCGCCGGGCAGCATCTGGACGTCATTCTCTCGCAGTTTGCCTCGACAGCGCGGACGGAGCGGATGGCGCAGGCGATGCTGGACTCGACGAATCGCATCTTCGATCTGATTCGCGCGGTCAAGGACTACTCGTGGATGGACCAGGCGCCGATCCAGGAGATCGACCTTCCGCAATCGCTGGAGACGACACTGGCGATGCTGCAATCTCGCCTCGACAAGGTGCAGATCGAGCGACGCTACGCGGCGGACCTGCCGCGCATCTCGGCGTATGCCAGCGAATTGAACCAGGTATGGATGGCGTTGCTGGAAAACGCGCTGGATGCCATGCACGACGTTGGCAAAATCGTGCTGAGCGCGCAGCTTTCCGGGGATTTTGTCGTGGTTGAGATCTGGGATAGCGGGCCGGGAATCCCGGCGGAGATCCAGGCGCGTATCTTCGAGCCGTTCTTTACGACCAAGGCTCCGGGCGACGGCCTGGGCCTGGGCCTCGATACTGCACAGCGCGTTGTGCGGCAGCATCGCGGCTACATCCACGTGGAATCGCAGCCGGGCGAAACGTGTTTCCAGGTGCGGCTGCCTATCGAGCCGCTGCAGGCCTATTAGCCCCTACGCAGACTTGCGCAGGTCCAACCAGTCCACGACGGTATCCGACCAGGCATGGTCCGACGCAGGCCAGCTGTTACGGCTGGGGCGGATCGGCGCCGGCAGGCTGTTGCGCGAGAATCCCTGCTGAACTTCAAAGTCGAAGGCAGCCTGGGGCACGCCATCGAGCAGCAGCGCGCACTTGTGCCCATCCGGCGACCATTCGATGGACAAGGATGTGTGCCGACTACGGTGCGGATAGCGAGCCTTATCGTAGACGCGGACGGCATCGAGAATCAGGTCGTCGGAGTCGAGGTCGAGCGCATAGAAGTACGCCGACTCGCCATCGTCATCGAAAAACGCCCCATAGCGGCCATCGGGGGCGGCAGTTGCGGCAAAAGAGTCGCTTCCTGGCAGAAAGCGCGGTTGCGCCATGGGGGTGTGGCTCCGGTCTTCCATCTCAGAATAAGGCAAAGTCGGGCGAGATGGTGTCACCACTTTTCCAGACGGTAGCGCAGGACCCAGGTCGTGGTCCTGTGCAGGATTCCTGTTTTCTTGTGATATTGGAAGGGAGACAAACGCTTCGCTTGTCTCCGCCGGGCAGCCGAGCCGCTACAGCTGATTCATGTTCACCAGGAATTCAGCGTTATTGCGGACCTTCTCCAGCCGGCTGACCAGCAACTCCATNNGGGTTGAGCACCTTGCGCAGAACCCAGGTCCTCTGCAACTCGTCTTTCGGGATGAGCAGCTCTTCCTTACGGGTGCCGGAGCGCTGGATGTCGATGGCCGGGAAGACGCGCTTGTCGACGAGCTTCCGGTCGAGAATGATTTCCATGTTGCCGGTACCCTTGAACTCTTCGAAGATGACTTCGTCCATACGGGAGCCGGTGTCGACCAGTGCGGTGGCGATGATCGTCAGCGAGCCGCCTTCTTCGATATTGCGGGCGGCGCCGAAGAAGCGCTTCGGCCGCTGGAGCGCGTTGGAGTCCACGCCACCGGAAAGGACTTTGCCCGAGGGCGGCACGATGGTGTTGTAGGCGCGCGCCAGGCGAGTGATGGAGTCGAGCAGGATGACGACGTCGCGCTTGTGCTCGACNNTCGGCGACCTGGACGTGGCGGGCGGCCGGCTCATCGAACGTCGAGCTGATGACCTCGCCCTTCACTGAGCGCTGCATGTCTGTGACTTCTTCCGGGCGCTCGTCGATGAGCAATACGATGAGCACGATTTCCGGGTGATTGGTGGTGACGGAGTTAGCGATGGACTGCAACAGCATCGTCTTACCGGTGCGCGGAGGAGCGACAATCAGGCCGCGCTGGCCTTTGCCGATCGGCGTCAGTATATCCATGACCCGGCCGCTGATGTTCTCGCGAACCGTCTCCATCTTGACGCGCTCCTGCGGATAGAGCGGCGTGAGGTTGTCGAACAGGATCTTGTTGCGGGTTTCTTCCGGCGACTCGAAGTTGATGGCTTCGATCTTGACCAGCGCGAAGTATTTTTCGCCTTCGTGGGGCGGACGGACGTTGCCGCTGATGGTGTCGCCGGTCTTCAGGTCAAACTTGCGGATCTGCGAGGGGGAGACGTAGATGTCGTCGGGGCCGGGGAGGTAGTTGTAATCCGGGGAGCGCAGGAAGCCGTAGCCATCGGGAAGGATTTCCAGTACGCCTTCGGCGAAGATGTGCCCTTCTTTTTCGCTTTGCGCCTGCAGGATCTTGAAGATCAGGTCCTGCTTGCGCAGGCCGCTGGAGCCGGGGATTTCAAGGGTGCGCGCGATGCGGCTGAGTTCAGTAATGTTTTTTTCTTTGAGTTCTGCGATGGTCATCAGTCACCTGCGGTGAGCTTTCGAGGAGGGATTTTGAAGCGGGAAGGAGGAGTCAGAGGAGCGGGGTGTCAGGCTCTATGTTAACCGATGGAGGGAGAGGCGGAAGGCCACACGCCGCACCCGGGGCAGCGCACGCCGGCACTAAGCGGCGCGGCGCTGCGGGTGCTGCGAGATGGCAACAGGTTCCTGACGAGCGACTGACGCGGCCGCCGCCGGGCTGGAATCCCGGAAGCGGACGAGCACGTCGTTCATTGTGTCCTGCAGCCGCGTATTGGGCTTGTGCAGCTTGCGGGTCGCCTTGGAAGCGAGCTGGCATAACTGATAACGATTGCTGACATGAGTGAGGGCACCAAAAATCAATTCTGAACGCATGAAAATGTCTCCTTGCTTTTGACTAGTTTGTTGTCCGACCGCTTTCGATCACAGAAAAACCCTGAACCAATGCCGGCCCAAAGCAGGTTTCCTGGAAGAAGGGGATCCCGGAAGCTACATAATTAGACGCACCAGCCGGGAATTTCGATCACCTTTTCCTCTTCTGAAAAACGTGCAAAGTGCGGATTCGTCTCTTTCAACTTGCCGAATCGTCGCCGAGTCGTGCAGAGGAGAGAGCGTGCGCTCTGGGAAGTGATTCCTCTTCTGCTAACCGGATTGCGATACAGGACGGCGGGTCCGGAAGGTCAAAATCAACAGTTTGAAAATACCTTCCGGCGGAAATCGGGTCAACCTTTTTTTTCATAGGGGGGTCACGACGGTTACCGAAAATGGGAATGACCGGATAACCTATTGATCAGACGGTCATTGGCAGGGGAGGATGATAATCAGGCCCGGTACCCGTCATCTTCCGCCGCTTCCAAAATCCATAGAGGCCTTACCGGAAATCGCCAAAACGTTCAAAATGCAGCCAAAAAGAGCCTGCAAATGGAGGCTCTGACTGTCCATTTATGGGCAGTCTCGCAAGGCGGGACGCCGATACCCCCCGAGACCGTTACTCATAGCGCAACGCTTCAATCGGATCGAGGTTGGCCGCCCGGACCGCCGGAATCATCCCGTTTACCAGCTCAACAACCCCCGGAATCACCGTCGCCAGGAGCACCGAGAACGGGGATATCAACAGGCGGATGTCGGCATCGTGGGCATGCTGGGCGATCGCGCTGTAAAAGGTGATGCTGCCCACGCTGAACGAAACCAGATACGCCAGCAGGATTCCCAGTGCGCCGCCGGCTTCGGCGATCACCAGAGCTTCGGAGAGGAACTGGAAGACTCAGAAACAGCCTCCGCCCGCTCCGCAGTTTCGAAGGAACCCGGAGAAGTTGCTACTTCGTAGGCGCCAGGGCCGCCTGCACCTGCTCGGCATTCGGCTCGGAAGCCTTTAGATATTCGCTCACGCGCTTGCGTTCTTCGGGCGGGATCAAGGGTACGAGGGTGAGAATGCGGCGCATCGTCGTCGCCGCGTCGTCCACCAGGTTCATAATGCGAATGGCTTCGCCGGAAAGGGGCATAGGACCGTTGTTGACCTCACTGCTATTCTCCCCCGAGCCGGAGAGTTCGGTAAAGGGGAGCTCCAGCGCCGGAAGGCGCAGCTACTTCGCAATCTTCATCTCTTCGATGAATCCCCGGATGGGCGCGGGCCTGGACTCCTCGAGGTAGATCTTCGTGTAGTCGAGGTAATTCCGCGCGTACATCAGGATGTCCTCGCGATCCTCCGAGGTGAGGTCGCGCCGGATCTTCCCCGGAACGCCGGCGACCAGCGATCGCGGAGGCACGATCATGCCTTCCGGGATCACAGCGCCAGCGGCGATGATCGAGCCTTCGCCGATACGCGCGTTGTTCAGGATCGTCGAGCCGATGCCGATGAGGCAGACGTCTTCGATGACGCAGCCGTGGACCGTGGCGTTGTGGCCGATGGTGACCCAGTCGCCGACGATCACCGGATATTTGTAGCGCTGCCCGTGCAGCACGGCGCAGTCCTGCACGTTGGAGTGGGCGCCGATGCGGATCGAGTGCACGTCGCCGCGAAGGACGGCGTTCATCCACACGCTGGAATGCTCGCCCAGGACAACGTCGCCGATGACCTGCGCGGAGAGGTCGACATAACAGGTGGCGGGGATGGTCGGCGTAACGCCCTGGTAGCTGCGGATCATGACCTAAGTTTAGCCCTGATGCGAATCGTCGATGTTGGAATCTGCGGGGCTTGATACCGTAAAACCATCTGTTCGTTGGGCGATATGAAAGTCCGTGATGTGATTCAGTTGATTGAACGGGATGGCTGGTACCTCGCTGCGCAAAGAGGAAGCCATCGTCAGTTCAAGCACCCATCAAAACCGGGCAAAGTCACGGTCGCCGGACACCCTTCGGTTGATATGGCCAAGGGAACGTATAACAATATACTGAAGCAGGCGGGTCTCAAATGACGGGATACGCGGTCGTTTTCGAGAGAACTGACACCGGCTGGAGCGCTTACGCTCCCGATTTACCGGGGCTCGGCGTCGCCGGAGCGACCTTCGAGGAGACCGAGCAACTCATGCGGGAAGGGATCGAGTTCCACATCGAAGGTCTGCGGGCGGATGGAGAACCGGTTCCGGAACCGACAACCCGGGTCACCGAGATTTCAGTTCCGGCCTAAGTTCCTCGCGGCCTCCCGGTGCCCTTCGGCACAGTCGATCCTTCGCCCTGTTCACCCTCGCCCTGATTTATCCTCAAAAGAATCATGCAGGAGAACGAGATTCCGCCGCTCGGCGGTTATAGCGACGCGGAGCTGGATCGGGCCTTTGCCGAGGTCGCACGCGAGGTCGAAAAAACCGCTGTCTCCCTCCACTCCGCTGAGGATAAAGAGCAGTTCCGGCTCGCCTGGCTCGGCCGCAAACAGGGCCGCCTCAAGCTGATCAGCGACGCCTGGCTGAAATCCGCGCCGCCGGAAGCGAAGAAGCAGATCGGCCAGCGCTTCAATGCGCTCAAGGCGGAGATCGAGCGGCTCCTGGAAATGGCCGGCGACGGCCCTGCCGCCAGTGAACTCGACGCCGAGGCCATCGACATCACCCTGCCTGGCACGCGCCGCAAGCTGGGAGCCGAACATCCGCTGATCAAAACCTGGAACGAGATCGTCTCCGTCTTTCAGCGCATGGGCTACTCGGTCGGCGTCGGGCCTGAGATCGAGACCGACTACTACAACTTCGAGTCGCTCAACTTTCCCCCCGGCCACCCCGCGCGCGACACGCAGGACACGCTCGTCGTCGCCGGCCAGGAGCGTAAGCCTCTGCGCGATCGCCTGCTGATGCGCACCCACACCTCGCCCGTGCAGATTCGCACGATGGAGCAGCAGCCGCCGCCGCTGCGCATCGTCATCCCCGGCAAGGTCCACCGCAACGACGCGGCCGACGCGACGCACTACCCGATCTTCCACCAGGTGGAGGGCCTCTGCGTCGACACCAATATCACCTTCGGCGACCTCAAGGGCACGCTCGACTTCGCGATGAAGGCCTTCTTCGGCTCGAGCGTGAAGACGCGCTTCTTCCCGTCGTTCTTCCCCTTCACCGAACCCAGCGCCGACGTGCAGATCAGCTGCCCCTTCTGCGGCGGCTCGGGTTGCCGCAAGTGCAAGTACTCCGGCTGGATCGAATTGCTCGGCTGCGGCATGGTCGACCCCGCGGTCTTCGGATTCGTTCAGGGCAAACAACCCGGCTACGACCCGAAGAAGATCAGCGGCTTCGCCTTCGGGATGGGCATCGACCGCATTGCGATGATGAAGTACGGCATCGGGGATATTGGATTGCTCTACTCCGGTGATCTCCGCTTCCTGGAGCAATTCGCATGAGAATTCTCAGCTCCTGGTTGCACGAATACGTTACCGGCCTCACCGTCTCCGACCGTCAGCTCGCCGACGACCTCACCCTCCGTGGCATTGCCGTCGAAGGCGTCTTCGACCTCGGCGAGTTCGGCGCGCTGTTCGAGATGGACATCACGACCAACCGCGTCGATGCCATGAACCACTACGGCATCGCGCGAGAGGCGGCGACCATCTATGGGCTGGATCTCAAGCCCCTAAATGCGGAGCTGTCTGCATCAAAGTCCGCGGCACGCTCCGTGCCCGTCTCCATCGAAGAGTCAAAACTCTGCGGCCGCTTTACCGCGCGCGTGCTGCGCGATGTGAAGATCGTTCCTTCCACCGGCATCGTCGCCGAGCGCTTCCGTCTGCTCGAGCAGAAACCCATCTCCAACGCGGTCGACGCCACGAATTACTGCACGCTCGCCATTGGCCAGCCCACGCACGTCTTTGACCTCGACAAGCTCGAAGGCGGCATCATCGTCCGCCGCGCGCGTAAAGGCGAGAAGCTGCGCACCCTGGACGGAGTGGAGCGCACGCTCGATCCCGATGACCTCGTCATCGCCGACGAGAAGAAAGCCGTCGGTCTCGCCGGCGTCATGGGCGGCTGGGACACAATGATCACGCCCGAGACGAAGAACATCCTCGTCGAAGCCGCCTGGTTCGATCCCGGCGTCGTGCGGCGCAGCTCCAGGCGCCACTTGCTGCACACGGACGCTTCGCATCGCTTCGAGCGCGGCGCCGACTTCAACGCGCCTCCGGTCGCCTCGGCGCTGGTCAGCCAGATCATCCTCGAGGTTGGCGGACATCCCGAGGGCGAACTCGTCGACGTGGTCATCCCGGAAGCCGTCGCACGCACCGCGAAGCGTCCCAGCGTCACGTTCAGCCTGAGCGAAGTGCAGCGCATGCTCGGACCAACGGAAGATCCGGCCGGCATCACGGCTCCGATGGCCGTGGACATCCTGGCGCGACTTGGCTGCGGAGTGGAAGAGCAGAAACACGCAACGGACGCCGCGGCCGCGTCAACGCAGGATCTGGATCCATCGCGCGCAGTTTTGGGAGAAGCTTCGCTGGCCGCACCGGACGCGCGCCATGCCAACGGGCTCTACTCCGTCACGCTGCCGAGTTGGCGGCTTGATCTCGAACGCGAGATCGACCTGATCGAAGAGATCGCTCGCGTCTACGGCTACAACCGCTTCAAAAACACGCTGCCCACCTTTGCGGGAAGCGTGGTCGAGCTGCCGTGGGTCGAGAAAGAGCGCGCTGTGCGCGGCACCCTGCTCGCGCTCGGCTGGAACGAGGCCATCTCCTCAAGCTTTTGTTCAGCCGACGATGCGGCCTACTTCGTGCGCGAGCCAGGTGCGTTCGTCGCGCTCGACAATCCGCTCAGCGAAGAAGCCGGCATGCTGCGCCCGTCCCTGTTACCCAGCATGCTCGACATGCTCGCGCTCAACATCAGCCGCGACGTCGAAGGCGCCGCGCTGTTCGAGATGGGCACTGTCTTCAGCGGCGGGCCGGAACGTGTCGACGAGCGTCCTTCGCTTGGATTTGGAGCGACAGGCGCCGCCTTCGGCTCGCAACTTGCCGATTTTTGCGACCTGAAGGGGCTCGCCGAAACGCTGCTCGGCAAATTCACGGCACGTTCCATCTATTTCGATCGCTTCCCCGCGGACTCCGGGCTCATACCGGCGTGGCTGCACCCAGGCCGCAGCGCGCGCGCTGTACTCGACGGCGCGACGATGGGCTGGTTCGGCCAAATCCATCCCGCAGAAGCCGAGCGTCGCAAGCTCAAGCAGGCCGTCTGGATCGGCGAAGTGTGGCTCGATCGCCTCTATAAACAGGCGTTGCGCCAGCCAATCATTGAAGAGCTGTCCCGCTACCAGCCCGTGCGGCGCGATTTCTCCGTGATCCTACCCGACGCTGTCTTGTGGGCTCGCCTCGCCGGCGCCCTTGAGGCTCTTGCCATTCCGGAATTGCGCCGCTTCGAGGCGAAAGAAGTCCTTCGCGACCCGAAAGGGAAACTCACGCCGGCGCAACACTACTCGCTCCTGCTGCGCGTGGTCTTTCAGTCGCACGAGCGGACCCTGCGCGAAGAAGAAGTGCAGCGCTGGTCGCAGCAGGTTGTTGCCGCGATCGAGGCACAGGGCGGAAAACTGCGCACCTGAGGCTTCCTGCCCAGCGGGCAATTTCGCGGGTATCCTTCCGTCGACCGTCTACGCTGCGCGGCCTTTGCGACGCGGCTTGCGATCCGTGTCCATCGTCGCGGCGTTGTCGGCCACCGTATCGGTGTGGGGATCGGAACTGGTATCGCCGGGCAACCGCGTCTGCAGCCGCTCGGCACCCATCGCTTCCGCCTCGCGATCGTACTCATCCTCTGTCGCGGCGCGGATATTGATGTCCGTCAGCCCTTCCGCCTCGATGCGGTTCTCCGGCAGTTCCCCGGTCGGCAAAAATATTCCCTCCGCTTCCAGGGTCGGTCCCACGTGCCGGATCGCATCCATGACCACCGGCTCGTTCCTCGGCGCCTCTCCGGTTCCCGATTCTTTTTTGCTTTGATCTGCCATAGCATCTCCTCTTCCTTTGTCGGAGGGCAGACCAGCTCCAGGAAGTTGTCCAGAGCGGGCGGTTTCACAAAATTACGCCGGGCCATCGCGCATCCTCGTCGACCCATCTCAAAACAAAAGGGGGTATGGTATGCCCGAATCGAAACCGAACCCGGAACCCCGCGGATTTTCGGAGTACACGCGGAAGGTCTCAGGCGAAAACGCGCATCAGCAGGGGTGGGGACTCAATGAAGACGAGCGCCGGCACCTGCCGGAGGAGAAGAAGGACTATGAAGGCGGGACCGACTACGAATACGGCGCGAGGGACTTTGGCGACAGCGCCGTAGATACAAGCGCGGCGAAGCCTGCCGCGAATACCGCGGCAGAGCGAGCGCACGGCAATACAAGCCGGAAGACCGGGACTTAGAGAATTTCGGCGAGCTGCGGATAGAGTCCGGCGTGGCTGGTCTGATAAAGGGCCAGAAGCCGCTGCCGCATAAGGTAGTAGGACGACGCTGCCTCATGGAGATAGAAGGGAATCAGAGTAGTGGAGCGGCGCAGCACAAAGTGGAAAGTCAGGGCCAGCTCGATGCGGCGGATGGCACTGCGCAGGCGGACCGCGTCACGGCGCATGCGCTCGGTGACAATGACGCCTTCGTCGAAATTCCACTGTTGCGCATGGGCCGCCAGCACCAGCATCAGCTTTGCGTTTTCCCGCATGCGGTGCAGACCCTCGCGCCCCCCCAGCATGAGCCACATGTCGGTCGGCTCCAGGGAGATTTGTCCTTCTTTGGGTTCCAGATAGTCACGCGCGACGGAGGTGACGCGCTGGAACTCGATTCGCTTAAGCTGTGACACCAGATCCTGCCAGTTGCGCCGGTCGACGCGAATGGCCGACCACTGGCCTTTGACGGCAGCCGCGATCAGACAACCTACAACTGCACCCAGGAGGAGGTAAGCCAGCACGGAATGGCCTTTCTATCAGAGGAGCACCGGGCTCCCAAATCCAACGCGACAGGACCACTAATGTCGAGCGTCAATTCTCCGAAGATCGTACGCGACCTTCCTGTGGAGCGCAAGGATATATTCATGTAAATCGGACGAAATTGGCTTGCGATCGGGTTCATCGCGCCAAAGTTGCACAGTGATCCAGCAAATTGCCGCAGGATAGGTTAGATAGCGGATTTGTTCAAGCTGAAGGTAGTGGCGCTGCGTCCCCAGGTAGCTCTCCACCGCGGTTTTCAAGACCATGAGCGTACTCCAGGCAGTTAACCCCTGACCAATGGCCATCACGTGACTCCGCCACCCCAGGCCGACCCGATTGGCCGCCATCGTCATAACTACGAATAGCTCACAGATCACCAAAGAGGTGAACAGGTTCCCTCGCACCTGCCACATCAGTCGCGCGTTGGGGGCGGGCGGCGTGATCCACCAGGCGAAAACGGCAGCCATGGCGAACCCCGCCAGGCCTCCGGTGACAAATTGGGCGCGCGCGTCCCGGACCCAGGTTCCCGTGGGGCGCAGGACGATGCGTGCGATCTCCACCACAATCCCCAACTGGAACCCGAAGTCGACGACCAGACAGATCAGGTAAGTTACGGTGTAGCCGCGTCTTAAGCCGTGCGCGTACAGGACCATCAGGGCGATGGACCGGACTACCATGAAAATCAGCCAGAATGTGAAGACCGGAAACTGGCGCCAGCGATGGCGATAGAACAGCACAAACAGCACGATCAGGTCGACGACGACCGCCTCAGCCCAGTAGAAAATGGTTAGCGCTGTAAAGTGCATCGGTCCGCTCAAACCCCTAAGATACGCCACTCCACGGACTTCCGCGGATCGCAGAAATCCATGGAGCGCGCGAGGCGGACTCGCTTGTGTCCGGACCTAGCCGGCGATGCTGGTCAAAATCGCCAGGATGATGCTGCCTGCCGTCACGGCGTTGGTGCCGCCCTGACCCTGGTTCGGAGGCGGCGGATCGTTGCCACCCGGATCGGCAAACATCGGTGCGGCGCAAAGAGCAAGGGCGGTGGACAGAACAGCAACGCGAAATGTCTTTTTCATCGGGCTTTTTCCTCGTGGCGTCATTCGACGCAGCCCGAGACTACCTCGAAAGTGGGATTGCAAAATTCACAAAGATTTCCAGACTTGGCAGGCCCAAAACGACACGAAAGTATTAATTCCGGACAACAGAAATAACTACTTATGACCTCAACAAAAGAGTTACTTAAGTCCCGGCACTATACTACTATCGCGTTATAACTCTCATCAAAATGACTTATAGCTGTCTCACCAGACCCGGCAGCTTTTCATCGGCGCCATCGGCTGTCCAGCCTTGCAGCCGAACGCATGCGCGAACTCCGGCATGTTTACAATTACACCGCGAACGCGCAGAGGATCGGGAGAATGCGGATCGGTTTGGGCGATCATGCGCAGGAATTCCGGTCGCGCGTTGCTGCAGTAGTTCTGTGCAAAGCCAAGGAAGAACTGCTGCTCCGGCGTCAGCGAAGCCTCCGACTTCTGCTCAGCGGTATCCACTGAAGGCTTACCCTCCGCCAGCCTTGCCATCAGAGCGATGTAAGCCAGGCGGAGACCGCCGTTGTCCGCTGTGTTCTCGCCCAGAGTCAGCTTGCCGTTCAGTTTCAGGTCGTCCACTGCGGTGAACTGGCTGTACTCATTCGCGATGCAATCGGTCCGCTGCTCAAAATTCTTCTCGTCCGCCGTCGTCCACCAGTCGTGCAGATTGCCTTTGGCGTCGAACTTCGCTCCCTGATCGTCGAATCCGTGCGTCAGCTCGTGGCCCACCACGGCGCCAATGTGCCCGTAGTTGGCGGCATCCGTCGCATCCTTGTCGTAGAACGGCGGCTGCAGAATGCCCGCAGGGAAGTTAATGTCATTCATCGACGGATCGTAGTACGCGTTCACCGTCGGCGGTGTCATCTGCCATTCCTGACGGTTCACCGGCTTGCCAATCTTGTTCAGCTGGTAGTCGACCTCGAATTCTCGCGACCGGATGGAGTTGCCCAGCGCGTCGTCCGGCTTCATCTCCAGTTTGGAGTAGTCCCGCCACTTGTCCGGATAGCCGATCTTGTCGGCCACCGCGTGCAGCTTCTCCTTCGCCTTGACCTTCGTCTCCGGGCTCATCCAGTCGATCTGGTCGATGTCCTTGCCCATCGCCGCCTCGATGTCGTGTACCTCACGCAGCGTCGAGGCCTTCATGTCGGGAGTGAAATATTTCGCGACATAAAGCTGGCCCAGTGCTTCGCCCAGCGCCGAATTGGTCGCNNCCCTGATGGTGTCCAGATCCGCGTCGTCGATGGCCTTATTCAGCGCGGGGAAGAAGTCCGGAGCGACCACGTTCAGTTCCGTGATCGAGGGCGATCCCATCAGCTGCACGTACTTCGTCGCGTCCAGAGTCGGCGCCGTGGCCGCGAAGCTGGTCAGCGTCATCATGTGGTAAATCTTGTCCGGATCGCGCCGCTCCACCACGCCCTGCGACGCCTTCGCCAGCGCCGTCTCAAGGTCCAGGATCTTTTGCGCCTCGCTCTGCGCGGTCTCCGGGGCATCGCCCAGCAGCTTGAGCACGTTCGTCAGATGGGCCACATACTCCTTGCGCAACTCGACACTCCTGGCGTCGCTGCGGAGGTAGTAGTCTTTCTCCGGCAGGCCCAGGCCGCTCTGATCGATGTATGCGATTTCGCGCGAGGCATCCTTGAAATCCTGCTGCGAACCGTAATCGAGGAAGACGCCGACTGACTCGCGATTCAGGTGCGCGATCAGCGCCGGCAGCTCCTGCTTCGACCGCAGGGCCGCAATCCGCGCAAGATCCGGCTGGAGAGGCGCGAGGCCGCGCTTGTCGATCGCGTCCGTATCCATGCAACTCGAGTAGTAGTCGCCGATCTTCTGTTCGTTGGTGTCGGCGGCGGCGTGCGCGGCAGCCGCTTTTTCCACCAGCCCATGCAGCGCCGCGGTGTTGAACTCGAAAAGATTGACGCCCTCGTCGAACTCCGGCATATCGGATGGGATCGGATGCAGCTTCGCGAAGTTCCCGCAGGCGTACTGGTAGAAGTCCACGCAGGGGTTGGCTGAGGTGTCCATCGCCGACGCGTCATAGCCGGGAATCGGCTTGAATTGCTGCTCGCCGGCGGACGGAGCGCCGGTTTGCGCGGAGCAGGTGAGGGTGAGCGCAATGGACAAACAAGCGGCAGCCAGCACGGGTTGGCGCATGAATCCTCCTGAGGAAACTATCGATGATACGCGAGCCGAACTGCGCCTGGGCGGCTACAGAAGCCCTTCCCGCGCCATTTGTGGCCGGTTACCGCTAAAACGCGACGAGTGGATGCGGCGGCTTCCGGGGGCGTGGCAATCCGCTGCTCGACACGTCGCGAACTGCGCCGGGCTGCTGAGCCGCCACTGCCTGGTCCACCGCCGCGGCACTCGACTGCGTACGCATCGTGACCCTTGCTTCCGCATTGACCATCGGGTTAAAGACCGCAGCATGGGGATCGGGATGGAAACGTCCACCGCCGAAATAGACTGCCACCAGGCTGCCCGTAACCCATGGGTTCACGTATGCCAGCGGCAGCACGTACTTCTTCGATTCACCAGCGACTCGATCACGCCATCCACCGGCGTGCTGCGCGCAATGGTGCCCGGCGTCTGCGGAATGACAAAGGCGTACAGGTCTGTCTCAGGATTGTGGCGGCTGTACTTCGTCTCGGTTAGATGCGCCCTTCTTGCTGGTAGCCTGCTCTTAGCGATGCCCGCAGAAGCCCAATTCGCGCCCGGCCAGACGCTGCTCATCGACGCCGACGACACGCTCTGGGAGAACAACATCTACTTCGAGCGCGCCATCGCTGCGTTCATCTCTTACCTCAACCACAAGGAGTACTCGCGCGAGCAGGTCCGCGAGAAACTCAACGAGGTCGAGCGCGAAAACGTGCGCCAGCACGGCTACGGCCTGGTGAGTTTTCGCCGCGCCCTCGTCACCTGCTTTGAGAGCCTCTCCACCGGGCCGATTACGCCGGAAAAGCACGAGCGCATCATGAGCTTTGCGCAGTCCATCGCCGACCAGGAGATCGAGCTGCTTGAAGGCGTCGCCGAGACGCTGCCCGTCCTCGCCTCACGCCACCGGCTCATCCTCATGACCAAGGGCAACCAGGTTGAGCAGGTCGACAAGCTCGCCCGCTCCGGACTCCGCGACTACTTCACCGCCGTCGAGGTCCCGCGCGAAAAGGACCCCGAAGCCTACCGGGAAGTCTGCGGCCGGTACGAGCTGGCGCCGCACACCACCTGGATGATCGGCAACAGCCCCAAGTCGGACATCAATCCGGCGTTGGCCTGCGGCCTGCACGCGGTCTACATCCACCACCCCTACACATGGGTGCTGGAACATGAAGTCCGCGACGAAGCGCCAGCGGGGCAGCATTTTCTGGAAGTGGAGAGTTTCGGGGATTTGGTGAAGTGGTTCTGATCCGCGTCTAATGATTGGGGCGGGAGAGTTAGAGAGTGAAGCTCAAAATCAGAAGCGTCGGCCATTCCGCCGGAATTGTCCTTCCGAAGCGTGTGCTGGAACGCTTGCGTCTGACGAAAGGGGATACCGTCTTCCTCACCGAATTCCCCGACGGGTTTCGGATCACCGCCGGCGATCCCGAATTCGAGGAACAGATGACTCTCGCCGAGAGGGTCATGAAGAAACGGCGTGACGCTTTGCGCGCGCTTGCGAAGTTGTGAAATGACACCCGCGCCTACACCGCAGCCGTCTGCAGCGCCAGCTCCTCCAGCAACGCCCGCACCTCCGCCAGCACCTCGTTCGGCTTGGTCGCCTTCAGCGGGAAGCGCAGCAGCCCCTGCGGCGTGAACTGCGCGCCGCGTTTCGCGTTCTTTGACACCAGCTTCATCAGCCGGCCCGGATCGACGGCCGCCGTCTCCGTGAACCGGATGTGGAGCTGATCGCGCTTGCGGTCGACCTGGGCCACGCCGATCTTCTCGCACTCTATGCGCAGCCGCGCCGCCTGCAGCAAATGCTCCACGCTGGTGGGCAGCGGGCCGTAGCGGTCCTGCAGCTCAGCGCGCACCTCCTCGAGCGCGCGGTCACCGTCGATTCCCGCGATGCGCTTGTACATCCGCAACCGCTGGTTCTCCTCGGCGATGTAGCTTTCGTCGATGCGCAGCGCGATGCCCAGCGACATCTGCACCGACGGCCGCTCCACGCGCTCCTCGCCCTTCAGTTTGCTCACTGCTTCCTCGAGCATCGACGTGTACATCTCGAAGCCGACCGCCTCGATGTTGCCGCTCTGCTCGCCACCCAGCAGATTGCCTGCTCCGCGCAGCTCCAGATCGAGCGCCGCAATCTTGAACCCCGCGCCCAGATCGGAGAATTCCTTCAGCGCCGCCAGCCGCCGCCGCGCCACCTCNNTCGATGATCGTCGTCGCCACCAGCACGTCGTACTCGTGATGCATGAACGCGAGCATCGCCTTCTCCAGGTCGTTCTCGCCCATCTGTCCGTGCCCGACCGCGATCCGCGCCGCCGGCACCAGCTCCTGAATCTTCGCCGCGATTTCGTAAATCGTCTCCACGCGGTTGTGGACGAAGTACGTTTGCCCGCCGCGCTCCATCTCCACTTCAACGGCGGAGCGGATTAGCTTCTCGTCGAACTTCGCGACCACGGTCTGAATCGCCATGCGATCGCGGGGCGGCGTCTCGATCACGCTCATGTCGCGCAGCCCCACCAGCGACATGTGCAGCGTGCGCGGAATCGGCGTCGCCGACATGGCCAGCACATCGATCTCGCGCCGCATCTGCTTCAGCCGCTCTTTGTGCCGCACCCCGAAGCGCTGCTCCTCGTCGACGACGAGCAGTCCCAGGTTCTGGAACTTGATGTCCTTCGAGAGCAGCCGGTGCGTGCCGATCAGGATGTCCACGCGTCCGTTCTCCACCTGCTCGAGGATCAGCTTCTGCTCCTTTTGCGTGCGGAAGCGCGAGATCATCTCGATCGCAATCGGAAACTGCCGGAAGCGGCTCTTGAAGGTCTCGAAATGCTGGAAGCTCAGTATCGTCGTTGGCGTGAGCACGGCGACCTGGCGGCCGTCCTGCACGGCCTTGAACGCCGCGCGCATCGCCACTTCCGTCTTGCCGTAGCCCACGTCGCCCACCAGCAGGCGATCCATGGGCAGCGTCGATTCCATGTCGCGCTTGATGTCCGCTATCGCGCTGATCTGGTCGTCGGTCTCGGTAAAGTCGAACGCGTCCTCGAACTCCCGCTGGAATTCGTTATCCGGCGGAAACGCGTGCCCCTGCGCCGCCTTGCGCTGCGCGTAAAGCTTCAGCAGCTCGTCAGCCATATCCTGCATGGCCTTGCGTACGCGCGCCTTGGTCTTCGCCCACTGCTGCGATCCCAGCCGGTTCAGCACCGGCGCAGGCCCGGCTTCCGTCGACCGATACTTCTGGATCAGGTCCAGCCGCGTCAGGGGCACATACAGCCGCGCGCCCTCGGCGAACTCCAGGATCATGAACTCCAGCGAAACGCCGTCCTGCTCGATCTCTCGCAGGCCCTGGTACCGCGCGATGCCGTGCTCGACGTGCACGACATAGTCGCCGACCACCAGGTCGCGAAAATCCGAAACAAACGCCGCGGTCTTCGATTTCTTTGGCACGGTCCGCGCCGTAACATCCGCTTCGTCGAAGAAGTCCTGCGCCCCAAAAAGCACCAGCCGCGCATCCGGCAGGCTCACACCGCTGGCCAGAGCGGTCCGCAGGATCACCGGCGTCCGCATATCGCCGGCCAGGTAGCTCGACTCGTCGTAGAGGTTCTCGCTGCCTGCGTGCGGGATGCGCGAGCCGAGCCGGTACGGCACCTCGTATTCGCGCAGCAGGTTCGCCAGCCGCTCCACCTCGCCCTGATTCGGCGCCACCAGCAGTGTGCGCACATCCTGGTTCATCAGGTTGCGGATCTGCTCGATCAGCGCAGGAATCGATCCATGGAACCGCAGTGTCGGCCGCGAAGCGAACTCGATCTCGCCCAGCGTCTCGTCCTGGTCCAGCACATCCACCACGCCCAGCTGATCGATGTCCAGCCCCGGATGCGACGCCAGCTTCGCCTGCAGAATCTCCGGCCGCAGATAAATGTCCGCCGGCGTGATCAGCGACCCGATGCTCGACCGCTCGTGCCGCTGCTCGACCTTGTTCCACCAGCGGTCGATCTGGTTTTTGATCATCGCCGGCTCTTCCACCAGCAGCACCGAGCGCGGAAACAGATCGAGCAACGTGCCCGTCGCGCCGCTCACACTGGCGAAGAATTCCCATCCAGGAAAGACCGAAACGCCGCCCGCGGCAATGGCCTCTTCCATCAACTCCGGATCATCTGTCGACGCCACGCGCGCTCCGCTCAGCCGCGTGTGTACCGCCGCCAGCAGCCGTTCCGTCACCGGCGTCTCGGTCAGCGGCAGCAGCCGCGCTTCATCCAGCGGCGCCGCCGAGCGCTGCGTCTCCGGATCGAATTTCCGGATCGACTCAATCTCGTCGCCGAAAAACTCAAACCGCACCGGCCGGTCTGCTTCCGGCGAATAGACGTCGAGGATGCCGCCGCGCCGCGTGAACTGCCCCGGCATCTCCACCATATCCATGCGCGTGTAGCCGATGCTTGTCAGGTGCGTCAGCAGCGTCTCGACGTCGACTTCTTCGCCGCGCCGCAGCACCAGGGCCAGCCCCGCGTAGAAGGGGGCAGGGAACAGCTTCATCGCCGCCGCTTCCACCGGCGCCACCACAATCGACGCCTCGCCCGTAGCGATCTTCCACAGCGTTTTCGCCCGCTGTTCCTGAATGTCCGGATGGGGTGACAGATTCTCAAACGGCAGCACGTCGTGCGCTGGCAAACGAAGCACACGGTCCGCCGGGATGGCTCCGGTCAGGTCGCATCCGGCCAGCAGCGCGAAGTGCATCGCATCGGCGGCCTTATTATCGGCCACCAGCACGACCGTCGGCACCTGTGCCGCGCGCGCAAAAAGGGGAACGTACAGGGCGCGGGCGGTCGACGTCAGTCCAGAGACACGACGACGCCCACGGGCAAGCGTCAGGTGTCTTCTTGCCTGTTCGAAGGAGGATGAGTGCTCCAGGTCCGCCAACAACTCGCGGACAAAGGGGAGGATCATGCCATGTTCAGTTTAGCAGCCGCGGTTCACGCCCGAATCCACCCTCGGCGCCCCGATCCCGCTCCGTAAAATCGGCCTGGGATCGAGGCTACAATCGAGGAATGTCTTACGCTGCGGCGCTCGACAGTCTCCATGCTCGGGTGGGTGAGCTGCACCCGTCGCCCGGCGAGCCGCGGCGCAAGTTCCGTCTTGAGGAGATGCGCACGCTGGTCGAAGCGCTCGGCCATCCTGAACAGCGATTTCGCTCCGTATTGATTGCCGGCACCAACGGCAAGGGTTCGACCGCTGCCACTTTGGCCGCGATCCTGCAGAGCGCTGGCTACCGCGTCGGCCTCTACACCTCGCCGCATCTCGAGCGCGTCAACGAGCGCATTCGCATCGACAGTGCGCCCATCGGCGACCAGGACTTTGCCCGGCTCTACTTCCGCGTCGACGACTGTGCCAGCCGCCTGGTCGCCGATGCTGGCCTCCCCGCACACCCGAGCTACTTCGAAATGCTGACCGCGGTCGCCTTCGAAGCCTTCGCCGAGGCGCAGGTCGATCTCGCCATCCTCGAAGTGGGCATGGGCGGCCGTCTCGACGCCACCAACGTCGTCCAGCCGCTGCTCTCCGTCATCACCGACATCTCGCTCGACCACATGGAGTGGCTCGGCGACACCATCACCCTCATCGCGCGCGAAAAGGCCGGCATCCTGCGCGCGAACGGCACGCTGGTCACGCTGCCACAGCATCCTGAGGCCAACCAGGCCATCGGCGAAGTCGCGGCGGAACTCGATGTCCGTGGTGTGAATGCCGCCGAGTATGTGCCNNCCGATCGAAGTCGACTCGCCCCTCGCCGGTGTTCACCAGCAGCGCAACATCGCTCTGGCCATCGCCGCAGCCGTCGAAATACGTAACAGTCACGGATACACAATCAGCCCGACGCACATCGAGGACGGCATCCGCCACACGCAATGGCCCGGACGTCTCGAACGGTGCTGCATTCCGGGCAAAGCGCCAGTCCTGCTCGACGTCGCGCACAATCCCGCCGGAGCCTGGGCCCTCCGTGCCGCACTCTCTAACCTGTTAGAGCAGCGCGCCGGATCAGCGACCAGCCAGGTTTCGTTGCGCTCCGAGCCCGGCGCCGCGCGCTCCGTTTTGGTCTTCGGCTGCATGAAAGACAAAGCCTGGGAGGAGATGGCGCAGATCCTCTTTCCCCTCTTCGACCGCGTCATCGTCACGCCCGTCGCATCGCCGCGATCCGCCGCCACCGACGACCTGCTGCGCGCCGCCGCAAAGACCGGCATTCCCGCTACCGCAGCCCACAACGGCCACGAGGCTCTCGAAAGCGCATGGTACGAAGCCGGAGAGAACGGCCTCGTCGTCGTCGCCGGCTCCGTCTATCTCGTCGGCGAAATTCGGCCACTCCTCCACCAGCACGCAGCGGTGACCGTGCCATGAAGCCCACCGTCCCCAACGCGCCCCGGCCGAACCCGCTGCCCTGGCACGAGCGCCTGATCAGCAACGTCTGCCGCTTGCCGGCGTTCTTCATCGTCACGGCGTTCTTCGCCAGCCTCGCCGTTCTCGCATCGCTTTTTGAAAAGCGCGGTTACTGGCAACATCGCATTGCGCAAACCTGGGCGCGCGTCGGCGTCTTCATCAGCGGCGCCCGCGTCACGGTGGTCGGGGCGGAGCACCTCAGTGGCCAGCCCGCTGTTTACATCTGCAATCACCTGTCGTATATGGATACGCCGGCCATCTTCAGCTCGCTGCCCTTCCAGTTCCGCATCGTCGCCCGGCACGATCTCTGGAAGATTCCCTTCATAGGCTGGTGGCTTGGCCGCTCCGGCCAGGTTTCCGTCGACGTCTCGAACCCGCGCGCCTCCATCTCCAGTCTCATCGGCGCAGTACGCACGCTCAAGGCGGGCATGCCGCTCTTCATTTTTCCTGAAGGCGGCCGCACCCAGGACGGAAAGCTGGCAAAATTCATGAACGGGCCCGCGTTCATGGCCATCCACGCACAACTTCCCATCGTGCCAATGGCCCTCATCGGCACCCACGAGCTGCTGCCGATCCACACCCACACCATCCACAAGGTGCCGGTCACCCTCGCCATCGGCGAGCAGATCGACACCCGCGGTATGACGACCAAACAGGTGAACGAATTGACAACCCGACTGGAGGAACGAGTCGCCGCGCTGTATGATGAGCACTCCTGCCAGAAAATATCTGCAGCGCCGTCGGCAAAGGCGGACAGCAGTGCCGACGTTGGGCACCTGGAAGCGGTCAATATCGCTCGGGACCTGCAAGCAACCGAGGAGGCGCAAAGACAATGAAAGCACCGCGCATTGCGATTCCTGAACCCAACTTCGCGGATCGCGAATACAGCGAGCGATCCTGGCCGCAGTACGCGCGCGCGGTGCAGTTCGCCGGCGGCGAGCCGGTCATGGTGCCGTTGCGCCATTCGCCCGCGAAGGTCGCGCAACTGGTGGCCTCCTGCGAGGGTGTCCTGCTGCCGGGCAGTCCCGCCGACGTCAATCCACAGAAATACGGCGAAGAGGCGGATGCGGACTGTGCCGCGGCCGACGCTGCTCGCGAAGCCGTCGACGAGCTGCTGTTGCAGGATGCCTCCAATCTGTACAAGCCGCTGCTGGGAATTTGCTACGGCTTCCAGTCGCTGAACGTCTGGCGCGGCGGCACCCTGGTGCAGCACCTGAAAACCACGGTGAATCACACAGCCGGAAGAGCCGTCGCCGAAGCGCACACCATCGAGCTGGACGGGCGCTCGCGGCTGAAGCGGATTCTGGGTCTCGGCTCCCGCTCCACCCTGATGGTCAACAGCAGCCACCATCAGGCCATCGGCATTCTCGGCGACGGCCTCGTCAAGGCAGCATGGTCGCCCGATGACGGCATCGTCGAAGCCGCTGAGGTTCACGGCGATCAGTTCCTCATGGGCGTGCAGTGGCATCCGGAGCGCCTGCTCGAAGAGAGCAAGGCCGCGCAATGCCTCTTCCAGTCGTTCGTCGACGCGGCCGCAGCGTGGGAGCCACGCATGATTCGCGAATCGGTCGCGGACTAGACGCGGCCGGCGCGTTGAACAACGGCTCCCGGCACCGCGCAGGAAATCAGCCATGAGTGCATTGCCACAGCATCAATCGCCCCTGGACGCTCTGGGCCTGGATGCACCCACTGTCGCCCAACTGGAGATGTTTCTCTTGCTGCTCCTCCGCTGGAACGCGCGCATCAATCTCACCGCGGTGCGGAAGCCTGAAGAAATCGTCCGCCGCCACTTCGCCGAGTCGATCTTCGCCGCAAAGCAAATTCCGCAGCGGGCGAAAACTCTGCTCGACTACGGCTCGGGCGGCGGTTTCCCAGGAATCCCCATCGCCATCTGCCGTCCGGAAATCGCCGTCACTCTCGCCGAGTCCCAAAGCAAAAAGGCGGCGTTTCTGCGCGAGGCCGTCCGCACCCTCGGCCTCAAAGCCGAAGTCTGGCCTGCGCGCGTGGAGGAGATGGAACCAGGCCGCGTCTTTGACGCCGTCACGCTGCGCGCCGTCGACAAGATGGCCGTAGCCTGCAAATCCGGAGCCGAACGCCTTGCGCCGCGCGGATGGATCGCCGTCTTCACCACGCGCAAAACCGAAGCCGCGCTCGAAGAAATTCCCGGAATTCGCTGGGATGACGCGCTCGAAATCCCCGGCTCCCAGCAGGAACTGTTGAGGACAGGACACAGGGATCCAACAGCTACGCGCTGACCCTACCCTTCTGCGCTCCGCGTTCAGCGCCCTGTACCCGAATCAGGCTCTTCATCGTCTCCACATTCCTGCGCTCGTCGCCTTCTTCATCCACCGGCGTTTCCGCAATGAATGCGCAGTGCGCGAACCGCTTGTCATCCAACAGCCGCCGGAACGGCTCCAGCCCCATGGTTCCCTGGCCGATATGCTGGTGCCGGTCCAGCTTCGATCCGCGCGGCGCCTTCGCGTCATTCATGTGCCACACCCGCACCGCGTCGACGCCCATTGTCCCCGCGATCCACCGCACGGTCTGTTCGTATCCCGCCTCCGTCACCATCTCATACCCCGCCACATGGCAGTGGCATGTGTCGAGGCACGCGCCCACCGGCACAATTCCCTTCAACTGCTCGATCAGCTCCGCCACTTGCTCGAAGCTCCCGCCCAGCGAGAACTCCTCTCCCGCCGTGTTCTCGATCAGCACGCGAAAATCGCAGTCGTCGAACCGCACCCCGTCCACCGCCCGCGCAATCGACTCCGCCGCCAGCCGCAGGCCTTCACTGCGTGTGAGCCCCTTCCACGATCCCGGATGCAACACCAGATACTCCGCCCCCAGTGCCAGCGCGCGCTCTACTTCGCCGCGAAACGCAATCAAGGATTTCTCCCGAAAAAGTGCCGTCTGGCTGCACAAATTCACCAGATAGCTGGTGTGGATCACCAACGGCGCGCAGTCAAATTCCTTGCGCAGCGCGCGCATCTGTTCGCAGTGGCTCCCCAGCAGTTGCTGCGCTTTCCACATCCGCGGGCTCGACGAAAAGATCTGAAACGTGTTCGCCCCGATCGCATGCGCCCGCTCCGCCGCGCGAAAAACCCCACCCGCCGTCGACAAATGGATCCCAATGCGCTTCTTTGCCACAGGATTTCAGTCTAGCTGCGCAGAAGACAACAACGACNNATCCGCTATCCGCTATCCGCTGTTCCTAATCCCTAATCCCTAAACTCTGATTCCGGTATCCTGACCCTTCCCGTGCCCGACAACGCCGACACCCAGACCCCGCTCATGCGCCAGTATCTGGCGGCCAAACGCCAGCACCCCGACGCCCTGCTCTTCTTCCGCCTCGGCGACTTCTACGAGCTCTTCTTCGACGACGCCAAAACCGCCTCCCGCGAACTGCAGCTCACCCTCACCGCGCGCGACAAAGAACGCAACACGCCCATGTGCGGCGTCCCCTGGCACGCTGCGGAAAACTACATCGCGCGCCTCCTTCGCCTCGGCTATCGCGTCGCCATCTGCGACCAGATGGAAGACCCGAAACTGACAAAAAAGATCGTCCGCCGCGAAGTCACGCGCGTCCTCACTCCCGGCACCGCGCTTGACCCAAACCTCGCCGCTGAGCAGTCCAACTACCTCGCCGCCGTTCACCTCACGGACAGCACGGCCGGCGTCGCCTTCCTCGATCTCTCCACCGCCGACTTTCGCGCGACAGAATTTTCCGGCACCATCGCCGCCGCCCAGGCTCTCGAAGAACTCCTCCGCATCGCTCCCGCTGAACTCATCTTCCCGTCCACGCGTGGACCCTTCGGACCCAATGCAGACGCCACCTCTCTCGATCCGCTCCTCGCGCAAATCAAAACCCGCACCGCTGTCGACGACTACGTCTTCTCCGCCGACTTGGCCATCCCGCTCCTCGAGCGCCAGCTCGGCAGCGCTTCATTGGAAGGCTTCGGCCTCGCCGGTCACTCCGCCGCTGCCATCGCCGCCGGCGCCATCGTCCACTACGTCCGCACCACGCAGCAGTCCGACGTCACGCACGTCGACTCGCTCCGCTACTACGCTCGCGCCGAGTGCCTCCACCTCGACCAGGTCACCGCGCGCAACCTCGAGCTTACCGACCCTCTCTTCACCGATGCCGGGCCCGACGTTACCCTCTTCCGCACCCTGGACGCCTGCTGCACCCCCATGGGCAAGCGCCTCCTCCGCGCCTCGCTGTTGCGGCCGATGATCGACCCCGCCACCATTGAAGCCCGCTACGCCGCCGTCGACGCCGCCCGCCAGGACCTTATCCATCGCGAAGAGCTCCGCCGCTCCCTCCACGGCATCCTCGACCTCGACCGCCTCCTCGCCCGCATCTCGCTCGACAGCGCCGGCCCCCGCGATGTCCTCGCCCTCGCCGCCTCACTGAGGCACCTCCCCGCAGTCCGCCAGGCCGCCGCCTCGCTCGCCGAACCCGAACGCCGAGCACCGAACGCCGAACGCGTGTCGTTTTGGGGAGGATCCTTCACTGCGCTCGATCCCCTCGAAGACCTCTGCACCGTCATCTGCTCCACCCTCGTCCCCGACCCGCCTCTCACCCTCGCCGAAGGTGGCGTCATCGCCCAGGGCTTCGACGCCGAGCTCGATGATCTCCGCTCCATCGGTTCCTCCGGCCGCGCGTCCATCGCCGCCATTGAAGAGCGCGAACGACACCGCACCGGTATCGGCTCCCTCAAAGTCCGCTTTAACTCCGTCTTCGGCTACTACATCGAGATCACGAAATCCAATCTTGCCTCCGTCCCCGCCGACTACGAGCGCAAGCAGACCCTCGTTAACGCCGAGCGCTTCACCACCCCCGAGCTCAAGGACTACGAAACCAAAGTCCTCACCGCTCAGGAGCGCTCCGTCGAAATTGAGAAGCGCCTCTTCGCTGCCCTCCGCGCCAAACTCATTGAGAACGCCTCGCGCATCCGTCGCACCAGCGCCGCCGTTGCGGAAATCGACCTCGTCGCCAACTT
>PMAM01000260.1 GCA_003152595.1 Acidobacterium sp.
CCCCGCGTCCGTTTCCGGAGCTCCCGCCGGACCCCACGGGTTTCCGTTCTGGATACGGTGGAGTCACTTCTTCAATCTCTTTTTCATCTTCATGCTGATGCGCAGCGGCCTTTCAATTCTGATGGACCATCCCCGTCTCTACTGGAACGATCACTGCACCCCGGGCACGGAATGGATCCGTTTCACGCCCCTGCGCGTCCCCAAAGATCGGATCTGGACGGCCAAGGACGACGCACGGTACCTCTCGCCGCTGGTATCGACTCCCGGCTACCGCCATACGATCGGCGTTGCCCGCTCCTGGTACTTCATCAGCGTGTACGGCTTCGTCCTGACCGGGGTCTTCTTTGTTGGCGGCCTCCTGACCAGCGAGCAATGGCGGCGTCTGGTACCCACTTCGCCGACCGTTCTCTTCGACGCATGGAATACCTTCGTGCAGTATGCGAATTTTCACCTGCCGCCGGAGCCGAATGGATTCTATGGGTACAACGCTCTGCAGCAGCTCGCTTATTTTGCCACCATCTTCATCATGGCGCCGCTCGCGATCCTGACCGGCATGGCCATGTCTCCGGCTCTGGTGAATCGCTGGCCAGGATACGTGAAACTCTTCGGCGGTCGGCAGGCCGCCCGATCGATTCATTTTCTGAACCTCATCGGATTTATTTGTTTCGTCATCGTGCATGTGACGCTCGTGGTGCTGACGGGGTTCAGGAGAAACATGAACCACATCGTGCTCGGCACGGATAATCTGCGCCCAACGGGGATGATTCTGGGGCTGGTTGGTATCAGCGTGGTGATTTTGAGCTGGGTCGTGGCACATCACGTCTCGTGGCGCTTCCCGCGCGGCCTGCAGCATGCGCAGAAAGCTCTGACCCAGCCAGTGAAACTGATCACTCTGGATCGCCTGGCGCCGAGCGAGCGCTACACGAAAGATCAGATTTCGCCGTATTTCTGGCCGAACGGCAAGATGCCGACGCGCGAAGACTGGAAGCAACTCGCCAAAGGGAACTTCAGAGATTACCGGTTGAAGGTCTCTGGCCTGGTCGAGAATCCGGTCGAATTGTCCCTCGATCAGTTGCGAGCTCTGGGAGCCGAAGAGAACATTACGATGCACCACTGCATCCAGGGATGGTCCGGAATAGCACAATGGGGAGGTGTCTCCCTGCGCCGGCTCATCGAACTGGTGCGACCACTGCCTTATGCGCACACCATTGCGTTCTATTCGTTTGGCGAATCGCTCTTCGGAGGGTCGTATTACGACACGCAGAGCATTTATGACGCGCTGAAACCGGAGTGCGTGCTGGCCTTCGATATGAATGGGGCGGCGCTGCCGCCGGTCTACGGCGCGCCGCTGCGTCTTCGCGCGGAGAATCAGCTTGGCTACAAGATGGTGAAGTGGATCGAGCGCATTGAATTCGTGGAATCGGAAAAGCTGCTGGGAGAGGGTGAAGGCGGCAGCAACGAGGACCACGAATACTTCGACCTGTTGCCCAACATCTGACCGCGGGGGGGACACCGTCTCAGAACCCAAGCGAGCGAACAACTTGCCGGATTGCATCAGCACTCATCCGCAATCCGCCCTCTTCTTCCTCGCTCAGCGGGACCGGAAGGATGGAGTCAACCCCCCGGCGATTCACGATGGATGGTACGGAAAGACAGACGTCGTTCAGGCCGCGGTAATCATTGAGCAGTGAACTGACTGGGAGCACGCGGCCTTCGTCCCAGAGGATCGCCTGCAGGATGCTGCTTACGGCCAGACCGATCGCATAATTCGTGGCTCCTTTTCCCGCAATCACGCGATCGGCAGAGGTGCGCACGCTTTCGAATATGGCGATGCGCTCCTTGTCGGTCAGGCGGCCGGGGCGGGTCCAGTCCCGCAGGGGAATGTTGCCAATACTGGCGCTCGACCAAAGTGGAATCTCGCTGTCTCCGTGTTCGCCGGCGATGTAAGCATGGACGTTCTGGACGGCAACCTCGCAGTGTTGCGCCAGGAGGAAGCGAAACCGTGAACTATCCAGAACCGTTCCGCTGCCCAGCACACGGCCAGTTTCCAGTCCGCTCAGCTTCAGGGCAGCATAGGTGAGNNGTCTGCCCCGGCTTCTGCTTGGCTCCCGCCGTGATCACGACGACGTCCGATCCTTCGAGCACCCCTATGTCATCCGACCCATCGACTCTTGCTTCGGGCACAAACATCAGGCCGTGATTCAGGTCCAGGATCTCAGCTTCGACTTTGACCTTCGCAATATCAAAGAGGCTGATGTGCTTCCCCACACCGCGCACCATGCATGCATAGGCGATGGTCGCCCCGACGCTTCCTGCTCCGACAATGCCGATTTTCTGCCTTTGATTGTTGGCCATATCTCTCGTCAGTACGCCATGCTGCGCTCCAGCGCTGCCACGATCTTATCTGCAGACACCGTGCAGAAGTTCTCCAGTTCGGCCGCTGCGGGCAGGAGCGGCACATCGGGAGCAGTAACGCGCAGAATTGGTGCGTCAAGGCAATCGAACGCCTGTTCCGCAATCGTAGCTGCCACTTCTGCTCCAATGCCCAGCGTGCGATTGTCTTCATGGACGATGACCGCCCGGCTGGTCTTCGCGACCGATTCGAGGAAGGTATCGGTATCCATGGGCGCGAGGGTGCGCAGATCGATCACTTCCACATCCACGTCGTGCTTCTGCTTCATCTGCTCAGCCGCCTGGAGCGTTAGCTGCAGAGTGTACCCGTAGGAGATCGCCGTAATGTCGGAGCCGGGACGAGCGATTGCCGCCTTCATCAGGGGAACGGTATAGTCGCTTTCCGGAACCTCTTCCTTCATCGAGCGGTACAGCTTCTTGTGCTCGAAGAACATCACGGGGTTGTTGTCGCGGATCGCAGCCTTGAGCAGGCCCTTTGCATCGTAGGGCCGCGACGGCGCCACCACCACCAGCCCTGGACAGTGGATGAACCAGCTGGTATTGCTCTGCGAATGGTAGAGCCCTCCACCCACGCTGCCGCCGTAGCAGACGCGAAGCGTTATGGGACAGGTCTGCGTGCCCGCACTGCGGTAGCGCAGCTTCGCCGCCTGCTGCGTGATGGCGTCCATCGCTGGCGTAATGAAGTCGACAAACTGGATCTCCGGCACCGGCCGCATGCCGGCCATTGCTGCTCCGATGGAAGAGCTGACGATGACACCTTCGGCTAGCGGTGAATCGATCACGCGATCCTCACCGAACTCCTCCAGCAGGCCCTTCGTCGCGCGGAAGGCGCCACCCATCTTTCCAATGTCCTCCCCGATGAGGAACACGCTGGAATCGCGCGCCATCTCCTCGCGGAGTGCGCTGTTGATCGCGTCAATATAAGTCATCACGGCCATATCGATCTCCTATTCACCGCGCTGGACGGTAAAGCGCGGCTCCCAAACCTTCGGTTCGAGTTCTCGTTCGCGAATGCTGAACGAATAAACCTGATCCAGAGCCTCTTCGCCTTCGGGCCGTGGTGAACTCTCGGCGAACGCGATCGCCTCATCGATTTCCCGGTTGAATTCCGCTTCGAGGCCCTTCTTCCACTCTTCTGTCCAAAGTCCGGCGGACTCCAGGCGAAGCTCCATCGCGGCGATTGGGTCTTTGCTCTTCCAGTACGCAACTTCGGCCGGATCGCGGTATTTGGCCGGATCGATCTCCGAGTGACCGTACCAGCGGTAGGTCTTGCATTCGAGCAGGGTCGGCCCCTTGCCCTTCCTCGCTCGATCAATGGCCTCGCGAGCCGCTGCATACACGGCGACCACGTCATTGCCATCCACCGAGATTCCCGGAATCCCATAGGCCTGGGCTTTGACGCTGATGTCATCGACTGCGGTCTGGATAGCCGCGGGAACCGACTCCGCGTAGCCGTTGTTCTCGACCACAAAAAGAATCGGCAGCCTTCGTACACCAGCGAAGTTCACCGCTTCGTGCCAGAAACCCAGACTCGTTGACCCTTCTCCTGACAGAGCCACCACCACGTTTGAGCGATGCTGCATCCTGTAGGCGAGTGCAATCCCGGTTCCGATGTTGAGCTGCGCGGCAATCGTCGAGGAGGGTGTGATGATATTCAGCGGTGCGTACCCGCAGTGTGCTGGCGCTGAGCGGCCCTGATCTGGACTCGTCTTCCGTCCATAGATATGGGCAAACATCAGCGGGAGCGGTGTGCCCTTCATGATGTGCGTAACAAAGTTGCGATGCGAAGGAGCGATCGTGTCCTCAGGCAGGAGGTCGAGTGTGACGCCAACTTCAGTAGCCTCCTGCCCTACTGCCGCAAAGTAGTTTCCCGCGAAACGCCCCTGGCGGTAGAGCACCCGAATCCGCTCCTCGACCATGCGGCACTTGAGCATGTAGGAGTACAAACGCCGGTAAAGAGCGCCATCAGGTTCTGCGGGAAGCGGCTCCGTTACCGTATCCTGGGTCAAGACCATCGGCTCAAAAGTAGTTGCCATATCTGGCTCCATTCGGATCGATCACTTCTTGATTGTGGAATTACATTCCGGTGCTGCCAATGAACCGTCTGTACTTCGAGTCCGTACAGATTCTTGAGCATCGGAAGGCGCTCCTCGCACTAAATCAGCTTTCGGTGGATCGCGTGCATGACCGCTTCCAGCCGGTTATGCGTGCGAAGCTTCTGGTTGATGTGGTGCAAATGATTCCTCAGTGTCTGCGAGCTGATGGTCAGGGCTCGTGCAATACTGGTCGGCGTCTTGCCCTCTGAAAACATCCTCAGAATCTGCTTCTCCTGCTCCGATAGTTCGACAACCGGCGATACCCGGCCGACCGGATCGCCCAGTTGACTGAACTGCTGGGCTACACCCCGCATCTTGTGAACCAGTTGCTCGGTCTTCTTCTGCTCACTGATATCGCGGGCCAGGTGCACGAGTAGACGGTGCCCGTTTCGCGGATTCTCGAAGGTGATGGTTGACATGTTGATCCAGATTCGCTTCCCGGAGCGCGTCTTTACGCTCATATCAAAATTGGGGATATCGGAGTTTTTCGCCGCGCATTCGAGCACGCTGCAGCCGTCATGACATATTCGCGTTCCCAGTGCCCCGGTGCCCTGCAGCACCTGATAGCAGGTCCTGCCTTTTACCTCTTCGGCTGGATATCCGATCAGACGCTCTGCGGCTTTATTCCAGAATTCGATCTCGCCCTGGTCCGACAGGACGAACACGGCATCCGCCGTGTGAGCCAGAAACGTAAACAATTCACTCTCCAGCATTGGGCAGCTCCTCGTGCGAAGCATCACTGTTCACGAGCGTACGGGAATGCCCTGCCGATCTCCGGGACTTTTGTCACAGACCGTCAAAAGATTTAGATCCACAATGGATTCAGGAGTTTGAATCATGGCCTACGTCATTGCTGAACCCTGCATCGGTACAAAAGACACCGCCTGCGTCGATGCCTGTCCGGTGGACTGCATTCATCCCGCCAAGCGGGAATCAGAGTATGAAACAGCCCAGCAGCTCTATATCGATCCGCAGGAGTGTATCGACTGTGGCGCCTGTGTTCCCGTCTGTCCGGTATCCGCCATCTTTGCGGCGGACGATCTGCCGGACAAGTGGAAACACTACGCGGAGATCAACGCGAAGCACTATGGACGCTGAAGGTTACAGGGCGTCGGCTGCCGCGCCTGTACCCTCTTTGACCGAGAGGAGATGCGGCAGCTCTCTCCATTTCCCTCTCCCCGGGAATGCCGTGCGACAGAACATCTGTCTCAGTCCCAGGTTTGTCTGCTTCATAGCAAATTCCTGCGGTCGGACCTACGCTGTCCCAGGACGATAAACAGGAGAAATGTCATGGGACCGGATCAACCTCGGCAGTCATCCCACGAGAACGCGACGCCAGGCTCATTTGCTGCGCCGGAACAGTCAACCGCGACCTTCCTGGATGAAGAACGCGAAGTTAACCTCGGTGGGCTCTGCTGCAAAATCTGCGGGCAGGAGGGGGCAGTGGCGCCGTCCGATTGGCCCGAGTCCTGATCGCCGGCTCCTGCGCTCACGAGGAAACTTCGGTTGGCCGATGATGGGATTCGAATTCGATCTCCGCTGCCAGTTCCGGGTCAGGGCCTTTTGCTGCGTGCGGAAACACAATATCTGTCTCCGCACGAATGTGTTCGGTATTGAGATTATTCAGTCGTCGGGCGACAGAAATCAGAGACCTTCGAAACCAACGGATTCACGCGCCGTCCGGACTGAGAAGAACCGCGAGGCTGCTCCATGAAGTTCGTCTGCATCGTGATGATCAGTTTGCCAGCCGACGAATGACGCCGCAGTCCGATGCATCTGCTTTCCTGAGATGCCTCTGCTGAATCGCGGAACAACAAGCAGGTTGTTGCGGNNAACTCGTCGAGCGCCTGATAGAACCCCTGCCAGGTGGAGCAGGCGCCGGCCGGGGCCGTGTAGTTTCCGCTAGCCTCGCGGATCTGGGCCATCATCTCTCCGGCGGCCTCATGATCGGCCAGCATCACCCGGATCGGGTTTTTCACCGTCCCAAAGCAGCCCGGTGCCGGCGGCCCGCACCGTGGCAGATTGCGCTCCAGATTCGTGATGTACGGGAACAGCACCGCCTCTTCCTTCCCGGTATGCACCAGCAGTTCCTCGCCGAGCGCCCGCACCAGTTCCTGAACCTCCACCAATTCGGGATGCCGGTCGCCATGCCGTGTAAGTACCTGTTGCGCAAACTGCATCAGCCGGGGAACCTCGTCTCGGACATAGGCATGATGCTTCGTCACGATATGTTCGCAGAAGGAATCGAGCCCCACTTTCGACCAGTCGATTCCAAGCTTCTCCGCCGGCTCCCTCGCGGCATCGAGGGCCGCCAAAACCGCACTCGGGTCCAGCGCCCGTTCTCTGCAGGCCTGCGTCAGGAACTTGTGCCCGCCGCAGCAATAATCAATCCCCAATTCCTCAAACACGCGAATCGATGCCGGATTTTCCAGCGCAATCTCGCGGACCGTCGTCTCAGTGGCAGGCATGATCGCCTCCTGACTGGCATCCTCGCTGACGATGCGGCCTCACCGCTGCGACTTAAGTCACTCGCCCGGTTCAATTGCGTACAATCACTCCGATGACTGAGCACAGCAGTGTCGCCGCCTCTCTTGCCTCGGTCCCACTCTTTTCCGGTCTGTCGCCCGATGAGGTGCGTATGCTCGCCGCTCATTTCGTCCGTAAGCGCTATGGCCACGGCGAACTCCTGTTTTCCGAGGGAGACCCCTGCCGCGGCCTCTACATTATTGAATCGGGAAAGCTCCGCATTTTCAAAAGCTCGCCCAACGGGCGCGAGCAGGTTCTCGCTGTCGAAGGACCGGGCGGATCCGTTGCCGAACTGCCAGTTTTCGACGGAGGTCCGTATCCGGCTTCAGCCAGCACAGTCGAGGATTCCCAGATCCTCTTCGTTTCCCGGCCGGACCTGCGCAGCTTCTGTCTCCAGCACCCCGAGGTTGCCCTCAAAATGCTGGCTGTTGTGGGCGCGCGGCTTCGGAGGCTGGTGGGCATCATCGAGGAGCTATCCTTCACCACCGTTCGTCAGCGTCTCGTTGCCGCTTTGGTCCGTCTCGCGCAGGCTACGGGCAAACAGACCGATCGCGGGATCGAGTTCGAACTCGCCGGTACTCACCAGGAAATGGCACATCAGCTCGGCACCGTCCGCGAACTTGTCTCGCGCAACCTGATGCGCCTCCAGGCCGAAGGCCTCCTTGATGTCGAGGCCCGCAGCATCGTCGTTCTCGACATGCCCGGCCTTTCCGCGCTCCTTGAAGCAAACCCATAGGATATTCGTGTCTTCATCCGGCACAGGTGGAGCGCTCCCCTGCATTCGGTCAGTTCCACACCGACTCATCGGCGCGCCAGTCCCATGTGTCATCCGGCGGGCTGGAAGCCAGTTCGCCGAACGCTGGCGACTCGCTCCAGCCGATTGTGATCAGGATCAATGCATCGTCCACCGCAGTGACTTCATGATCCAATTGCGGATCGAGTGAAACGACCTGTCCGGCCGTCAGGCTGAGATCCTGACCATAAATTGTGACCCGGACAAGACCGGCAAGCACCTGAATCAGAACCGTCCCGTGCACGCCGTGCCGAGCGAGGCGTGCGCCGGATTTGAGAGCGGTGAGCACAAGCCGGAAGTCCTGGTGCTTCACCAGCGTCACGGCATTTCGATTGCCCGACCAGGTGCTTTCCTGCTGCAGTTGGCAGGCCGCGGCGGCAAGATCGATCCCCAGAACGGGCCCTCCGGTAGCGGCCGGATGGCGAAGCGTTCCCGGAGCACCCAGTGGCAGTCCCTGGTCCAGAGCAGCGCGTCGTGGAAACATCATTGACTTTTGCATAAAGAAGCCTCCGTTGCCGATTTCCGTCATCTGGTGTGTGCGGATCAGGCGATCGCGGCCTGATCCCAGATGGATGCGCTCTCCGAGCACTGGAAGATCGCTGCGTTAAACTCCTCGACAATTCGCCGCGCTGCCTCGCCCCGATCCGAGTCGATGGTACGCAGAGACTGAGCCAATGCCTGTTGATCGGCCTCTGTGAACACTTTGTCGGCCATGGGCAGCAGGAGGTAATTCTCTTTCCAGATGTGGTCCGGATAGAACTCCGCCACCGCCTGCAGCGTATCGATGAGGGTGGCGTTCACGGCGCCGGCGCTTTCGATATAAATGTCCACGGCCGCCGAAAGCTGATCGATCATCGTCGCCAGCTTTTGTTTCTCGTGTTCCAGTGTTGCGATGGGACAGCTTCCCGCGGGAACCCCTTTCTCACGCAGCAGTGCAAACAGCCGTTCCTCTTCCTGATTGTGGTACTGATCACCGTACACACGAAGGAACGCGACTGTGCTGCGCAGGATGTCAAATGGGATCCGGACTCCCTTTCTCAGGGCGGCTGCACAGGTTCCGCATGCTCCGGCGACTTGTTCGATGACCTGGTGCTCGCGCTCCAGGACTTCTGTTGGTTTCATGGTGTTGCTCCCTTCTTCTCGGTTCATTTCCACACGGAACGCGGGAAGTCACAATAGGGTGCGTGTACCACTCCGCAGCACGGATATACCATCTAATTCAACTGCCAGCCGGGCATGAAAGATCTGTACCGGTCACAGAACCCAATGTCATCTGGTCCACACGCGATCTCATGTGCAAGTATCGGTGCTGGGGAGAAATTGATGAGCAGCAGGGTCGATTACGGCAAGACGTCGCCTGACGGGATGGCCGCAATGCGCGGCCTCGAGAGCTATGTCCGGCAATGCGGTCTCGAGTTGGCATTGCTTGAACTGGTGCGACTGCGCGCCTCTCAGATCAACGGCTGCGCCTACTGCGTGGACATGCACACGAAAGACGCCCGAGCTGCAGGCGAAACGGAGCAGCGGCTGTATGCCGTCAGTGTGTGGGAAGAAGCGCCGTTCTTCACGGAGCGCGAACGCGCGGCGCTCGCATGGACGGAAGGCGTGACTCGGGTCGGCGACAGCCGGGTGCCGGATGCGCTGTACGAGTCTGTCCGAGAGTACTTCGGCGAAAAGGAACTGGTGGACCTGACGCTGGCCATCGTCGCTATCAACGGATGGAACCGACTGGCAGTCAGCTTTCGTACTGTTCCAGGATCGTACACCCCGGCCAGGCGCAGGGTGCCCGCGGAGGCAGTATGACCGACCTGGCGTCATTTCGCTCCACGCTGGTGAAGAGCGAAGTCGTTGCCGAAGGCACGATGGCTTTCCACTTCCTCAAGCCCGAGAGATTCGAGTTCCGGGCTGGACAGTCGATCGATGTGACGCTGATCGATCCTCCGGAAACGGACGGGGAAGGCAACACACGTGCGTTCTCGATCGCCAGCGCCCCCTTTGAAAGCGATCTGATGGTTGCCACGCGCATGAGGGATACGGCCTTTAAGCGAGTCCTCGGCAAAGCATCAGCAGGTCTCGACGTCAAAATAGACGGGCCGAGTGGCTCTCTCGTGCTGCGCAGGAAGGCCGACCGCCCGGCGGTCTTTCTTGCAGGAGGAATCGGTATCACACCGTTTCGCAGCATCATCCGTCAGGCGACGCAGGAGGAAGCTGCGCACCAGCTCTGGCTTTTCTATTCCAACCGGCGACCCGAGGATGCCCCGTTTCTGGATCTTTTTGTCCAGTGCGCAAAAGACAATCCGCGATTCCATTTCATTGCCACGATGACGGAGATCGA
>PMAM01000227.1:0-10853 GCA_003152595.1 Acidobacterium sp.
ATCCAGTTTTCGCGCCTGCGCCTCGTGAATCATCCGCCGCGCCTCGTCGAACCGCTGCAAGGCAAGGGCGTAGGTGGCGAGATTCTCGTAACCGGTTACCCAATCCGGTGCAAGGCGCACGGCTTGCCTGGTGATCTCCGCAGCTTTCTCATACTGGCCCTGTGAGGCGAGCACTCTGCCGAAATCCTCGTACGCTGCGGTAGTCCGAGGGTAGCTGTCAATCCCTTCTTGAAATGTCTGGGCGGCTTTATCCAGTTCCCCGGTTACAGCCAAATAGTAGTTGGCGGCGATCGCCAGTTTTTCCCGCTCGCTGGCATGTTCCCGCAACTGGAATGCCCTGGTGTAGTACTTGCTGGCTCGCTCTGGCTCGCCGAGAGTGGAGTAGTCGGCGCCCACCACCAAGTAGCCCATGGCAAAATTCGGATCAAGCTCGATGGCCCGTTGATCGTAGGGCAGGGCTGCGGCGGGGCTTTTCTCGCGATAGGCCTCTCGTCCAAGGCTGTACGCTTGCAGAGCTTCGAGCGAAGACGTGGTGGCCTGTTCCAGCGGAACATCGAACTTCCGCACTGTCGCCAGCGATTCCCCCAACTCAGCGCGTAGTTCGGACGCCGCCTCACCCAGCGCGCCCAGCACTCTCTCCCTGGATGCGGCAGTGCCCTGCTCCTCGGCGAGCGTGTCTCCGCTCTGGCAATTCACCGCCCTCAATCCCAGCACATATTGGCTGCCTAGGCTGTCAATCGCTCCGGCGATGTAGGCTTTGCTGCCCACCCGCTGGCAAAGCTCACGGGCTACCCCGGGCGTGAGTTTCGTGTCAGCCGGACGGGTCATCTGCTGCAGAGTCTTCGTGACTTCGCTGTCGGAGAGCACATTCAGGAAAGGCGACTGCCGCAGGGAAACGCTGAGCGCCGTCTTCAGCGTGTCGTCAAACACCGCATCGCCGGTGCTGTTGGCGAAATCGGCGAGAACGACGGTGTCCTTCTCCGTCAGCGGTTTGCTTCGATGCGACCGATAGTAAAGTCCGCCCGCTGCGAGCAAGCCGGCCAGCAGAACAGGGACCGCAACCTTCCAAAGCTTCGCAAGCCGAGCCGCCGGCACACGCCGGGCCACCGTGGCTGAACTTGCCGCAGAACTGCGTCCACTCTCGCTGTCTCGCTTCAGCCGTTGCAGGTCGGCTCGTATCTCCGCCGCACTCTGATGACGCAGATTGCGGTCTTTCTCCAGAGCCTTGTTGATGATGTTCTCCAGTCCCGCTGGAATATCGGGATTCAGCCTGACCGGAGCTACAGGATCGCGTTCCAGAATGGCGATGTAGATCAACGCCGCTGTATCGCCGCGGAAGGGTAAGCTTCCCGTACACATCTCGTACAGCACCGCGCCGAAAGAGAACAAGTCGGTGCGAGCATCGAGTTCCTTGCCTCGAACCTGCTCCGGCGACATATAGGCAACGGTTCCCAGCGTCGTTCCCGGACTGGTCAGATGTTCCTCGGCGACGGCGCTGGCGGTCTGCGTATTCGGCGTGGCTGTTTGGCCGGCGGAACTGGCAGGAAGCGTAACCTTGGCCAAACCGAAATCCAGAAGCTTCGCGTGGCCGCGCCTGGTGACGAAAATGTTCGGGGGCTTGATGTCGCGGTGGACTATGCCTTGTGAGTGTGCCGCGTCCAGCGCATCCGCAATCTCGATGGCGAGCGAGAGGATCAACTCGGTTTCCATCGGCCGGCCGGCGATGCGGTGCTTCAGCGTCATGCCATCCAGAAACTCCATGGCGATGAAGGACTGGCCCTCGTGCTTGCCGATGTCGTAAATGGTGCAGATGTTGGGATGGTTCAGTGCGGATGCGGCACGCGCTTCACGCCGGAAACGTTCCAATGCCTGCGGGTCCTGGGACATGTCATCGGGCAGGAACTTGAGCGCAACGAAGCGACCCAGTTCCGTGTCCTCGGCCTTGTAAACCACGCCCATACCGCCGCCGCCGAGCTTTTCGACGATGCGGTAGCGTGCGATGGTTTGGCCGATCACTGGATTCGTGCAATGGTAGCGCAATGGACGCCAAGACCAGCGAAGGCTGTGGAGTTGCCGGCGGCTCAAGAGGATTGTTGGCGGTCATTCGCCGGTGCGCTTACCACTCATGGCGGGGCGGCCATGGAATGCGGTTCCGCCGTTTCTGGACGGATAACCGGCAAACCGGAAATAACGCTTTAGTTAATACCGGCCCGCATTGTTGTCAGACTCGTAAATTTCCGATTGCCGACTATCCAGAGAGGCTGCGCGTCCCTTGAACCGGATTTCGGCTTGGCTGAGGAGCTACGGGTGTTCCGCCCCCATCTCGGGAAGGCGGAACTCCCGTCTTCATCTGTGGCAAGCAATCAGCTACTTGGTGGACAGGATGGCATCCTGTACTACAAAGACATCGACGTCACCCTGATGGCGGAGCTTTTCGTATTGCTCAAACGTGGTGCCCAGCTCCATATCGGGATGGACCTTCTGCCACAGCGCGTAGAATTGCTGAAAGTTCGTGTTGAAGATCGAATCCCAGGCAGGAAAGACATCCACAGTTACAGCATTGAATTTCACATCCGTGCCCCCGGGGAAGACCAGCGTATTCAGCGACCAGCCAGATCGCGTGCCCTCCTTCGCCATGGCCTCGGCGATCGGCATCCAAGCCTTTTTCTCCCAGGCGACGTAGTCCTCTATGTTCGGGGCCTTCATGTAATTCACCACGAAGTAATCGCCCTTTTTGAAAGTTCCGACAAAAACACGGTTTTGGAACATGTTGTTTGAGATCAGGGCGGTGAGGGAGGTGCGGCGATCGACGTATTGCTGCGCGGTCATCGCGATCCCAGCTTTCTTCAGGGCGGCATCGAGTTCGTCCAGATCCATGGGCTGCGGCGGAATCCCGGGATACATGGATACGACCAGATAGTCGCACTCGGCCGATGCTCCTGAGGGTATGACGGAACGCAGGAGAATCCACGTGGACATTGCACCGCCCTCGACGCGCGATTGTGCCAGCTTGTGGACGTCGCCGGCAGCCCATTTGCGAAATTCTGTGTTGTTTTCGGGTTTGACCTTGATGCAGGCCACGCTGTGATAGCCGGTTGGTGGCTGCTGGGCGGACAGCGTGGCAGAGAGCGCCGCCGCGAGGGCGACATACACGAAAAGACGGGGAATTCTCACGAGAACCTCCTCTGGCATGGGCTCTCCGGGTGGTTGAACAGGTATCCAGCGGTCCCATTCTCCGGGGCGCGGTCAGGGTAAAGGGGAAAGAGGAAAGTTGGAGGCACGATACTCTAAATCCCCCTCATCTGCAAGAAAAGATTCATCTCAGAGACGCTGGGGGACCAGACGGCGATCCAACGAGTGCTGAAGCATTTGCGATGACCAATGGGCACCCGACCGCATTTGATGTGTAACCGGCTACTCGGAAGTTTCGCGGGTGGATGGCCCGGGCCTGAAGGCCCTTTTTTAGCGATGGCATTTCCACGGGCTGAAGCCCGTGGCTTTTACCGTCGCGCCGCTGGCGCAGCGCTGCAAGCGCGGTTTCGTGTATTGCGAGCCGTTGGCCGTAAGACCGGCCATACGGAAGCAACCGAATGGAAAGCGGATAAAGACCAGTTGAGCCGGATTGCTCAGACACGGGTGTCGTGGCCGCTTAGAGTGAGGCAGGTAAGGTGTTCATCCATGAAAAGGGTTCTGCTCCTGCTCGCACTCATGTTCAGCTTTGCTGCACCGATCGCGTTGCCGGCGCAGACTGTAGTTGTCGTTCGTCACCATCATCATCATCACCACCATCATCATCACCATCATCCCCAGGGCCAGCAGTAAGTGTTCGGACCGGAATGAAGTATCAAAACCGTTCCGGCGGTGTGGTGCAGTGGGAAGTGAGTTAACAGTTCGCCGGGCCGGTCCGGCTCGGATAAGTGAGGGTACGCCATGGAAACGATTCTGATTATTGTTCTTCTAGTGCTTTTGCTCGGCGGTGGTGGCTGGGGATACTCTCGCTGGCGTGGATGAATTGCGCGATCGCGGGGACGGTCGGATCCCCATTTAAGGTCCTCAGAGCGATCCTGAAGCCACGCCGGCTGAGCGCGCCTGGTGGCAGAGAAGAACAACCGCAGATTCTTCTGCCTCGCGACGCTTAGCTTCAGAGTGACAGAGCCGATGTTCAGGCGGCTTTCTTTCGCCGCGTCGTGTTCGCCTTTGCCTTCTTTGCGGAGTGCTCGTGCTCGGCGAGGCTCTTGCGGAGCGCGTCCATGATGTTGATGACTTTTCCTTTTGGCGCGGCCGGTTCGGGCTCGGGCAGGGGCTTGCCTTTTCTCTTCGCGTTGACCAGCTTCACGACGGCGGCTTCGTAGTCGTCTTTGTAGGCGGAGAGGTCGAACTTCGACGTGCTGCCCTGAATGAGCTGTTTGGCCAGCGAGACTTCCTGGGAGGTGGCGGTTGACTCCTTGATGTCGCCGAGGACGGACTTCGCGTCGCGCAGTTCCTCCTCATAGCGAAGCAGGTAGAGCATGAGGCCCTTCTGTTTGGGGTCGGGCGGGGCGGCAAGGGCGACGAGATGTTCGCGTCCGCTGAAGGCGATCTCGCCGATGCCCAGGGTTCCCGTATCGTCAAGCGCCTTACGCATAATGGCCAGGGCCTTCGCCTGGGCGTTGTCTTTCGGGGCGACGAAGTACGGGCGGTCGAAGAGAGCTTCGGGGAGTTCTTCCGTTTTGACGAACTGCTGGATCTGCATCGTGGTTGCGGTGGGGAGGCGGAGGGCTTTGAGGTCGTCGGGGTCGATCTCGATGTATTTGTTTTTGGCGTACTCGAAGCCCTTGACGATGTCGGATTGCTCGACCTCACCGCGCTCGTCGATGTTGCGGTGATGGACGCGCTGGTGGGTGCGGCGGTCGATGAGGTGGAATTCGACGGAGCGGGCCGTGTTGGTGGCGGGGAAGATGCGGACGGCGATGGAGACGAGGGAAATCTGGATGGAACCGGACCAAGTGGGACGAGCGGGCATAGGGGCTCCTTGCTTCTTCGAAAAGGTTCGATGCGGGAACGATGGAGGAGGGACTGGCTCAGGAAAACTCCAGAACTGGAAAACCAGGCCTCAGCGGTTCAAGCCGCACATACCTGCCGCCTATACGGCATGGCTCAACAGCTTGCTGAAAAAGTCGAGGGGCCAGAGGNNGAGTTTTGTTGACTTTCGGATGCCGGAGGCTTCCGCTACTTGCTGTGGGGTGAACCTGGCCGTCCAGCACCGGGGAGTTCTTTGTTTTTTCCCCGCAAGCTGTGAAGCTGGGCCTTTCAAAACCAGGAGTTTTTCCGCAAGCCGGGAAGCCGTGGTCGTCCAATGCCCTGGCTTCATCAGAAATGCCTCAGGTTCCGGTGTCGGAGTGTTTCTTTTTTATTACAACGCGCGGCGGACGGCGCGGCGAACGCTGTCGGTGGCGACGCCGTAGACGGCGTGGGTGACCCACTCGCTGATGCGCTCCTGGGTGGGCTGGCTGCCAGGAGGCGCGGTGAGGCCGAGGTGCGGCAGGATGGTTTCGTGGGTGATGCGGTTGAGGGTGATGCCGAAGGCGGCGCCGTGCCAGGCTCCCAGGGAGGGCTCCATTTCAACAAGCGCACCGTAGGCGGCGCCGGCGAGGGCACCGAAGATCCAGTGGATGCCCTGGAGGGCGAGCTGGCGTTCGTCTTCAGGCAGGCGGCGGCCGGTAACGTTTTCAGCGAAGAGGACGGGGGGCGGGGTCTGGCCCTGGGTGCGAGGCGGAAAGATTTGTTCGGCGATCATTTTGGCGCCGGCGCCGGCGAGTCCGCCGACCAGACCGGCGAGGAGACCTTTGGAGATGCTGCGTTTGCGTGGGGTCGTGCTCATAGAGGGTGAGATGCGTCGCGATCAGGTACAGGGTACAGGTCGCAGGGTACAGGACACAATTGATGCGCTGCTAGAATCGAGGCAGACCGATGAAATGTCCTTATTGCGGGTTTGGCCAGGACCGCGTGATCGATTCGCGCGAGAGCAGGGAAGCCGACTCGATCCGCAGGCGGCGCGAGTGCGAGAAGTGTAACCGCCGCTTTACGACTTACGAACGTATCGACGAAATCCCCTACATGGTGGCCAAGAAGGATGGGCGGCGGGAGAAGTTTGAGCGTCGCAAGGTGCTGGAGGGGCTGATGCGCTCGTGCCAGAAGCGGCCGGTGTCGGCAGTAAAGCTGGAGCAGTTGGTCGATGAGGTGGAGGCGTTCGTGACCGAGTCGACGGAACGGGAGCGGACGACGGCGGAGATTGGCGAGCTGCTTATGGATCGGCTCAAAGGGCTGGATACGGTGTCGTATATCCGGTTCGCCAGCGTGTATCGGGACTTCAAGGATGTGCGCGAGTTCAAGGAAGAGCTGGAACAACTGCTGACCCACCATGGGGACAAGGCGAAGAAAAGCAGAGTTTAGAGTTTAGGGATTAGAGTTTAGCCCGCAGACGGGCAAGTCGTGGGCGATAGCAGCAGTTGAGATCGAGGAGAGCAGTGGGGAAGACACATACAGTCACGCTGATTCCGGGCGATGGCATTGGGCCGGAAGTGACCGATGCGGTGGTGCGGATTCTGGAAGCGACGGGGGTGAAGTTCGCGTGGGAGAAATTTGCCGCGGGCGCGAGCGCGTTTGAGAAGCATGGCGAGTACATCCCGAAGGATCTGTACGCATCGATCGAGCGGAACCGCGTGGCGCTGAAAGGGCCGGTGACGACGCCGGTGGGTGGAGGGTTCGCGTCGATCAACGTGACGCTGCGCAAGAAGTTTGAGCTGTATGCGAACTTCCGGCCGATCAAAAACCTGCCCGGCCTCGAGACGCGGTATCCGGGCGTGGACCTGATCATCATTCGCGAGAACACCGAAGGGCTGTATGTGGGCCTGGAGCACGAGGTGGTGCCGGGAGTGATCGAGTCGCTGAAGGTGATCACGGAGAAGGGCTCGACGCGGATTGCGAAGTTCGCGTTCGAGTATGCGGCGAAGCACGGGCGGCGGAAGATTCACGCGATCCACAAGGCGAACATCATGAAGATGTCCGATGGGTTGTTTTTGCGCTGCGCGCGCGACGTGGCGAAGGGCTATCCGGATATCGTTTATGGCGAGCACATCATCGACAACACGTGCATGCAGCTGGTGATGAATCCGTATCAGTACGACACGCTGCTGCTGGAGAATCTGTACGGCGACATCGTGAGCGATTTGTGCGCTGCGTTTGTTGGCGGGCTGGGTCTGGTGCCGGGCGCGAATCTGGGCGCGGAGGCTTCGATTTTTGAGGCGGTGCATGGGTCGGCTCCGGATATTGCGGGGAAGGACATCGCGAATCCCACGGCGCTGCTGCTCTCGGCCGTGCTGATGCTGCACCACCTGGACGAGGCTGCGGCTGCGGAGAAGTTGATGACGGCTCTGGAGAAGGTCTACACGGAGAAGAAGACGCTTACGCGGGATGTGGGCGGGACTGCCGGGACGAAGGCATTTGCGGATGCGGTGATTGAGAAGCTATGAAGCGGTCAGCGATAGGACGGTCAGCCAAGAGGCGGTTAGCTGGAAAGACGGTCAGCGAACTGCCCTGCAGAAACCAGAGAGGGATGCGATGAGGAGTGGACGGTTGGCGGTTGCGGCGGCGTGTTTGACGGTGCTGGCATTGGGCGGATGCAAGAAGCAGAGCGCGAGCAGCGAGCCGGCGCAGCAGTTCACCACGATTGACTGGGCGAGTGCGGGGACGATTCAGGGGACCGTCCACTACTCGAAGACGCCGCCCAAGCCGGTGCAGATCGATATGAATCAGGATCCGGCATGCACGCTGGGTCCGGCGCTGTACAGCGAGCAGTATGTGGTGGGCAAGGACGGCGGGTTCGCGAACGTTTTTGTCTCTATCAAGGATGGGCTGGGGAATAAGGTGTACGCGGCGCCGACGACGGCGGTGGACATCGACCAGAAGGGCTGCCGTTACGTGCCGCACGTGGTCGGCGCGATGGCAGGGCAGGCGGTGCGGTTTACGAACAGCGATCCGACGATGCACAACATTCATATGGTGCCGACGGTCCAGGGCAATCAGGCGGTGGATGTTTCGCAGCCGCCGGCGGGCGGGCCGCAGACGCCGCAGGACGAGCGACGGTTTGCCAAGCCGGAGCTGATGATGCCGGTGCGCTGCAACAATCACCCGTGGATGCAGGCGTTCATCAATGTGTCGGCGAATCCGTTCTTCGCGGTTTCGGGTACGGGCGGCCATTACACGATCAAGGGAGTGCCGCCGGGGACGTACACGATGGAGGCGGACCAGGAAGTGGCGGGCGCGAAGACCGCGACGGTGACGGTGCCGGCGAAGGGGACCGTGACGGTGGACTTCAGCTACTAAGCCTAACCCCAGTAGTTGTCGGGCAAGTTCACGACGATGGGCTCCGGGGTGCTGCGGACGACGATCCAGCGGAAGGGCTTTTCCTCGGACAGATTGATCTCCATGTGCGGTGTGAAGGCCGGCACGTGGAGGAAGTCGCCGGCGCGGACGGTGGCCTCGGATTCCCCGCGCTCGCCCCAGCGGATGAGCGATTCGCCTTCGAGAACATAGACGACGGTTTCCTGTTCGCCGTGATGGTGGATGCCGGTGCGCGCGCCCGCTTCTACCAGGAACGTCCCGCCCCAGAGGTCGGTCTGGATGCCGTGGTCGCGCGAGATGGCGGCGAGGCGTTGCGAGCCCGGAGTTTGCGCGGTACCGGGGTCGAAGGCGTCAGGGTGAACAGCGGAAAGCGGAAGATAGTCGGACAAGGTTTGCTCCTCGTTATTCGAGATGAGGCGATGGGGAGGAGAGATTCATGGGACTCGAAGTCCGCAAAATGCAGGTCCATTCGACTCGCGTCTGAATTGATTCAGCGCGCGAACTGCACGCGCGCTGATATTCGGAGGCTTCGCTCAGGATGACAGAGTTTTTGCTATCTCGAAATTCCAGGCGGAAGTTTGCCGAGGATCGGGCCAGCGGCATCCATGTGGCACCCAGCAGAGGTGACGTTCGAGAGGCCGAGCCTGATTTACGGCGATGCGGACGCGCGGCGAGCCGGTTAAACTAACAATACAGACCTACAGCAGGGCAGTGTTTTGCGACGCGCGGCCCGCAGTGTTTCCGAAGAAGGCTTGAGATGCGGCAGAAGATTGGAATTTTGGGTGCGACCGGGATGGTCGGGCAGCGGTTCATTCAGCTTCTCGAAAATCATCCGTGGTTTGAAGTGGATTGGCTCGCGGCCAGCGACCGATCCAGTGGGAAGAAGTACGGCGAGGCGGTGCGGTGGAAGCTGGACACGCCGCTTCCGGAGCGGATCGCTGCGATGCCGGTTTCGCCGGCGACGCCCGCGGGTGCGCCCAAGGTGATCTTTGCGGCGCTCGACGCCGACATTGCCCGCGAGCTGGAGCCGCAGTTTGCCGCTGCCGGATGCGCGGTGATTTCGAACTCGAGCGCGTTTCGTATGGAGCCGTGGGTGCCGCTGGTGATCCCCGAGGTCAACGGAGATCATCTGGCGCTGCTCGAGAATCAGAGCTGGCGCAGGAAGTCCGGCGGGTACATCGTGACGAATCCGAACTGCTCGGCGATTGGGCTGGTGATGGCGCTGAAGCCGATCGTGGATCGGTTCGGGATCGAGGCGATCTTCGTGAGCACGATGCAGGCGGTGAGTGGCGCCGGGTATCCCGGCGTGGCGTCGCTGGACATCCTGGGCAACGTGGTGCCGTACATCAAGAACGAAGAAGAGAAGATGGAACAGGAGACGCTGAAGCTGCTTGGGCGGCTCAACGGACGCGCCGTGGAGCCGCTGGCGGCGAAGATGACCGCGCACTGCAACCGCGTGGCAGTGGAAGACGGGCACACAGAGAGCGTGAGCATCAAGCTGGGAAAGAAGGCCACGCGTGAGGAACTGATTGCGGCGTGGGCGGAGTTTGCGCCGTTGACGGGCAGAGATCTGCCGACGGCTCCAGCGCAGCCGGTGGAGTATGTTGCGGCCGACGACCGACCGCAGCCGCGGCTGGACCGGATGCGCGGCGCAGGCATGGCGGCGACGGTGGGGCGCGTGCGCCCGTGCGGCTTGCTGGACTGGAAGTTCACGGTGCTGTCGCATAACACGATTCGCGGGGCGGCCGGTGCCGCCCTGCTCAACGCGGAGCTGCTGGTGTCGTTGGGCAAACTCGATCCGGTGGCTGTTCCGGCATGAACCGCCTGGTCGTGATGAAGTTCGGCGGAACCTCCGTCGAAGATGCGGCGGCGATTCTGCGCACGGCGCAGATTGTTGCCGGGCGTGTGGCGAAGGGACTACAGCCGGTCGTTGTGGTGAGCGCGATGGCGAAGGTCACCGATCTGCTGCTCTCGGCGGCAGCAACGGCGGCGAAGGGCGATCGGGCCACCGCTCTGGCGATCACGGAGCGGCTGCGCATCCGGCACGCTGACACGGCGACTCAGCTGGCGTTTGGACCGAAGCTGCATGAGGATCCGCTGGCGGCGACGCGGCCCGACGAAGCGCTGGCGGCGACGCACGGATGGATGGATGCGGAGTTCGACGGTCTGGACGAAGTGCTGCGCGGGCTGGCGGTGGTGGGCGAGCTGACGCCACGGATCGGCGACATGATCGTGTCGTACGGGGAGCGGCTCTCGAGCAAGATGATCACGGAGGCTTTCGTACGCGGTGGCGTCAACGCGGTGCATGTGGACGCGCGGCAGTCGATCGTGACGGATGCGCAGTACGGCAAGGCGATCCCGCAGGATTCTTTGATCGAGCAGCGGCTGAAGCAGAATATTGTGCCGATGCTGGCCGAAGGACGTGTGCCGGTGATGGGCGGGTTCATCGGATCAACGGAGCAGGGCGTGAC
>PMAM01000227.1:10866-33874 GCA_003152595.1 Acidobacterium sp.
TGCGCGTGAAGACAATCAGCTTTGAAGAGGCGGCCGAGCTGGCGTATTTCGGTGCGAAGGTGCTACATCCGGCGACGATCCTGCCCGCGGTCAGGAAGAATATTCCGGTGTGGGTGCTGAACTCGAAGAATCCTGACAACGGTGGCACGAAGATTACGGCGCTGGCGACACATTGCCGGAGCCCGTTCAAATCGATTGCGGCAAAGAAGCGGCTGACGATTATGGATGTGGTGGCGAGCCGCATGCTGCTGTCGCACGGGTATCTGCGCGCGATTTTCGAGGTGTTCGACAAGCACAAGTGCCCGGTGGACATGGTTTCGACCTCGGAGGTGAGCGTTTCGCTGAGCCTCGATTCGAACGAGAAACTGCCGGCGATTGCCGCGGACCTGAGCAAGCTGGCGGATGTGAAGTACGAAGGACGCAAGGCGCTGATCTGCATGGTGGGCGAAGATATCCGCGGCCAGAACGGGATTGCCGCGCGCGTCTTCCAGACCATACGGCATGTGAACCTGAGGATGATTTCGCAGGGAGCGTCGGAAATCAACATGAGTTTCATGGTCGAAGAGGATGATGCGGATGAGGCGGTGCGGTCGCTGCACGCGGAATTTTTTGCCGATGCGGATCCGGCGGTCTTCGATCTGGAAGCGGCGCGGCAGCCGGCGGCACGGTAGCGGGACGATCGTCGTCGGGAGGGAAACGCAATGTTGTTCATGGTCCTGGGGCGCGGGAAGACGGGCAGCCTGGTGGCGAAGGTGGCGAGCGAGCGCGGCCACGGCGTGCGCGTGGTCGGCGAAGAGGAGAACAGGAACGCAGCGGCGCTGACGGCTCCGGTGCTGGCCGGCTTTGACGCCATCATCGACTTCACCACGCCGGAAGCGGCGGTGCAGAATATGCGCGCGTGCCTGGCGACCGGGGCGCGGATGGTGGTCGGGACGACGGGCTGGTATCAGCATCTGGACGATATGAAGGCGCTGGCCCAGCGCCGGGGCGGGGCGCTGCTCTACGGCTCAAATTTCTCGGTGGGGGTGCAGGCGCTGTTCAAAGTGGCGGGCGAACTGGCGACCGCAGCGCACGGCTACCGGTTCAGCATCACCGAGACGCATCACGCCACGAAGAAGGACGCGCCCTCGGGGACCGCGCTGACGCTGAAGCGGATCATCGAGGCGGCGAGCCCTGGGATCAGTGTCGAGATCGCGTCGAAGCGCGAGGGCGACGTGGTGGGAATTCACGAGGTCGAGGCGCGGTCGGACAACGATGTGCTGGCGCTGAAGCATGAGGCGCATTCGCGGCGTGGCTTCGCCGAGGGGGCGGTGCGGGCAGCGGAGTGGATTACGGTGAAGACGGGCTACTGGGATTTTGAGGAGATCGTGGGGCAGCTATAACGGTCAGCGGAGAAGCGGTCAGCTGAAAGCCGGCCAGCCTGGAACCGGTCAGCGAAACCCGCAGAAACTGCCAGTGACGAATGTCGGACGCGCGTCAGACATTGTCCGACGTTGTCGGACGTGGGCGGACCGGCTTCGCGGGATTGCCCGCACAGACCATCATCGGCGGAAGATCTTTCAGCACCACGCTGCATGCGCCGACGACTGCGCCGCGTCCGACCGTGACGCCGGGGCCGACGAAGACCCGGGTCGCGAGCCACACTTCCGGCTCGATTGCGACGAAGCTGCCGATCATGTCGAAGGCAGGCTTCGTGTAGTCGTGGTAGGCCGAGGCCAGATAACAATGCTGCGAGACGCAGGCGTTGTCGCCGATGCGGATTTCGCCCAGCGTGTAGAGTCCCACGTAGTCACCGATCCAGCTGGAATCGCCGATGGTGAGTTTCCAGGGGTAAGTGATCTCTGCCGTCGGGCGAATGATGACGCCGCGGCCGATCTTCGCGCCGAAGAGGCGCAGCAGAAAATTGCGCCATCCATACATGAACTGCGGTGACCAGCGAAACGCGGTCGCCTGAACGATCCACCAGAGCTGCACGAACCAGGCCGGGCGGCCGCGAAAATTGTGAGGCAGGCGAAAGCTCTTCAGATCCTGAACCGGTGTCGCCATCGTGTGCAGTGTAGAGCATCGGCCGCGGTGTAGACTCGTCTGTTATGAATCTGCAGGGCTGCGGAACAGCACTGGTCACGCCGTTTCGCGCGGACGGCAGCATCGATGAGCGGGCGCTGTACGACCTGGCGCGCTGGCAGGTGGAGAGCGGGATCGACTGGCTGGTCGCCTGCGGCACCACCGCCGAGACACCCACTCTCGATGAAGGCGAATGGCTGGAGGTGATTCGCATCGTCGCGGACGCGGTGCAGGGGCGCGTGCCGGTGTGGGCGGGGTGCTCGCACAACTCGACCAAAGAGGCCGTGGCGCGCGCGCGAACCGCGTCGCAGGTCCCGGGGGTGACGGCGATCCTGTCGGCGAATCCCTGGTACAACAAGCCGACTCAGGAGGGGCAGTTCCAGCATTTCAAGGCGGTGGCGCAGGCGGTGAAGCTGCCCATCGTGCTCTACAACATTCCTGGGCGCTCGGCGGCAAACCTGGAGCCGGCGACGGTGATGCGGCTGATGGAGGCGGCGCCGAACATCGAAGCCGTGAAGGAATCAAGCGGGAACCTGGTGCAGATCACGGAACTGATCACGCAGGCGCCGAAGGAGTTTCGGATCTTCTCCGGCGACGACGGGATGACGCTGGGCGTGATCGGCGTGGGCGGCGCTGGGCTGGTCTCGGTGGCGTCGAATATCATTCCGGCCGAAATGGCGGAGATGGTGAAGGCGGCACTCGCGAACGAGTGGTCCGTGGCGCGGCGCATCAATAAGAAGTATTTCCGCCTGATGCAGGGGATCTTCAAAGAGACGAGCCCGGGGCCGGCGAAGGCGATTCTGGCGATGATGGGCAAGCTGGAAGAGCAGTATCGGCTGCCGATGGTGCCGGTGTCCGCCGGGACGCGGGCGTTTCTGGAGCGCATGGCCGGGGAACTGGGGCTGCTGGTGCAAGGTCCGAGGCCCGAGGGCGATCTGCGGATGTTCTAGCGACCGGGCACCGGGTGCCGGGAGCCGGGCACGGGGAGCCGGGCACCGGGCACCGGCATAACGAGCCCGCTGATTTCTATCGCGGCCGTTTGACGATAGGGAGAATTCCTGCTCTGCTGGCGAGGTGCATCCTCTTCGGCTCATTCTCGGCATTGTGTGCCTGGTTTCGGCGCTGCTCGACGCGTTCGAAACCGTGATTCTGCCACGGCGCGCCACGGGACGCTTCCGGCTGACGAAGCTGTTCTATGTGGTTACGTGGAGGCCGTGGCGATGGGCAGCGCGGCGGGTGCGCAATGCGCGCAAGCGCGAGACGATGCTCAGCTTTTATGGACCATTGTCGCTGGTTTTTCTGATCGCCGGCTGGGCGGCGGGGCTGATGCTGGGGTTCGCTCTGCTCTACTCCGCGTTTCCGGTACCTTTTGTCGATCCCAATGCCGGCGGACATCGCTTTATTTCGGATCTTTACGTCAGCGGAACGACGATTTTCACGCTCGGTCTGGGCGATGTGGTCCCGCACAGCCTCTACATCCGCTGCCTTGTCGTAATGGAGTCGGGGATCGGTCTGGGATTTGTCGCGCTGGTGATCGGCTACTTTCCCGTTCTGTATGGAGCGTTTTCGCGGCGCGAGGTGAACATCGCGCTGCTGGACGCGCGCGCGGGATCGCCGCCGACGGCCTTCGAACTGATCAAGCGGCATTCCTTCGAAGGCGGGGGCGCGGCCCTGGTGCTGTTGCTGGAGGAGTGGGAGCGCTGGTCGGCGGAGCTGCTGGAGAGCCACATTTCGTATCCACTGCTGTGCCTTTTTCGTTCGCAGCACACCAGCCAGAGCTGGCTGAGCGCGCTGACGGCGATTCTGGATACATGCGCGCTGCTGATTGCCGGCGTGCAGGAGCAAAGCGCGCGGCAGGCGCAGCTGACCTTTGCCATGGCGCGTCATGCGCTGGTGGATCTGTCGCAGATCCTCTCGGCCAGGCCGATGCTCAATCTGGAAGACCGCCTGCCTCGGGAGAAATATGCACAGGTTTACGACAAGCTGTGTGGGATGGGAGTGCGCGTGTGCCGCGACGAGCAGAGCGCCGCGCGGATCAACGAACTGCGGGAACTCTACGAGGGCTATGCGGAGGCGCTGAGCCGCTATCTGGAGATGCCGCTGCCGCCGTTCTTNNTTGTTGCACGACGAGGATCATCTGTTCTGAGGCTGAGGAGTGCGGGACCAGCAAACCGAGGAAGAAACTTTTTGAAAGCGACCGAAAGGCGGGGAAGACCTCGGTAAGACGCAGTGGAGCCTGGCTCCAGTGCGTCTTTCATTTGTGGCCCGGCATCGAGGATCGGCCACCGTGGTTGCAGGTGGTTTAATGATGTTCTGAGGGCTCCGCTTGACGATATTGCCGGGTTCGCGATGGAAGCTGGTGCTGGCTGGGGCGATCTGCGCGGGCGGTTGCACGGTGCTGGCGCAGGCGCGTGAGCCCCAGGAACCTGGAGCAGCAAAGCTGGCGATGGCGCTCGATCAGCAGGGGCGCTTTTCGGAGGCGGCGCAGGCCTGGCGCGGCCTCACCGAGCGCAATCCCCGGGATGCCATGGCATGGGCCAGCCTCGGGCTGGATCTGGCGCGGCAGGGCAAATATCCGGACGCAGTAACGGCCTACCGCACAGCGCTGAAGCTGAATCCGCGCATTCCCGGCCTGCAACTGAACCTCGGGCTCGCGCTGTTCAAGCAGGGCAAGCTCGATGAGGCGATCCCGCCGCTGAAACAGACGCTCGCGACGTCGCCCGGCAATGCGCAGGCCGGCATCCTGCTGGGCATGAGTTATTACGGAAGCGCTCACTACGCTCAGGCTGTCCCGTATCTGCGCGCAGCGGTGGAGAAGTCGCCGCAAAACGTGGAAATGCGTGGCGTACTGGCGCAGAGCTGCCTCTACGCGAAGCAATACAACTGCGTTCTGGACGAGTACAAGCAGATCCTCCTCGTGAATCCGGACTCCGCGCAGGCGCACATGCTGGCCGGTGAAGCGCTGGATGGGATGAATGAGACGGAAAAGGCGATCGCGGAATTTCAGGCGGCGGAGAAAGCAGCTCCGACGGAGCCAAACGTGCATTTTGGCCTGGGCTATCTGCTGTGGAAGCAGCGTCGGTACGAGGAGGCTGCGGAGGAGTTCAGGAAAGAGATTGAGAACGAGCCGATGCATGCGCCGGCGCTCGCGTATCTCGGCGACACGGAGATGAAGCTGGAGCATCCTGCCGAGGCCGAGGCGATTCTGCGCCGAGCCGTGCATCAGGCAGGAGCGACCTCTCTGGCGTGGCTCGACCTGGGCATCGTGCTGGCGGGAGAGGGCAAGAACGACGAGGCAGCAGCGGACTTTCGCCAGGCGATCCAGCTGGAGCCGGACGGTGTGGATGCACACTGGCGGCTGGCGCGGCTGGATCAGGCGACGGGGAAGACCGAAGAGGCCCGGGCCGAGTTTGCGAAGGCCCGCGCGCTGCATGAAAAGCAAGACAAGGGTCTGGTGCAGCAGCTGACACCACCGCCGTCTGGTGCGACGCAGAAAACGCCGTGATCAGCGCCGGGCGACAAGCGTGACCTGAGGGATGCGGAACCAGATCGAGTCGCCGTCGATCTGGATGCGAAGCCAGTCGCGCAGTTCGAGTGAAGCGGTGGTGAAGATGAGGCGCAGCTCGGCGACGCGATCCGATGGCGTCCTGGCCCGGCGCACCCAGTCGTCGAAGTCCATGCCGCGCGGGCTCTCGCTGTAGTGGTCGGTGACTTCCTGCTCAATCGTCAGGCCGGCGTTCTGGAGGAATTTTCTCCATATGCTGAGGCGATAGCCGCGAACGTGTGACGGGTCCCGCGTCTTCTCGATGTGTTGGAAGAGAGTGTCGAGCGCGTCGTCTTCCGGACCGTAGTTGTCGACTACAACGACCTTGCCACCGGGCCGGACGACCCGCGCCATCTCGCGTACGGCGGTTGCGTTGTCGGCGAAGTGATGCGAAGCCAGGCGCACGGTGACGATGTCGAACTCGGCGTCTGGAAAAGGAAGCCTCTCCGCCGGACCCTGCTGCGTCGCGACGTTGGTGAGCCCGCGTTGCGCGGCGTTCTTCGCGGTTTCAGCGAGCATGGCCTCGGTCAGGTCGTAGGCGACGACTCGCTGAACATGCGGCGCAAAGGCCAGGGCTGTGTGACCCGCGCCGGTCGCGATGTCCAGAACCGTATCCGTCGTACGCGGAGCGGCGAGGGCAACCAGGGCCGCCAGTGCGGTACGGTCGGCGTGTCCGGTGCTGGTGGAGTAGGCGGCGGCCGTCGCGCCGAACTGCTGCCGCACCTTCTCGTGGACCGACGGTTCGCTCGTGTTCGCTGTCATAAGCCCATGCTGGAATAGCGTGCGCAGGCCTGTCAAACAGCAGCCGTGGCCGCTTGAGCTTCCCCGTGCGATCCCGCTTTGTGACAGCGATCACAGGCGATCGTACGGCCCGGCGAATTCAATCTTTAGGTGGAGGCTTCGCCCCAGAGCGAGCGATAGTCTCAGCTGTTCCCCAGAGAAGAGGAGTGGAGGTGGGCGGCAACTGGAAAGATCAGTTTGCGGACGCACCCGATGTACTGAAGCGCACGCCGGAGGACCGGAGCGTGGTGTGGGCGGGCGCTGTTCCCATTGGCGGCGATGCGTTCGTCACCATGGCCGGCCCGTGTTCGGTGGAAACCGAACACCAGCTGATGGAGACCGCGGTGCGAGTCGCAGCGGCGGGAGCGCGGGTGCTGCGCGGAGGAGCGTTCAAGCCGCGGACTTCGCCGTACGCGTTCCAGGGCCTGGGTCTTGAAGGGCTGAAGTTGCTGGCTCGGGCGGGCGAGGCAACCGGCCTTGCGGTCGTCACCGAGGTGATGTCGGCAGCGGATGCGCCGATGGTCGCCGAGTACGCTGACATTCTCCAGATTGGGTCGCGGAGCATGGAGAACTACGCTCTGCTGGAAGCGGCTGCGAAGACCGGCCGGCCGATTCTGCTGAAGCGGGGCATGGTGGCCACCGTTGCCGATCTGCTGCGATCGGCGCAATGCATCGTGAGCCACGGAAATCCCAACGTGATTCTGTGCGAGCGCGGCATTCGCACGTTCGAAACGGCGACGCGCAACACCTTCGACATCGGCGCGATTGTTGTGCTGAAGGAAATCTGCCGCCTTCCGGTGATCGCCGATCCCAGCCACGCGGCGGGGCGCAGATCTCTGGTTCCGGTGCTGGCGCGGAGCGCGGTGGCGGCCGGCGCCGATGGCCTCATCGTCGAGGTGCATCCGGATCCCGACCATGCGTGGAGCGACGGCGAGCAGTCGCTCACATTCACTGAATTCGGCACGATGATGGCCGACCTTGCTCCCTGGTGCGAGCTGCGGTCCTGCTGTGAGTACGCACTGGAGACGGTTGCGTGAGATGGCGCGCAACAGCGGCGGGCGCGACATGCGGGCTGTTGCTGGTCGCGCTTGCGTATGGATTTCCTTCGCAGCAACGCCAAATACCCAATGGGGAACAAAAGGGACCAACAGAAATGCCTCCCGTGATGTTCACGGCGGCGCCGGTCTATCAGTCGCTGGCTGCGCTGCACGGACGTGACCGGTTCCCCAAAGGCGCGCAGCTCATGGTGCTGCGTTCCGGACAGATGCAGCCGCTGGTCACGGGATTTGCTGCCAGCGCCGACGCCAGCGTCTCCTTCGATGCGAAGACAGTGCTGTTTGCAGGCAAGAAGACCGCGGAGGATCCGTGGCAGATCTGGCGGGTGCCGGTGGAAGGCGGAACGCCGCAGCTCGTGCTCGGCGGCAAGACGGATCTGATCCGCCCGCTGTGGATGCCGGACGGACGGATGGTCTACGCGCGGCGCGAAGCCAGCGGATTCACGCTCGAGGCTGCCGGGCTGGATGGGTCCGGGGCGCTGTGGCTGAGTTATCTGCCGGGAAATTTCATCCCCGACGATGTGCTGCGCGATGGGCGCGTGCTGTTCGAGTCGGATTTTCCGCTGGGCGCGGACGCGACGCTCCAGCCCGTGGCGCGCATGGCCGGACCCCAGACGGAGATGTTTCTGGTGTACGCGGATGGGAGCGGTGTGGAGAGCGTACGCTGCGACCATCCTGACGGACTGAAGACTGAGGGCCGGGAGCACGGACGCGAGATCGGCGTTGGCTCGAGGGTCGCCGGTGCCGGCGACATTGTCTTCACGCAGAGAGGGCGGCTGGCGCGGTTCACCTCGGCGCTGGCCGATGAGGCTCCGGTTGCCGCTCCGGCGAAGGAATACGCAGGGGATGTCGCGGAACTCCCGGACGGCCGCTGGCTCTTGTCCGAGCGCGGTCCGGACCAGGGGCACTTGGCCATGGCGGTGTGGACGCCGGGTACACCCGTGCTGACAGAGATCGCGCAGGATGCAGAGCGGGATCTGGTCGAGCCGGTGGTGGTCGCGCCCCGCGCAGTTCCGAACCGGCATCCTTCGGCGCTGCATGACTGGACGTTTGGCAATCTGCTGGCGCTCGATGCGCGACAGTCGCGTGGCGGAAACCTGACGATGGTCCCGGCGCTGGTGCGTGCGGAGACGATGGGCGAGGATGGGCGTCCGGTCTCGCTCGGCACAGCTCCGGTGGAGAAGGACGGATCGTTTTTCGTTCAGGCAACAGGCGATCGGCCGCTGCGCTTCATCCTGCTCGACGCGGCGGGCCATCCACTGCGTGCGGAGCACGGATGGTTCTGGGTGCGGCGCGGCGAGCAGCGCATCTGCGTGGGCTGCCACACCGGGCCGGAGCGCGCGCCGGAGAACCGCGTCCCCCTCGTTCTGCTGCATTCCACCACACCGGTGGATTTGACGGGCGGGTCTGCCGCTGTCGTGACGACGGGAGGCCACTGAAATGCAACTGCGGCTGTTGCTAATTCTGGGATTGGCCTCGACGGCTCTGGCGCAGGGCACGGCTCCCACTTCGCCGCAATCGCGCGCTGCGGAGAATTCCGGGGCGAAGTCTGCGATTCGCTTCGAAGATGCCACGGCCAGGGCGGGCATCGACGCCACGGACAGTATTGGATCGGCGCAATTGGGATCGCTGCTGGAAGGCACGGGCGCGGGCTGCGTGTGGTTCGACTACAACAACGACGGCCTGCCCGATCTGTATGTGCTGAGCGGTCGAACGCTGCCGCCTTCCATGACGCCGCACCCTCTGGCTTCTGCGCCGAACCCGCCGCCTCAAAACCATCTCTACCGCAACAACGGCAACGGTACATTCACCGATGTGACGGAAAAAGCGGGGCTCAATCCGGACCTGTATTCGGTGGCGGTGACCGCGGCGGATTACGACAACGACGGCTACGAGGATTTGCTCGTCACCGGTTACGGGCGCGTGATTCTCTACCACAACAACGGCAACGGCACCTTCACCGACGTGACGGAGAAGGCCGGACTCAAAGTCGACGGATGGTCGATCAGTTCGACGTGGCTCGATTACGACCGCGATGGATGCGTGGACTTATTTGTCGGCCGCTATGTGAAGTTCGATCCGAACTACCACAACTATTATGCCGCCGATAACTACCCCGGCCCGCTCGACTATGAGGGCGAGACGAACAAGCTGTTCCACAACAACTGCGACGGCACCTTCACCGATGTGACCGAGAAGTCCGGCATTGGCGCATCCATCGGCCGCACCATGGGCGTGACTGCGGCTGACTTCGACGGCGATGGCTGGCCCGACATCTACGTCGCCAACGACCGCACGGAGAACTTTCTCTTCCATAACAAGCATGACGGGACATTTGAAGAGATCGCCAGCGACGCCGGTGTTGCCTATGGACAGAATGGCGAGGCGACCTCGTCGATGGGGCCGATATTTGCGGACATCACGGGCAGCGGCCGGCTCGACCTGTGGGTGAGCGACGCGCACTACAACCGCCTGATGAAGAACAACGGCAAGGGCGGATTCGACGACATTGGCATCGCTTCGGGTCTGTCGCAGGCGAATGCACAGTATGTGAGCTGGGGATCGGGGGTCTACGACTTCGATAACGACGGGTGGCTCGACATCCTGATTTTCCATGGTGGGCTGATCCACATGATCCCGCAGGAGCACTCCGTGTTTCACGGGTTGGGGCAGGGTCACTTTGAAGATGTCTCGGAGACGGCCGGATCGGTCTTGAACACACGCACTGTGGCGCGGGGAGCCTGCTTTGCCGACTACGACAACGACGGCAGAGTCGATGCGTATGTCGTGAACCTGGGCGCGAAGGGCTCTCTGCTGCATAACGTCTCGACCGGTACGGGGCACTGGGTCGCGATTCGGCTGAAAGGGGCTCGGACGGAGAAGAACAAGGCGGGGAGCAATCGCGACGGAATCGGTGCGCGCGTCGAACTGTGGGCGGGCGGCAGAGAGCAGGTTGCCGAGCGGGTAGCGTCGTCCGGTTACCTGTCGCAGGATGATGGACGGCTGCACTTCGGACTGGGAGCGGCGAGCAAGGTCGACAAGATTGTCGTGCACTGGCCCAGCGGGCGCGAAACGACGCTGGAGAACCAGAGCGTCGATCGCGTGCTCACCGTCGAGGAACCGCAATGAGACGGCTGGTGCTGGCGACGGTGTGCGCGGGCGCAGTGTGTTGTTGCCTGCTGGGTCTGCCCGGGGTGACGCGCGTTGCGGCACAGCCGGATCCGACTCCGGAGGAGCGGTACGCGTCGCCTCTCGAGTTGCTGCTGTCGCCCGACGGCACGCGGCTCTTTGTGTTGTGCCAGGGCGCGGACGAGGTCCGCGTTTTGAACGCCTCCACGGGCCGCGTGTTGCAGATCATTCCTGTGGGACACGTGCCACGCGGGTTTTCGCTGTCGCCGGATGGCCGGCGATTGTTCGTGACCAATTCCTGGGACGATACTGTCACCGTNNGCCGACCGCATCGGCAACAACATTACCGTGCTCGACGCGGCGACCGGCGCGGAGCAGGAAACGCTGGAGGCGGGGCGTGGAGCCAGCTATCTGGCCATGACGGCAGACGGAAGTCGCCTCTATGCGACACACGTCTATCCCAATCCCACGCCGCATCGCACGCCTCCGAAGTCGGAGATCACGGTCATCGATCCGCGACGCGCGCAGGTGGTCGATCGCATCTCGCTGCNNCTGCATCCGAAGAACCTGGTGCCGCTCGCGCATGTCGAGCATGGCTGGGCCTTCGTCGACACGCTGACCGTCTTCGGCGCCGATGTCGGAAAGCCGGTCGAAGTGCCGCTCGATGAGCTGGAACGTTACTACGCACGGCCTTTTGGCGTGGCCATTGCGCCAGACAAGTCGCGGATCTACGTCAGCCACGGCGGCTCAGATTGCGTGTCGGTCATCGATGTGCGACGCATGCTCGCCTACATCCACGCGCACCCGGAACCGTTCGCTGAGGACCTCTCAGCGAGCGCGCACTATGTCGTCGCGCGGATTCCGGTGGGTAAGAATCCCCGCGGCATCCTGCTGAGCCGCGATGGCGCGCGGCTCTACGTCGCCAATCGCCTCGACGACTCGATCAGCCTTATCGACACACGAACGCTGCGCGTGACGCAGACCCTCCAGCTGGCCGGGCCCGGGAAAGTCTCGCCGCTGCGCCGTGGCGAGCAGACTTTCTACGAGGCACATGCCTTCCAGGGTGCGTTCGGCTGCGCCAACTGCCACATCGATTCCACCTTCGACGGCCTGCAATGGGATCTGGAGCCCGACGGCTTCGGCAAAGACATCGTCGACAACCGGCTGCTCGAAGACCTGCGCGGCACGGAACCGTTCAAGTGGAATGGCGGAAATCCAACGATTGCGCAGGAGTGCGGCTTTCGTACAGAGATGTATTTCTGGCGCTCCCAAAACTACGACGATCTGCGCCTGGCCGATCTGGTGCTTTACATCCGGCATCTGCCGCTGCGGCCGAATCGCTGGCGCGCGGCGGACGGCAGGCTGACACCGGCGCAGGAGCGCGGTCGCGTCCTCTTTTACCGAACCGTCGACAAGCTGGTGCAGCCAATCCCGCAATCCAACCAGTGCGCCTACTGCCACAGCGGACCGAAGGGGACGAGTCAGAAATCGTTCGACGTCGGCACCGGCAAACCGACCGACAACAGCGGCCTCTTCGATACGCCGCAGCTAATGAACATCGCGCTGACCGCGCCCTACCTGCACGACGGGTCGGCGCAGACGCTGGAAGAAATCTGGACGGTCTACAACCCGCACGATCGGCATGGCCGGACCAACGATCTGACCAAGGACGAACTCAACGACCTGATTGAGTATCTGAGGACGCGATGAGAATGACGATCGGCATTGCGATGGTTTTGGCTGTAGCGAGCGGCTCCGGTCTTAGCGGACAAAGCAACGCGAGGTCGGCGCACGCAGTCGTGGCCGCAGCGCAAACGGCTTCCGTCCCGGCGATGCCGCGATTCCGCTTCGAGAATTTCACCACGGCAAATGGCCTGCCCGACGATCACGTGTACTCAGTCCTGGTCGACGGCGGCCGCATCTGGGCCGGCACCGACAACGGGCTCGCTGAGTACGAAAATGGCCAGTGGAAGGTGTACACATCGGCGGACGGGCTCGCGCACCGTGCCGTGCTTTCGCTCGCGCTCGATAAGCGCACCGGCGCGGTGTGGGCTGGGACCATGGGCGGGCTGAGCCGCATCTCGGGGGGACGCATCGACACCTGGACGCAGCTCAACTCAGGCCTGAGCAACGACATTGTGTATGGCGTGTCCGTCGAAGGCGAAAACGTTTGGGTAGCCACCGCCGCGGGCGCGTGCAGGTTGAATACGCGCACCGGCGAGTGGTCCCTCTACAACGAGCGCAACACGCCGATGATCGAGATCTGGGCCTACGGGGTGTCTGCGACGGCGGACAAGGTTTACTACGCCGTTTGGGGCAGCGGGCTGCTCGAGTACAACCAGAAAACCGGCGCGTGGGATAAGTACGAGGATCCCGACGGCGAAACCGAAATGGTGGTGCTCAGGGATCAGGGTCTCATCCACGAAATCACCACCTCGGTGAGTTATGTGGACGGCGTGGTCTGGGCAGCGACTTACTTCGGCGACAGTCACTACGACGGCCGCTACTGGCATAACTTCCTGACTAAAGACAGCGGCCTGCCAAGTAACTTCACTAACTATGTGAAAGGCGTGGACCGGAACCGCGCGTGGTTCGGTACCGACAGGGGACTGGCCTACTACGACGGAACGAACTGGGCGGTCTATCGGCCGTCGCTGACGACTGGCAAGCCCGAAATGACCGTACGCGATGCGGCGGGCACCCTCACCGAAGTCCCGGTGACAACGGCGCCGGCGCATAACTACGTTTTGGGCATCGATTTTCAGGGTCGCGATATCTGGGTTGCGACTGCGAAGGGCTTAAGTCACGGAATTTATCAACCATAGGAGCTATTTATGAGTGCAATTGCGGAGTTACTGGCAGGTCTGGCGCACGCGCCGATTCAAAAGCGCGCGATCACGAACTACGGTGTCCTGAACGAGGCGTATGCCTATGCGAAACCGAGTTCGTTCTCGCGTGGGATGCGCATCGATCTGAACGGGTTGACAATCTTGTTGATCTCCGGCACGGCCAGCATCGACGAGAGCGGGAAGAGCGTGCACATCGGCGACGTGCGCGCGCAGTGCCGGCGCACCTTCGACAACATCACGGGGCTGCTGGAGAGCGAGGGCTGCAGCTGGAAAGACATCGTGCGGACTAGTTGCTATCTGCGCGATATCGATCGCGACTATGAGGCATTCAACGAGGAGCGGACGGCGTTCTACGCGAAACAGGGGCTCGATCCTCTGCCGGCGTCGACGGGCATTCAGGCGAAGCTGTGCCGGCCCGAGCTGCTGGTAGAGATCGAAGCCATCGCGATGTTTCTGACGCCGAAGAAAGAGGAGTAGCCAGGGGGGAAGGAAATGCAGGTCCTTCGATTGCGTTTTGGCGCCGCCGTCGGCGCCAAAACTCCACTCAGGATGACAGCGCTGGCACTGGCGGCCGGGCTTTGTGTGCCCCTGGTGATAGCGGCGCAGACCGCCGGCGGCCCGGGAGCGAAGACTCCGGGATCCGGCTGCTCGTGCGGGGCTCACCCGCCGGGCCCGCCCCCCGACCGGACTGTCACGCCGTACGCGGGGACCCCGAGCGATCTGGAGCCCTACGAGAAGTTTGCCGAGCCGTACTACCGCAACTACACCACGCCGAATATCTACGCCGGCGCCGCGCGTGATATTCCCGATCCCAAAGACGTGAGCGAAGTGCGGATCGGATTTCTGGGGCCGATCGAGAAGCAGGCCGATCAGGTCTTCGGGCTGCGCATGCTCCACGGCGCACAGCTCGCCATCGACGAGGCCAATGCGCGCGGCGGCTACGGCGGCAAGCCCTTCCGGCTGATGATCCATGACGATTACAACAACTGGCAGCGCGGTTCGGAGTACGGCGAGCGGCCGACAACTTCGGCGATCTGGGGTTCGACCTCCGATGAAGCCGTGAAGATGATCTACGACGATCACGACTGGGCGATCTTCGGGTCGATCAGCTCCGAGTCGACGCACATCATTCTGCGGGTCGCGCTGAAGGCGGAGATTCCCATCGTCAACTCCGCTTCGACGGACCCGACGATTCCTGAGACGTACATCCCCTGGTACTTCACCGATATTCAGGACGATCGCGTGCAGTGCTACACCCTGGCGCGGCGCATCTTCACCGAGCTGAGGCTGAAGCGGCCCGCCCTGCTGCGCGTGAACAACCGCTACGGACGCATGGGCGTGGGGAAGTTTCGCGACGCATCGCGGCGGCTGGGGCATCCGGTTGTGATCGAGCAGAAATTTCTGCCCGGCGATACAGATTTTCGACGCGCGCTGCGCATCATCCGCGATTCGCGGGCCGACGCCATCGTGCTGTGGGCCAACGAGGCCGAGTCCGCGGAAATTCTGAAGGAGATGCACGAGCTGGGGATGCATCAGCGCGTCTTCGGCAGCTATCGCACACTGGGCAACGAGTTGCTGGCGAAAGCGGGCCCGGCGGCGGAGGGATTCGAGGCCGTGTATCCCTACGATCCGTCGCGGAGCGATCCAAAGTGGCTTGGGTTCAACGAACGGTATGAGGCGCAGTATCACGAGAAGCCGGAGCAGTTCGCGGCGCTGGCCTANNCAGGACGCGCTCTATCAGGTGTACCAATACGACGGCGTGACCGGGCCGATGGTCTTCGATCCGAACAACAAGAACGTGAGCCCGATGTTCTTGGGCACCGTACACGACGGGAAGGTCACGTACCGGGTCGAGCCGATGGGTATCAGCAGTCAGCAGTCAGCGGCCAGCGATCAGCAGAAAAGTGCTGCGCCGGCACCTTACGCACGCGTCGGTGAAGACGGCGTGACCTACCTGGGACCGCACGAAGCCGACATTCCCAAAGCCGAGGCGAAGATCGTCCTCTTCGGCCCGCATGCAACGGAAGTGGCCGCGAGCGCTGCAGTGCGCAAGGCGCTTGGCGAGAACGCAAATGTATCCGGCGTGATCGCGGTGGAAAGCTCGCAGAACTGGGGCAAGGCGTCCACAGAGCTGGTCCATGCGCTGATGGATGAGCACGCGCTGGCGATCGTGGCGCTGGACCGGGACTGTGCGCATTTGGCCGAGCAACTTTCGCTGAAGGTCTTCGTGCCGGTCGTGGCCCTGGCCGACGACAAGGCTCTCACCTCAACGAATGTGCCGTGGATCTTTCGTCTACCGGCAAACACGGCACCCGCCGAAGCAGTGCGCTTGCTCGTCGATGCGGTGCAGAGGAGTGGCGACAATCCCGAAAAGCTGCGGGCGGTGCTGGCTTCAGGAACAATGTTGGCAGGAGTGCGATTCGACGAGACGGGCGAGCCGGCGAACTAAGATTGCTCAGGCTGTGACGAGGCTGGGGCGCGGCACAGCTGCTGCCTTCGCCTTCGATTTGGCCTTCTCGGCGCCCAGAGTCACCAACTCCCAGGCCGACCGGTCGCGCATCAGCCGCGAGACCAGCGCCGTGTGCATGGCGTGGCCGGCGCGCTCGGCCACCACGTGACCGAGAATGTGGTGTCCGGCCAGAGCCAGATCGCCGATCAGATCCAGCACCTTGTGGCGGACGAACTCGTCGCGGAAGCGCAGGTCGCCATTCAGCACGCCCTGGCGGCTCAGCACGATCACGCTCTCCTCGCTCGCGCCGCGGATCAGGCCCATGTCGCGCAGCTTCTTCTCGTCTTCGCGCCAGCCGAAGGTGCGGGCCGGGGCGATCTCGCGTTCATAGTCACCCGTGGCCAGGTCCACCTGATATCCCTGGCAGCCGATCGGAGCAGGGAAGTCGATTTTGTACGAGACGGAGTAGCCGTCGCCTGGGTAGACTCCAATGAATTTATCGCCCTCGCGCACTTCAACGCTTTTAAGGATGCGCAGGTATTCGCGCCGCCGCCGCTGGCTCTTCAGGCCGACTTCGCGGAACGCCTGCGTGTACGGCAGGGCACTACCGTCCAGGATGGGCAGTTCAAGATTGTCCAACTCGACGACGACGTTATCGACCCCCGCGCCGAGAAAAGCCGAGAGCAGATGCTCCGTCGTCGAGATCAGGACGCCCTGCCGCATGAGACTGGTGGCGTAGCTGACTTTGGCCACATTGCGTCCGGTGGCGGGGATTTCGAAGCCGTCCAGATCGATGCGGCGGAAGACCACGCCGGAACCGGGGGCCGCAGGCAGCAGGCGCATGCGAACCGGGGCACCGCTGTGAAGGCCAACGCCGGCAAACTCGATCGGGGAGGAAATTGTGTTTTCCAGGTGCGATGATTCAGCCAAGCGTCTTCCTCAATGAAGACATAGAGTACAACCGGAAACGAAAAGTTGTAGTGTGGCAAAATCGCCACACNNGCTGCAGCAGGCGGTCGCCGCCTCCGAGTCCAGGTTGATGGATCGGATACGCCGGCTCGTCGAAATCGAGTCGCCGAGCGACGACAAGCCCAGCGTCGATCGTTGTACGGAAGCGGTCGCCGACCTGGCCTCGTCCCTGGGGGCAAAGGTGCGGCGCCATCGCCAGCGCGCATTCGGCGACGTGCTGGAGCTGCGCTTCGAGCCCGCGAGACGAAAGAAGAATCCGGCGCCGGTGATGCTGCTCGGTCACCTTGATACAGTCTGGCCGCTGGGAACACTATCCGGCATGCCGTTCCGGATCGCCAAAGGATGGGCGTGGGGTCCGGGCGTGCTCGATATGAAAGCCGGAGTCGTGATGGGATTGACCGCGATCGAAGCTCTGTGCGCGACCGACACACTGGAGCGGCCGGCTGTTTTTCTTCTGAATGGTGACGAAGAGGTAGGCAGCACCGTCTCAAGGCCAATCACGGAGAAGCTGGCTCGCCAGTGCGCGGCGGTTTTCGTGCTGGAGCCGGCGCAAGGGCTCGACGGCGCCTACAAGACGGCGCGCAAGGGCGTGGGTGACTACACGCTGCGGGTGAAAGGCGTGGCGGCGCATGCCGGCGTGGATTTCCAGAAGGGACACAGCGCGATCCATGAGCTGGCCTGGCAGCTGGAGAAGGTGCGCGGGTTTACGGAGCTCGATCGCGGGCTGACGGTGAATGCCGGCGTGATTCGCGGCGGCACGAGGACGAACGTGATTGCAGCCGAAGCCGAGGCGGAGATCGATGTGCGCATTGCCCGCGCAAAAGATGCGGAACGGATCGAGCGGAAGTTTCATTCTCTGCGCGTTCGCGACCGCTCCTGCGTCCTGCAGGTGGAGGGTGGGATGAATCGGCCGCCGATGGAACGCAGCCGCGGCACGGTCGCACTTTTCCGCCGCGCCGCAACATTGGCCGCGGAGATGGGGTTCTCACTGGCGGAAGCCGCGACGGGCGGTGGTTCCGACGGTAACTTCACTGCTGCGCTCGGCGTGCCCACGCTCGACGGCATGGGTGCAGTCGGCGAAGGGGCTCACGCATCTCATGAATCGGTACTGCTGAACCAACTGGCGCCGCGAACGGCATTGCTGGCGGAGATGATTCGAACCACCTGAGGGGATTTCGATGCTGAAGCTGATGGAGATTGCGCTGCTGGCCGTGACGATTCTGATTGTCCTGGGACTGGTGATGGCCGGACAGCCCGAGGCGCCTCCCGTCTCCGATCATGCGATCGGCGCGCAGGAGCCGCACGACGACGGGCAGCATCAGAAAGCGAGCTGAAAACGGCGTTCAGCGTTCGGTTCTCAGCGTTCAGGGGACCACGACCTGTGGAATCACACCGGCGCGGAGCCGCTGCTCGACGCCCTCCAACATGCTGGCCACCAGCGCCAGCGGCAATCCGACCACATTGAAATAGCAGCCGTGGATGCGTGGGATCCAGCGCGCAACGCGGCCCTGGATCGCGTAGGCGCCGGCCTTGCCCTGCGGCTCGCCGGTGGCGATGTACTCGGCCAGTTCATCGTCGGTTGGGGTCAGCATCGTCACCCACGTGACCTCGGCCGCGACCTCGGTGATGGTGTCCTTTTCAGTCGGAGCCACGATCGCGACTCCGGTGATCACTTTGTGCGTGGCGCCGCCGAGCAGGCGCAGCATGCGGGTCGCGTCGGCATCGTCTTCGGGTTTGCCCAGGATCTCGCCATTCGGTGCGACCACCGTTGTGTCTGCGCCGAGAATCAAGGTTGGTTCGTCGTGCCTGCTGCGGAGCGCCGCAAATTCCGGTGAAGCCGCGACGGTCTCGGCCTTCTCGCGCGCCAGACGGAGCACGTAGCCGATCGGCGTCTCGCCGGGGCGCACCTCTTCCGGCACGTCCGCGGGCAGCACCTCAAAGGTGTATCCCGCCTGCGTGAGCAGATCGCGACGCCGCGGCGATGCGGAAGCCAGCACCAGCATGGGGAAATTATTGCAGAGGGATGACGGTGCGCCGATCTGCGCGCCCTACGAGTGCTCTGGACTAGACCCCGGCTCGGGGAAATCCGAGTCGCTGTCTTTGATCTCCTCGTCCGTCTCGCGATGCCCCAGCTGATTGGCCAGACGATTGTGCGACTCGCCGGGGCGGGAGGTTTCAGGCGGCGCGTCTTCGATCGCACCCTTGTTCACATCCGCATCTTTGTCCTTCATTTGGCCCTCCCGGCGAATCTCGCATGGCAGCGTTCGAGGTGTGGATGCGCTGCAGCCTCCGGGCGATGCCTGCGCCTCTGCTGCCACGCTGACCTGTTATTTTGGACCGAATGGATTCCCGATTCAACCCGATCGACCTGTTGGTCGTGGCTTTGGCGGAGGCGCGCAAAGGGCGCGACGAAGGCGGCATCCCCATCGGCGCTGCGATCTTTACCCTGGACGGCCGCCTTCTGGGGTCTGGACGCAACCGCCGCGTGCAGCACAATGACCCCTCCGCGCATGGCGAGACCGACGCCTTCCGCAATGCGGGACGCCAGCGTTCATACCGGAACCTGATCATGGTCACCACGCTCGCGCCGTGCTGGTACTGCAGCGGACTCATACGGCAATTCGGATTCCGCATCGTGATCGTCGGCGAGAGCCGCACCTTTCAGGGCGGGCTGGCCTGGCTGCGCGAACTGGGTGTCGAAGTCATCGACCTCGACTCGCAGGAGTGCGTCGATCTGCTGGGCGCTTTCATCCGCGAGCAGCCGGAGATCTGGAACGAGGACATCGGCGAGGACTAGCCGCCCATTCGACGCGCAACTCGCTTTGCTCGGAGCTTGCTCAGGGCAGGCACCCGCGCTTCGCGCCGCGTCAGGCAGTGAGCCGACTCAGGCCGCCCGGCCCTTTAGGGCGATGTCGCACAGCATGTCGGAGTGGATGTTCAGCCCAATGTTGGTCATGTTGTAGACGTGCTCCGTGGCCACCAGCCAGACGATCTCGCAGATCTGCCGCTCCGTGTAGTGGCGCGCCATGCGAGCGAAGGCATCTCGGTCCACGCGCTTGTTCCGCGTCAACTCCGTGACGTAGTCGAGTGCCGCGCGCTCCGCATCGGTGAAGAGCGGGCTCGTGGAGTAGTCGGGCAGCGCATCGAATTTCGCCTGATTCATCGAGGCCTTGACGATGAATGAACGGGCGATGTCGATGCAGAAAAGGCACACATTGATGTGCGCCACCTGCTCGCGGATCAGCATCACCGTCTCCCGGGGAAGCGTGAGCTTCTTATCGAGCGCGCCGACCTTGCCGTAGAACTGGCCAAACCCCAGCGGCATCCGCGCCATGAACACCTTCAGCGGCGTCATCACCTTGCCGAACTGCCGGCGGGACATGGCATAGACCAGTTTGAGCATCAGTCCCCTGGGTTTTTCGACCGGCGGGAGCAGCGGTTCATCCAATCCACTCGGGCTGAGATCAGGCTGTTTCATCGTTGCAGGCATGGGAACCTCCAGTTCGCGAATCATGTCACAACCGGCGAGTCCGGTTCGTCATTACCATGACGAAAGAGCGCGGGAGAATGTGACCGATGGACGAGCACGACTTTCTGGCGGAGCGGTTCGAGGAAAACCGCGGACATCTGCGCGGTGTGGCCTACCGGATGGTCGGCTCTCTGAGCGATGCCGACGACGCCGTCCAGGAATCCTGGCTGCGCCTGAGCCGCGCCGGCGCGGACGGCATCGATAACCTCGGCGGCTGGCTGACCACGGTCGTTGCGCGTGTCTGCCTCGACATGCTTCGTTCGCGCCAGTCGAAGCGGGAAGAACCGCTGGAAACGCCCGCCGGAAGCGACCCGCCCGCCCATCCGCGTGCGAAGACCGATCCCGAAAGCGAGGCGTTGCTGGCGGATTCCGTCGGTCTGGCGCTGCTGGTGGTGCTCGACCGCCTCGATCCTGCCGAGCGTCTGGCCTTCGTGCTGCACGACATGTTCGATCTGCCGTTCGAGGAGATCGCCGGAATCGTCGGGCGCTCCGAAGCAGCCGCACGGCAGTTGGCCAGCCGCGCGCGGCGGCGCGTTCGTGGCGCCGACCTTGCAGCGAGTGAGTCTATCGGACGCCAGCGCCGCGTGGTCGATGCCTTTCTGACCGCCGTGCGCGCCGGCGATGTGCCCGGTCTGGTCGCGCTGCTCGATCCGGGATTCGAGGTGCAGGCGGACAACGTCGCCGCTCCTGCAGGCCTGCCGCAGGGCATTCACGGCGCGGAAGCCTGGGCGAGGGAGGCGGTGGAGACCGCGCGCGGTGCGAGGTTCGCGCGCGTGGCCCTGGTGGATGGCAGCGTGAGCCTGGTGGTCGCCCCGAAGGGGAGACTCTTCCGCGTGCTGCGCTTCACGATGGCCGGCGAAAAAATCGCCGCGATGGAAATCATTGGCGATAAGGAGCGCCTGCGCCAGCTCGATCTGGCCGTTCTCAGCGATTAAGACCGGCACAGCAGTGCACGCACGTGGCTGCCGGCGGAAGTCCACTCCGGCATTTTCGTCAGAAAGAGCGCGAATAAGCAGAGCTATTCACTTGCCCGCAGTGACGATTGTCACCGACAATCGTCCACATTGACCTGCATTCTGTTCTGTACCCCGCGTCGGTTGCCGATGCCCACGGCCGGCTGCCACCGCTCCTGAAGTCTTCTCCGCCCGTATCCGCTGCAGCCCGGGCGGGTACCGGGAACCGGAAGTCGCGACTGTCCGCTGGCAGTCAGGGAGAACATCATGCCGCTCTACGCAGAACGCCCGCCTCTGCCCTCCGACGACAAGCGATGGAGAATCGTGAACGGCACGATGCGCAAGCACGGCTACTCGCGCAACGCCCTGATCGAAACGCTGCACACTGTGCAGTCCTCGTTCGGATTCCTCGACATGCCCGCGATCAAGTTCGTCGCGCAGTCGCTGCGGGTCCCGCTCAGCCAGGCCTACGGAGTGGTCACCTTCTACCACTTCTTCAGCCTCAAGCCGCCCGGCAAACACACCTGCACGGTCTGCACGGGAACGGCCTGCTACATCAAAGGCGCCGAAAAGCTCGTGGCGGAAGCGGAGAAGCGGCTGCAGATTCGCACCGGCCAGACCACGGCGGACGACGAGGTATCGCTGGCCACGGTCCGGTGCGTCGGCGACTGCGGGCGAGCGCCGGTCGTCCTGTTCGACGGCGAGCTCTCGGCGCAGATGGACGGGCAGCGTCTCACCGCTCAGCTGGATGCATGGAGGAATCAATGAATACGGAAGAACTCCAGCAGATTGCCGCCGGCGTGGCCGAGGAAAAAGAGAAATACGATTTCGAAGTCGACGTCTGCATGGGCACCAGCTGTCTTTCCCAGCACAGCGACCGCATCCGCGACGCCCTTGCGAAGGAAGCCGAGGCCTGCGGCAAAAAGTGTCACGTGCGCCGCACTGGCTGCATGGGGCCCTGCGCGGCCGGACCCATGGTGGTGGTCGAGCCGGCGGGCACACGCTATGGCCACGTCCACGAAAGCGACGCGAAGGAGATGATCGAGTCGCTGGGCGGCGAGCCCGTGGCGCGCCTCGATCCCAATCTCGGCAGCTATTTTGAAGGACAGCACTTCGTCGTCCTGGAGAATGTCGGGCACATCGATCCGGAAAAGGTCGACGACTACATCGCGTGCGGCGGCTACGAAGCGCTGCTGAAGGCGCTGACTGAGATGACGCCGCAAACTGTCATCGAGCAGATCTCCAAAAGCGGCCTGCGTGGGCGCGGAGGAGGCGGCTANNATCGAAGGCATGGCCATCGCGGCCTACGCCATCGGCGCCAGCAAGGGCTTTATCTACGTCCGCGCGGAGTATCCCCTCGCCGTCCAGCGGCTCACGGTCGCTTTGCGCGAAGCGCGCCGTCGCGGATTCCTCGGCAACGCGATCTGCGAGACCTCCTTTACCTTCGACATCGACATCCGTCTCGGCGCCGGCGCGTTTGTCTGCGGCGAAGAGACGGCGCTCATTGCCTCGATCGAGGGCAAGCGCGGAACTCCTCGCCCGCGGCCGCCCTATCCGGCGGTCTCCGGCCTGTGGGACGATCCAACACTGATCAATAACGTCGAGACTTTTGCTAACGTCGCCCCGATCATCCGGCATGGCGGCGAGTGGTTCTCCGCGAGGGGCACGGCGCGCAGCAAGGGCACCA
>PMAM01000264.1 GCA_003152595.1 Acidobacterium sp.
CAAAGGGCGCAAAACGATTCGGGCTTTAGCCCCTGAAGCTGTTCTCCATTCGCGCCGCAGACACACAAAAGCCGCATCCAACGGATGCGGCCTGGACCGTTGCTGGGCTGTGAAACTGCTGGGCCTACTTTACCTGCGGCGTGACACTCTCTGACTTCGCCGCCGTTTCCTGCTTCGCGGTGGTATCCGGCGTATCGGGGCCGCCCTTGATCCCTTCCTTGAACCCGCGGAAGGCCTCGCCGAGACCCTTCCCCAGTCCAGGCAGCTTGCTGGGGCCGAAGATGAGAAGCGCGATGACCAGAATGATGATCAGGTGTTCGGGTTTGAAGAGATTGTCAAACATAAGGGTTCTCCAGGAAAGCGTCCGGCCAGCCGGACACACATCCGCTCTGCTCTATTGTCGCACAAGGGGTTTTCTGCCGATGTATTAGGCCGGGGGCAGCGTGGGCATCGCCCGGCAGCCGACCGGCGTGTACCTTAAGGAGGACTCCTCAGGAGCACCATGAGCAGCGCCGAACGCACCATCTGCATTCACGGTCACTTTTACCAGCCGCCGCGGGAAAACCCCTGGCTGGAGACCGTTGAGGCGCAGGAGTCCGCCGCGCCCTGGCATGACTGGAACGATCGCATCACTGCCGAATGCTACGCGCCCAACAGCGCGGCCCGCATCGTCAATCAGCAGAACGAGATCATCCGCATCCTCAACAACTACGCGCGGATGAGCTTCAACTTTGGGCCGACGCTGCTCTCCTGGCTCGAACAGAACGCTCTCCGCGTGCACGAGGCCATCGTCCACGCCGACCAGCGGAGCCAGAAGCGCTTCTCCGGCCACGGCTCGGCAATGGCGCAGATCTATAACCACGTGATCATGCCGCTGAGCAGCACCCGCGACCGCATCACGCAGGTTCGCTGGGGTATCGCCGACTTCCGTCATCGCTTCGGACGCGTGCCGGAGGGCATGTGGCTGCCGGAAACCGCAGTCGATTCCGAGTCGCTCGACCTGCTCGCCCAGCACGGCATCAAGTTCGTGCTGCTTGCGCCGCACCAGTGCGCGCGCATCAAGGCTCTGGCATCGGTGGCGCCGCCCCCGAACCCAAAAGCTACGGCTCCGGCGAAAGATCCGAAGGACCCCGCCTGGATCGACACGCCCAACGCCTCGGTGGACACGACGCGGCCCTATCTCGTGCGCCTGAAGGAAGGCCGCACCATCAACGTCTTCTTCTACGATGGCGCCCGCTCGCGAGCCATCGCCTTCGAAGGCCTGCTCAACAGCGGCGAAGGCTTTGCGCAGCGCCTGAAGAGCGGCTTCAAACCCGACAGCGCCGATCCGCAGATCGTCCACGTGGCCACGGACGGCGAAAGCTACGGCCACCATCACAAGTACGGTGAGATGGCGCTGGCCTGGGTGCTGCACTCGCTGCAGAACACCACGCACGACGGCTCGGGCGCGGCTCATCTGACCAACTACGGCGAGTTTCTCGAGAAGTACCCTCCGAAATTTGAAGCGCAGATCGTCGAGAACACCTCCTGGAGCTGCGCGCATGGCATCGAGCGCTGGCGCTCCGACTGCGGTTGCTCCAGCGGCCGCCCCGGCTGGAACCAGAAATGGCGCACGCCCCTGCGGGCGGCTCTCGACGAGCTTCGCGATGCCGTGGCACCGCTCGTCCATGAAGCGTCCATCCGTCTCTTCAAAGATCCCGACGGCGCGCGCAACGACTACGTCGACGTGGTCCTGAATCGCTCCCGCACCTCGCGCGACGCCTTCTTTCAGGAGCACGCGCTCTACGAGTTCAACGAAGAAGAGCGTACCCGTGCGCTGATGCTGATGGAACTGGAACGCCACGCCATGCTCATGTACACGAGCTGCGGCTGGTTCTTCGACGACATCTCCGGCATCGAGACCGTGCAGATCATCGCTTATGCCGGCCGCGTCCTGCAGCTGGCCTCGTATCTGTTCGGCAAGCGCGCCGCTTCCCTCGAGAAGAACTTCGTCACCCGCCTTGCTGCCGCAAAAAGCAATCTTCCCGACCAGAAGGACGGCGCCGCCGTCTACAACCGCTACGTGCTCTCCATGGAGGTCGGACTCGAGCAGGTCGCCGCGCACTATGCCATCAGCTCCATCTTCACCAGCTATCCCGACGAGGCGGACATCTTCAGTTACTCCGTCCGTCGCCTGGCGTGGGAGACTGTCCTTTCCGGCCGCGTTCGCCTCGTCGTCGGCCAGGCGCTGATCTGCTCGAAGATTACCGAGTCAGCGGAGACGGTTGCGTTTGGGGTTCTCCACTTCGGCGACCAGAACATCACTGCGGTCGTGAAGCGCTTCGACCCCGCGGGTTCCGATGACTACGACCAGTTTGTCGAAGAGGCGAAGGCCGCCGTCAGTCTCGGCGATTTCCCGGAAGTTGTTCGCTGCTTCGACCGCCACTTCGGCAGCCAGACGTACTCCCTTCGCTCGCTCTTCCGCGACGAACAGAAGCGCATCCTTGAAATTCTGCTCACCGGCACGCTGGAAGAGGTTGAGTCGAGCCTCTCGGCCATCTACGAGAATCAGGCCTCGCTGCTGCACTTTCTCAGCCAGAGCAAACTCCCTAGGCCCCAGGCGCTCACCGTCGCCGCCACGTTCGCCATCAACGCGGGCCTGCGCCGCGCGCTCGAAGCTGACCCGGTCGATGCCATCCAGGCGCGCACCTGGTTAGGTCTGGCGAAGTCCGATGAAGTGCCACTGGACAAACAGCTGATCGGCTACATCGCCGAGCAGAGGATGACCCACGCGATGCTCGCTCTCCACGAGCGCCAGGAAGAGCTGGCTCTGGTCGATGACGCGCTGCTCCTGGCGCGCACCCTCCGCGAGCTGCCCTTTGACGTCAACCTGTGGCAGGCGCAAAACCTCTGGTACGATACCTGGCGCCATCACCGCGACAAGCCGCCCTCGGCGGAGTGGCTGGAAAGGATGCAGGAGCTCGGCCGCCAGATGCACATCGCCGTCGACGCCATCGAAGCGGAAGACGGCAACGGCAACGGCGCCCGGCACGAGCCCGCTCTGGTGGCAGAGGAGATGGCCCGCCCCACCGCCTGACTACTCCCTATTGCCTGTTCCCTATTGCCTGCTCTTCTCAGCTTCTCCAGTGCAGCGTCACCGGCCCGTCCAGCGGATGCTTCATCGGCTCACCCGTCTTCTCCGCCTCGAGCCGCGCCTGCTTCAGCGCGAAGTACCACTTCGCCGGCTTGTCCGCGTCGTCGATCAGCATCAGAGCCGGGTCGTACTTCAGCCCCTCGGCCTGCTGGATCATCGTCACCTGGTCCTGGCGCACGAACATGTTGCCGAAGAAGCGCAGGATCGACGTCATGAACGGCAGGTGGTAGAGCACGTTCCACGCGCCNNTCATACCGCCGGTTCGGAAGTACAAAGTCGATGGTCGTCGTAATCGGCTCTCCGTACACGCCGAGCAGCTTATACGGCGCTGAGTTCTTCGATGGCGCATGCGTTGCCATGCGGAACCCCTGCGGGATCGGCTCGAAGCGCTTCTCCTTTTCGTGGATGCTCGCCTCTTTCCGCCACCACCACGACTGATGCACAAACGGCCCATGAGCCGGATCCATCAGACCGATGATCCCGTGATCCACATTGCAGGGCAGATCGGCGGTGAGATGCTCGCTCCGATAGCGCTCGCTGAACTTCGGCAGTTCCGGCACCGGCGTCAGCGCCGCATCCTCCGGCTTCACACGCCCGCGGCCCGCCTCCGGCACGTAGACCCACGCGTAGCCGTCACGCTCCTCGCACGGATAAGCCATGCCGTGCAGGTTCTTCGGGAACGGATCGTCCTTCGTCAGCGACGGAATCTCCATGCATTGGCCGCTCACCGGCTCAAACACCCAGCCGTGATACTTGCACGTGAGCGATTTGCCGTCGAACCAGCCGCACGACAGCGGAATTCCGCGATGCGGGCACAGGTCGCGCATGGCAAACAGCCGTCCATCCTCGCGCCGGCCCAGCACCATCGGGATACCCATCAGCATCGCTGTACGCATGCTGTGGCCCCGCAGCAAATCGCTGCGCATCGACGGATACCAGTCGTTGTAGAGCAGCGTCGCCGGTGGTCCCGATTTGAATGATCCGTCGAGTGCTGCACCCATTGTCATTCGGCGAACCTTCCTTCGTGAACAACAGCACGGTACTACTAGAATCTACCTCGAATCGCACCCTTTCTTCCGCATTTTGCTGACAGGGTTTTCGCATCAAAATCGGCTGGCGAGTTCGTGTTATCGTTTGGGCAGATTTGACCGAAAATCCCCTCTACAACCTCCCGGCGGTGAGCCCCCCCTGGAAATGCCTGAAGCAGATGCCGAAACGGCTATGACACGTCAGCGTAGAAGAACCGAAACGGATCCAAATCTGGGGCATTTGCCAGCTCTGGATGGCGTCCGCGGGTTGGCCATCATCCTTGTCCTGATCGTCCACCTGACCAGTTCAAGCTATACCCATACGGGTTCCAGACTGATCAATGCGATTATCGTGTTCTGCAGATTCGGCTGGGTTGGCGTCTGTCTTTTTTTTGTCCTGTCTGGCTTTCTCATCACAGGAATCCTGTTCGAGGCGCTGGGACAGAAATCCTACTTTGTTCGTTTTTACGCTCGGCGGTTTCTCAGGATTTTTCCGCTTTACTACGGCTGCCTCTTCCTTCTGTTTTTCTTATCGGGACCTCTTGGCATTTCATGGAATGGTTCGGAACCGACTTACCTGGCTTATCTCCAGAACACTCCTCCCTGGATCTATAGAGTGCCGGTCTCTGTTCACCGATATACTTCGCATTTCTGGTCGTTGGCCGTCGAAGAGCAGTTCTATTTGTTTTGGCCCTGGCTGGTTTTCGCCATACGGGATCGAGGAAAGCTCATCGTAGCCTCCCTCCTGCTCGCTGCGACTGCGCCCCTTCTTCGGACTGCAATTCTCCTTTCTCACTCTGTGGACCCGGTATTTTTTTGGAAATTTACTCCGTGCCAGATCGACAGCCTCCTCATCGGGGGAGCATTCGCCCTGGCTATTCGTGGCCGGTCGGCGGCCACCCTGCTCAGATTCTCGCGTGTCTCTTTTCTTTTATTAATTTCATTGTGCGTAGCGATGAATCTCAATTTTCACACCCGCCAGTTTGAAACTGACGGAAGTGAGTTGTTCAACTCTATTGGCTATACCACGCTCGCAGCAGCATTCGCAGCCTTGATCGGCTGGGCGCTGCAACCGAAATCGCTGGGTGAAGCCTTCTTCCGGCTCGCCCCTCTTCGTTGGTTTGGCCGCTATAGCTACGGCATTTACGTCATTCACTTCATCGTCTGGAATACCCGGATATTCGGCACATATCCGCGCCTGCTCATCGATGAACGTTGGCATTCGAAGACCCTGGGGGTGGCCCTCGGAGGCCTTCCGGCACTCGTTGTTACACTCAGCCTGGCCTGGCTGAGCTACCGCTTTTACGAGTCCCCCTTCCTGCGCCTCAAGAAATATTTCGGAAGATCTGTGCCGGTTGTAGCGCCGGATCGCCATACAGATTTGGCTGCGGAAAACGCCGCTCGCTGAACCCCCTGAGGGTCGACCTCCAACCCCCTGAATCCATTGGTTTAAGCTCGCTTGTGCGACGCTAACTCTTCCCGTATCATAAACATAAGTCCTCGGTCGCCCCGCCTTTTACCCTCCAGGGCGTGACCCCCGGCCCACAACATCTATGGCAGACGATCAGAACCCCCAGCTTCCTCTTCCCGGCGCCGACGGTAACGGCGCGAACGGTCCCACCGGACCTGGCGCAGCCAATCTCATCCCTATAAACATTGAAGAGGAGATGCGCCGGTCGTATCTCGACTACTCGATGTCGGTCATCATCGGGCGCGCGCTTCCCGATGCACGCGACGGCCTCAAGCCCGTGCATCGCCGCATTCTCTACACCATGCACGAGATGGGTCTGCAGTCGAACAAGAAGTACACGAAGTGCGCGAAGGTCGTCGGCCAGGCCATGGGTGTTTACCACCCCCACGGCGATTCCGCCATCTACGACTCACTGGTACGCATGGCGCAGCCCTTCAGCATGCGTTATCCCCTGGTCGATGGCCAGGGTAACTTTGGCTCCGTCGACGGCGACCCGCCCGCGGCCATGCGGTACACCGAGTGCCGCCTCGAGAAGATCAGCGGCGAGCTGCTCGCCGACATCGAAATGGAAACCGTGGACTTCGTCCCCAACTACGACGAGTCCACCTACGAGCCTTTTGTTCTGCCCACGCGCATTCCCAACCTCATCGTCAACGGCTCCAACGGCATCGCGGTCGGTATGGCGACCAACATCCCGCCGCACAATCTCACCGAGGTCGTCAACGCCGCCATTGAAATGGTGAACAACCCGCACATCGGGCTCACCGAGGTGCTGAAGCACGTGCAGGGACCGGACTTCCCGACTGGCGGCTTCATTTACGGCAAGGGCGGCATTGAGCAGGCCTACAAGACCGGCCGCGGCCGCTTCCT
>PMAM01000042.1:0-4988 GCA_003152595.1 Acidobacterium sp.
ACCGTGGACTGCACCGTCGTGACCGCGGACGGGTTCGCCGACACTGACATGGTGGGCGTCGCCTTGGTGACTGTAACCGAAGTGGGGCCGTTGGCCGTGCTGTAGTTGCTGTCCCCCGAATAGCTGGCGGTCACAGTATCCGCACCCACTGCCAGCACGCTGGCGGCTACGGTGATCTGTGCCGTCCCGCTGACAAGCGAGCCGCTACCCACCGTGACTCCTCCGCTGGTCAGCGTGATCGTCCCGGTCGGTTGAACGGCTCCCGCAACCGACACCGTCACCACCGTGGACTGCACGGTCGTGACCGCGGACGGATTCGCCGACACCGACACGGTGGGCGTCGCCTTGGTGACCGTAACTGTCGTCGATCCGATGGCCGTGCTGTAGTTGCTGTCCCCCGAATAGTTGGCCGTCACCGTATCGGTGCCAACGGAAAGGGTGTTGAGCGGGATGTTGAAGATCGCCGAACCCCCGGTGAGTGTAAGCGGCGAGGTTGATAATCCAGGACCACTGAGGCTGACCGATCCCGTGGGAACGGGGTTGCCGTTGCCTCCACTCAGCGTGACGGTCACCGACATGCTTTGCGTCGTGGTGATGCTCGAAGGAGACGGCGTCACAGTGACAGTGGGTGTCAGGATCTTCGCCAGTCCGGTGCCGCTCAGCCCCATGCTCTGCGTCACGGACGGGCTGGCGTTCAGGTTGTTGTCGGTCAGTACCACCGATCCGGAGAATTGCCCGGTCGTCGTCGGGATGAAATCTACAGCCAGTCCGCAACTGGTTCCGGCGGCCAGCGTGCCTGCCGAGGACGAAGTGAGAACCTCGGGGCAGGTCGTCGACGAGTCCAGCTTAAAGTTGGCTGAGACGCTGGGGTTCGTGCCCGTGCCGGGAACCGGGAAGGTTAGCGGCATGTCCCCGATGTTCCTCACCGTGACCGGCTCCGGGCTGTCGGTGCTCTGCAATCCCTGATGAGTGCTCGCGAAGCTGACGCTCGGCGGCGTGGCCAGGCTCAGCTTCGCCAGTGTATTGCTGCCGGTGCTGGTGACATAAACATTGCCGCTCCCATCCAGGGCCAGACCTGCAGGTTTACTGACGGCGGCGTCCAGCGTGATCACGCAGCTCGACGAGGCACAACCCGCGGGCACCCAGACCACGGCGTTGTTTCCATAGTCGGCCACGTAAACACCGCCGCTTGCGTCGACCGCTACGATCCGGGGAGATACAAAGCCACCACCGAGCGGCATCACGCAACTGGCAGAAGTGCAGCCTCGCGGTATCGCCAGTACGGCCCCACTGGTCTGCGCAACATAGAGATTGCCGTTGCCATCTGCCGCCAGTCCGCCCGGCGCGGTTTCGCCAACCACGGTGATGACGCAGCTGCTGGAAGCACAGCTGGGGGCCATCCTGTAGATCGTGTTGGTGCCGCTATCGGAGACAAAGACGTTACCGCTTCCGTCCACCGCCACTCCGCCAGGGCTGGTGAAGCCGCCGCCCAGTGTCTTGACGCAGCTCGATGAGACACACGCAGGGGGAATTTGCTTCACCGCATGATTCCCGGTGTCGGCGACATAGAGGTTGCCAAAGCCGTCCTGCGTCACCGTGGCGGGACTGGAGAAGCCGCCTCCCAGCGTCGTGACGCAGCTGGCCGTAGCACATCCGGAAGGAATTTCTTTCACCGCGTTGTTGGCCGTATCGGCGAGATAGACATTCCCGCTGCCATCCACCGTTACACCCTCGGGAGTAGAGAAGCCCCCGCCCAGTGTTGCTGGGGCGGCCGGCGGGCCAAAGGACAGTTGCGGTCCCGATCCCACGCCGTAGATCAGTGCCGACGCCAGCACAGTACCGGAGGTATTCAGCAGCTTCACCGCTCCGTTGCGCGGGCCGGCAAATTTCGGCTTGAAATTCACAATCACCGTACAGGTGGACCCGCTCGAGTAGGGATTGCTGGTGCCGTTCTTGGTCGTGCAAGTGCCTGTTCCCGCATCGGCAAAATCGAGGCCCGTAGCGCCCTGAGTCACTATCACGGGAGCCTCAATCTTCGTGCTGCTGCTGCCGGTGAAGGTGAACTGCACGGTCTGCGTTACCGAGGTGGAACCAACCGCAACCGTGCCCATCGACAGGGCCCCGGTAGCGATCAGCTTGACAGCGTGATTGAAAAAATCGGAAACCAGGACGGTGCCATCGGAATCTGCAAAGACAGATACGGGGCCGTTCAGCCCGCTGCCCCATCCCAGAATCGTGTCGTAGACGCCGCTCCCAGCCGTCTCTTCACGGACAAGATTCGTGTCATACTCGCTGACCCAGAGATTGCCGTTGGTATCGCGGGAGAGGTCACCCGGTCCCTGCAAACTGGTATACGTGAGCGCGTTTTCCGAGGTATACGGAGGGGTAAGCTCCATAAAGTGGTCCTGGTTGCCATCGATCACAAAGATGTTGTCACTGCTGTCCACTGCGATGCCGCGAGGTTGATCGACCACGTTGGCTGCAACGGCCGTCGTGACCTTCTCCACACCGGAGACGATCGCTATTTTTGAGATTGTGTTGGCAAGATTGTCGGTCACAAAGACATTCCCCGACAGATCAGCGGCGACGCCCCAGGGGCCTTCCCAGCTCGTTCCTACCGTGACAGGGGTCGCGAATACCCCGGAGGTATTGACCCACTCATAGACATTTCCCTTCGTCGTGGGGTAGTTGCCGAAGGCGGCAACCCACAAGTTGCCGTGAGAGTCGACCGCCATGCCTCGGAGACAAGGATCGGGCTCTGTGATCGAGGCCGGGCAGATGAACCCGCCCGCCGGAGAAGGCAGAGCCACCGGCGTGCCGTAAACGCCAGGCGCGGTGCGCGTCAGTTCATACACCGTCGCTGTGTTTTTTTCAGGAGTATTGTCGGCGACAAACATGTTGCCGTTGGCGTCTGTCGTGACGCCCATCGGCCCCTTGAACGACGTATTCACCGTGACCATGGCGCCGGCGTTGTAAGCCGCCGTCTGGCCGTAGAGCGAGGCGGTTATTCCGCACAGCAAAATCAGGAATGCCCAAACGGACTGGCGCAGAAAATAAAGGCGATCTGCTGGCCCAGCAGGGATCTGGCATCCAGATTTGACATTCATCGAGAGAACTTTCGCTGGCGAAGGCAGTGACGCAAACCAAATGTTTTCTGATCCGCAAAAGGCGGGCGAATCGGCGGGCTCTTGCAGAATCAACCGTTGCTTGCCTGGTCTTGAGGAAATTCTACGGATCCTGTCTGCGGGTGGAATCCCCAATTGGATTGGCGATTGGGAAACTCTCGGTACCTTCCGTAACCGACGGTCACCTTGAGGGTGAAGCAGATCGGCTTCGGTCCGGCTCTATAACCAGTCCGCATGGCTCTGCGTCCGCTTCCGGCAGCAACTTTACAGTGCTGCCCCGCGATTGTTCGCTCTTCGCGAAGAATCACCGCCGAGGCCGCGGTCGCGGGTGTGCAGTGGTTGCGGGTCGCACCGGCGATGGTTCACCCCGCCCTGCACCAATCCGGTTGGAGCTACAAGCGCGCAGGCATTCATCATCACGACCGACTGAAAAGAAGCACTCCCGCAAAATCCAATGGCCGGATCGGTGAGATCCGGCCATTCCACAGGTGCAGGTTCGGGATCAGAATCGCCTCCGGATTCCAGGAGGAAGATCGTGCAGTCGCGAAGAAGGTTGGGTGACCAATCCTCTATTTCGTGATCAAAGTAGCGGCCAGTGCGCTGCAGGCCGGTGTGGTTTGCGCCTGCACCTTGTACTGAACGGTTTGCCCGCTTAGCGCGATATCGCATTGAGCTTGTTGAGTATTGCCGCTTCCCGGATTGCCATTCGAACAAAGCCCCGCCGGGGCGCTGCTCATGTCCAGTGAAAACGGCCTGGCGCTGATCCAGAACACAGTCTCATTCCTGGACGCGGTGATCGTCGTCAGAGAATTACCATTCGGATCCTGCAGTACCGTCGTGCCGTTCTGACAGGAGACATACGCCGTGACACCGCTGGTAGCTGGATGAGCGCCTGCCATTTTGGATGGCCCCGGCTTCGGCACGGCAGCCCGCCGCATTCCGAGGAGATGGGTGAAATCCCTCTTTACAAATCCCGGGTAACTCAGGTCCTCGAGCGGGCTGGTCGGCTGTTGCTGAACTCCCGGATCGGGGCACGTGTACCCTGCGCCGGAATTACAGGTGAAAAGATAGGGTCCAGCCGCCGCCCCGGCGTCAACAATGCATGGATTGGTTGGCGTCAGGCCCGATGTGCATGGGGAATACCCCACAAAATTCATCAGGAGACCGTTGCCATTGCCTCCCGGCGGTGGCACCAGCGTGATCCGGTCTCCGCCATGCACCTGCAGATTCGCCATAGGATAGTCCTGCACCTCGAAAACGAGGTCGCGTTGTCCAACCCTGTGCCTCCATGCCGACCAATCCATCCAGATTCCGAAAAAGACCCCGGCGACAAACACACACAGCATTAACATCCAAACTGAACGTCGTGTCATGTGACACTCCCCTTTTCTGGTGACTGCGTGAAACGTCCTAAGCGGCAGATACCCTGCCGTTGCCACCGCGAGTCTTCGTCCGCTCCTGATACGCCCGCGTACTCCGCAGATCTTTTAGATCCACGGCGAGATTGACTTCAATGGGGGAGAGTCCTTTGTCCATACACCACAACAACAGTTCCAATGCCTCTTGCTTTCTTCCCAGAACGTCCAGCGCCTGTACGATCATGAAGCGCGAGGCCACGTCGTTCGCGCCGAGTGCCCTAACCTTCGCAATATCTGCATCCGCGCCTGCGGTGTCGCCGGTCTTGGCACGGTAGAAAGCCAGGTTCGCCCATCCAAGCCCGTCCTGCGGGCTGGTCTCCAGCTGCGCCGACAATAGCTGCGCGGCACGCCCATAGCACTCCCTGACCATTGCCGCATTACCCAGCATGAAGTAACAGTCACCCATATTCCTCTGGATCAGATGGTTCTTCGGGTCGAGCTTGCC
>PMAM01000042.1:5002-7386 GCA_003152595.1 Acidobacterium sp.
GCTGCCTCTTCGTACTTCGCGTGCCGCGTCAGAATCACTCCAAGGTTGTTGTAAGCGGGCCAGAAGTTGGGCCGTTGGACAAGAATTTCGCGGTAGGCCTTTTCCGCTTGGTCCAGTTGCCCCTGATGCGCGAACGCCCAGGCTTGGTGATACAGTACGTCCGGGTTTCCGGGGTCCGCCTGCTCTGCCTTTCCAAAGTATTCCAGCGCCAGGCTCGACTTACCCTGGTAAACGCAGACCAGCGCCTGGCTCATCAAGGCCATCGCCGAGTGGGAGTTGTAGAACAGCGCCGTCGCCGCGTTCCTGCTCGCAAGATCCACGTTAGCTTGTTCCTTAGTCACATAGAACTGCTTCATATAGGCGACGGCCAACTTAGCGTAAGCCAGCGCAAAATGTCCATCCAGATCGAGGGCAGCCTGGTATTTGGCAATCGCCTGTTGCAGGCCTGCGTAATTCGGCTCATTGACCAGCTGCTCTGCCTCACTGAAGGCCTGAAACACCTGCGCCGGGACGCTCTTCAACTCCTCCGGATCGCTCAGTTGGACATCATTGCCGGGAAGTTGCAGCAATGTTGCCGCCTCGCGGGCAGCCTTCTCGGCCAGACTGCTGATCAGGTTCGGCAGGCACTCCACCGTTGCGTTGCGCAGCACGCGCTGTGAATGTGCATCCAGCAGCCGCAGGTTCAGCTTTGCCCGGGACGGGGTCTGGTCGAGCGACGCCGCTAACACCAGGTTTGCGCCAAGCGTGCTCTCGGTCTCTCGAACAGTGTCGATAGCGCTCGAAGGTCCCGGCCGGTCTCTGGGCGTGATGATCAGCAGGTTCTTCACAGATCTCTCTGCGCGCGCGAGCCGCTGCCCGATCGAATCCAGCACTGTGAAAAGGAGCGCCGGCGGTCGATCCGGCGGCAGCGCCATGAGCGCAACGAACCGGGTCGATGGGAGCGGATTCGCAATATTCACGATGTGCGGCCATTCCAGCCAGGCGCCTGCCGCCGCCCCCGCGCTCACACTCGCTCCCAGCACCAGCATCTTCCTGCGCGAGATGCGCTGCCCGGTCGCTGGGCGATCGTCTGTGTCGCCGACCGACGACGGCAGAGCCTGCATCGCCTCCGGGACGGTCCTGAATCGCTTCTCCACCGCAGGGCTGAGGCACCCTCGCATAAAGCGCCTCCACGGCTCTGGAATTTCCGCGGCGCCGAACGACCCATCCCCGCTCTTCCCACGCCACGAAGAACTTTGTGGCAGCCGGCCCCTCAGCGCCTGAAAAGCGACCACGCCAAGCGCATACACATCGCTCGCCTTCGTGGGAGCCGCCCCGTGAAAGAGCTCGGGTGCCATGAAGCCCGGCGTCCCGGCAACTCCATGAATCGTGACTGCTGTCTCCTCACTCAACGCCGCCCGTGCGAGCCCAAAGTCCGTAACCCAGGCAAACACCTGGCCGCCTGAGCCTTGCACAATAATGTTCGCGGTCTTGATATCTCGATGCAGGATTCCCGCATCATGCGCTGCCGCAATCCCGGCGCCCACTTGCTTCAATATGCTAAGCGCTTCCTCGCCCGGAATCGGACCTGTGCGCGATATTCTCGCGGCAAGACTCTCGCCAGGAAGAAGCTTCATCGTAAGGTAAGTTAGATCGCCACCCGGCCGGTTCCAATGTCCAAGGTCATAAATAGGACAGAGGTTAGGGTGAACCACCTGGCGTGCGCTCAGGACTTCCCGTTCGAATCGCTGACGCATGTCCGGATCGACCGCGTATTGCGAGAGAATCGTCTTCAGCGCCACGTGGACCCCGCGCAGTTGACGATCTTCTACCTCGTACACCTCGCCCATCCCGCCTCGGGCGATGAATCGAATCACCAGGAAGCGGCTGTCGACAAGGTCGCCTGGTTTGAATTGCGGAACGCCGGCCGGCGGAGCTGACCCCTGGGGGGCCGAAGCACGGCCATCTTCCTCCAAAACAGCGTGTGTCTCGCTCGGGCCCGATGCCGCGCCCTGGACTGTGGGGCTGTCGATGCTGTTGCGAAGCTCGTCCATTGCGAACCACCTGGGTACGCAAGCCCTGAGCATCACCCACCTGAGCATGGCCCATTAGAGAGTGAACGTCAGACCGACTTAAGAGAGAACTGGGGGGAACATCAGAATGAGTTTACGCTGAAAGCTCTGCAATGCAACGGCCGACTGTTAGGAGATGCCGTGGCGAGGGCGCGCCGCGGTAGCGCGATGGATTGTCCGGCCGGAAATGCGGAACCGTGCAAACGTAACTGCTGCTTTGCCGGCTTGTCAAACAACTTATGATCCAGCGTGCTCTGCAGACGACAGGCTCCAGCGAATTTCGCCTGTCCCCCCCCGAAAAAAAAGGCCGGATCGATGAGATCCGGCCGTTGC
>PMAM01000042.1:7397-7572 GCA_003152595.1 Acidobacterium sp.
CCCCGCTGAGAACCTGCTCGCCGAGGTTCACCGTATCGCTCAGGTTCACCGTCACAGTGGAGAGCTGCTGCCACCCTCCGCCATTCACCTGGATGTAGGGAGTGAGCGGAGTGCCGCCGACATTGATGGTAAAGGTTACCGTGCTGATGGCTCCATACGTGTTGGTGTAGGTGAG
>PMAM01000310.1:0-12850 GCA_003152595.1 Acidobacterium sp.
GCGTCCTTGTCGTCCTTCATTTTCTCGAGGAGATACTTCTCCACTTCGTTGCGCGTGGTGAGGTGGGGCTTGACCTGGTGGCGGATAGGCAGCTTCGTGTCTGCGGAGGCGAACTGCAGGATCGGGCCGATGGAGGAGAACAACTCCTTCGCCTGTTCCGGGGTGATGTGGGTTTCCGGAGCCGGCGTTTTGGGCTGGCCAGACGGCTGTCCTGTCGCGCCACCCTGCGGCGGCGGCTGGACCGGCGTGTTGGGAGTGGTTTGTGCGCCAGTCGAAACGGCGAAGAGGAGCGCCAGCAGCGCGCACCCGAGGTTGATTGATCGTTGCATTCCTTTTCCTTACGCCGCGCGTTCCCACTTCCCCGCTATGTGCAGACTATAATTTTTTTAGAGGGCCGTGTATGAGCCAGACATACCAGATTCCCGATGCTGCTGTCCTCGAAACGCCTCTGGCGAGCCGTCTGAGCGCTACGAGCGCCTCGGCTCCTGAACTGAAGATGCACCGCGGAGCCCTGACGCCGCTCCGGTTCTCCTCCACCTCTGCTGAATTGCAGGCGCTGCTGCACGGAGCCGGGATTTTCGATCTTGGGTACCGCGCCTGGCTGCGCGCCACCGGAAAAGACCGCGTTCGCTGGCTGAACGGCATGATTACGCAGGCTGTCAAGGGCATGACGCCGGGCCAAACCGGCTACACTCTGGTTCTGAATGCCCAGGGCCGCATCCAGGGTGACGGCGATGTTTCCTGTTTTGAGGATTCCCTGCTCCTGGAGACGGACCGTTTTCAGGTTGAACGCCTCCTCACCCATCTGCGCCGCTTCATCATCATGGATGACGTGAGGCTCGAAGAGTTAGACGCAGCAGGGACGGCAATCGGCATCGCGGGGCCGCAGACGGCGGCGATTCTGGAGAAGCTGGGCGGCAGCGTGCCGGAGCCGGATACGTTTCGCGCGGCGCAACTGGCCGGGATCGATGTGACACTGGTCCGCGTCTGGAGTCCTGTGGTCACAAAAGTGGAGATCCGGGTGGCTGCCGAGCAGGTTCTGGAGCTTTGGAAGGCGTTGGCAGAAGCTGGGGCAATTCCCTGTGGCACTGCGGCGCTGGAGGATTTGCGAATCCTGGAGGGAACGGCGCAGTTCGATGTCGACTTCAGCGACAAGCATTTGCCCCAAGAGGCGAACCTGTTGCGCGCCGTGAATTTCACCAAGGGCTGCTACCTCGGCCAGGAGATTGTCGAGCGCATCCGTGCCCGGGCAACGGTGCACCGGTCGCTGCGGCAGTTTGAGCTGCAGGGAGAGACGCCGGCACTGGGATCAGGAGAGAAGATTGAGCTGCGCGCTGGTGAGGCCGCCGTGGGGGAGCTGACCAGCGTGGCGCGTATCGAGGTGCCCGGGCTGGCAACGACTCTGGCGCTGGGGGTGGCGCGCGTTGAGGCACTGGAGAAGATTGAAACCGAACCGATCCGGTACGCGGGAGGAACGGCCGTACCGCTGGCGGTGCCGCCTGTTCCCCTGGCGTGATGCGGACGTTAACCCACCTGGAGAGAATCGTTGTCTATGGATGAGAAACAACCGAGCTTCACGGTAACCGACAAGCGCAAGTTCACATTGGATGGCGAGCTTCGCGAAGAAAACCCGTCCGCCGAGCCTGCGCAAGAGCCAGCAGCCGATTTGCAGTCGCCGACCAACGTGGTGACGATGCCTGCTCCTGAGGAACGCGAGACAGAGCCAGAGGCAGAAACCGCCGCGGAGAGCGAGGTGCCGCAGTTTTCCGCGCAGGAGACCGCGGAGCAGGACGTCGCTTACAAAGAATCGTCGCGGCAGATCGATGACATGCTGCGCCAGGCGAATCCTGGCATGGGAGCGGCCGGAGTGGTGAGCTTCGAGCACATCATCCAGTCGTTCTACGTTTCGGCGATGATTGCGATGGGCGCGGGCACCGAGCCGGGGCAGAAGGCGCGCGTCGATCTCCTGGGGGCGCGGCAAAGCATTGACATGCTGGCGCTGCTGCAGGAGAAGACGAAGGGCAACCTGTCGCCGAAGGAAGAAGCGACGCTGCAGAATGTGCTCTTCGAGTTGCGCATGATGTTCCTGGAGATCACGAATGCCATCGCGCAGCAGGCCCAGAAGGCCGTCGATACGAAGAAAAAGTAAGTGTCCTGTCTCATGAAACCAGCCTCATGAAGTCAGCCGCATGAAAGCGGAAATCATCGTTCTTGGCAGCGGGACCTCGATGGGAGTGCCGACGCTCGGGTGCCGGTGCGCGGTCTGCACATCGACAGATCCGCGCAACCGGCGGACCCGGCCGTCGATTGCTGTCAGCTGGAGCAACAGCGGCGCGACGCATCTGGTCGTGATCGACACGGGTCCGGACTTCCGGGAGCAGGCGCTGCGCGAAGGCATCCGGCACGTGGACGCAGTGTTCTACACGCACGGCCACGCCGACCATGTCCTGGGACTCGACGATCTGCGTCCGCTGAGCTTCGCACACAAGCCGAAGTCGCTGCCGCTCTATGCGGATGGACAGACCGCGGAGATCCTGCGGCGGGTCTTCGATTACACGTTTTCGGCCAACTCGACGTATCCGACCAAAGCGCGTGTGGAGCTACGCAGTCTTGAAGGCGAGCAGACGGCGAGTGTGGATGGGGCGCGCTTTCAACGGGTACCGCTGCTGCACGGCGACCTGGAAGTTGCGGGTTTTCGCTTTGGATCGGCGGCGTATCTCACCGATATGAGCGCGATCCCGGAGTCGAGCCTCTCACTGCTCGATGGGCTCGATGTGATGATCATCGATGCGCTGCGGCCGCAGCCGCATCCCAGCCATGCGAATATCGCGGAATCGCTGCGCTGGGTGGAACGCGTTCGACCACGGCAGGCCTGGTTCACGCATATGTCGCACGAGGTGGATCACGAGGAGACGGAGAAGGCGTTTCCGCGCAACGTGCGCCTGGCCTTTGACGGGCTGCGCATTCCGTTTGAGTTATAGCGATGCACGTTTATCGTTCCATTCCGGAGCTGCCGCAGCCGATGCCTCGCACGGTGGCGGCCATTGGCAACTTCGACGGCGTGCATCGCGGGCACCAGGAGATTATCGGGCGCGTGCTCGAACGAGCGCACAGCCTGGGAGCGCAGGCGATCGCCGTCACCTTCGATCCGCATCCGCTGGCGGTGCTGCGGCCGGACCAGGCTCCGAAACTGATTACACCGATGCCGCAGCGGCTGCAGTTGCTGGCGGAGACGGGCATGGACGCCACGCTGGTGATCCCCTTTACGCGGGAGTTTTCGCTGCAGACGGCGCGCGAATTTGCCGAGCGGGTTTTATGTGGAGCGCTGCACGTTTTTGAAGTGCACGAGGGCGATACGTTTCGCTTCGGACATGATGCGTCGGCGGGAATCGCGGAGCTGCGGGAGCTGGGCAGCGAACTGCACTTTAACGTGGCGTCGCACGGCTCGCTGAAGGTGCGAGGTATCACCGTTTCAAGCAGCGAGGTGCGACGGCGGATCGTGGCGGGCCAGCTGGGCGTGGCAAGGGCACTGCTGGGACGGCCGTTTTCGATTTTGTCGACGCCGGTGCATGGACGGGGAGTCGGCACGAAGCTGACGACGCCGACGATCAATCTTGCACCGTATACCGAACTGTTGCCGCCGGATGGTGTTTATGTCACTGGCGTGCGCATTGGGGAAGGGCAAGATGCGCCCTGGCTCGACGCGGTGACGAACGCGGGTTCGCGGCCGACGTTCGATGGCGCGGGGTTCGCTGTGGAGTCCCATTTGCTGGACGGGCCACCATCGGTCGAACTGACCGAAACGACGCCGGTCGAGGTGTGCTTTCTGATGCGCCTGCGAGGGGAGCAGCGCTTCCCTTCTCCGGAGGCGCTTAGGGCGCAGATCCTGCGGGATGTGGCAAGGGCACGGCGGCATTTTAGCCTTGCGAGGGCTCGGCGAGTCGACGCAAACGGCGGTTCCTGAGCGGCGCCTGTTAGGATTGCCGGATGTTCAAACTGGGCAGGCCGGAGACGGCGGGGCAGTGGATCGTACATATCGTGCTGGGGATTATTGCGCTGGTGCTGATCGGGTGGTTGGTGCGCGTGTTTGTGCTGTGACGGCGCTCCCATGAGTTGCGCACAAACGCGCCGCGGAGGCCTGCAGTAGCTAGTGACGCAGCGCCGCGGTTTGTTGCAGAAATGGATGCGCCGGTGCCGGCGTATCGCCGGGGAACTTCTCATTCGGCGTGGCGGCGATCGCGGTCTTCATGAAATCGGTCCACAAAGGCAGCGCGACAGCGGCGCCGGTCTGCTTGTCGCCCAGGGACTGGCGGTCATCGTAGCCGACCCAGACGCCGCAGGTGATCGAGGGTGAGAAGCCGATAAACCAGGCATCGGTAAAGTCGTTGGTGGTTCCGGTTTTTCCGCCCAGCGGATGGTTCAGGACCGCGACCTTCGCGGCGGTTCCTTCGCTGGTGACACCGCGCAGGAAGACCATCATGGTGCGGGCCGTCTTCTGGCTGATGACTTCGCCGATATCCTGGCTATCTTCCGGGAGAGTGATGCCGTCGGCGCTGACCACTCGCTTCACAAAACGGGGCGCAACGCGAATGCCGTCGTTGGGGAAGACGGAATACGCATCCACCTGCTGCTCCAGGGTGACCTCGGCCGAACCGAGGGCAATGGGCAGGTACGGGGGGATGTTGGTGGTGATGCCGAAGCGATGCGCCGTGGCGATGACCTTGCGGACGCCGACGCGATCGGCGAGTTCGAGGGCGGGAATGTTGCGCGAATCGGCGAAGGCCTCGAGCAGCGAGATACGGCCCTTGAACTTGCCGTCGTAATTGTGCGGCACGTAGGTCCCGAACGAAACCGGGCGATCGAGGATGGTTTCCGCAGGCGAGGCGCCGTCTTCGACAGCGGCAGTGTAGACGTAGGGCTTGAAAGAGGAGCCGGTCTGGCGCTCGGCCTGGGTGGCGCGGTCGAACTGCGAGAGGTCGAAGTCGCGGCCCCCCACCAGAGCCAGGACATCGCCGGTGGCGTTATCCATGGCCATGAGCGAGCCCTGGACGCCGCTGTCCTGCTCAAGCGTGGCGTGGAGCATGCCGCCCTCGTCGCTGGTGGTTTTGACGTCGACGATGTCGCCTGGCCGGAGAAACTGATCCGCGGTGTGGAACCGGGTCCACGCCCAGTCTTCGGGGGTGAGGATGAACTGGCGATCGCCGATGCGGCCTGTGACCTGGTAAGGCAGGATGCCGGTGACGAGAGCGTGAATGTAGGTTCCGGGTGCAGTTGGGATCGACCAGTCGGGATGTTTGAAGGTGTCGACGTTCAGGCCGGCCGAGAGGACGTTGAGCAGATTTCCATGCCAGGCCCGGCTGCGCTCGTATGTCCCAAGTCCGCTGAGAACGATCGCGTTCGCCACATTCTGCAGGTCGAGATCGAGGGTTGTATACACCTTGAGGCCGGCTGCGTGGACTTCTTCCGTGCCGAAGCGGCGCTCCAGTTCGCGGCGAACCTCTTCGACGAACCAGGGCGCAACGCTGTTGGGCGGCGGTTCGATGCGCAGACCCAGCGGAGACGAGCGGGCGGCCTCAGCCTGAGCGGCGGTGATCTTGCCGTCCTCTAGCATCGAGTCAAGGACGACATTGCGGCGGCGGAACGCGCGCTCGGGATTATTGACAGGCGAGAACTCCGAAGGCCCTTTGGGGAGGCCTGCGAGCAGCGCGGCCTCGGGAAGGGTCAGCTGGCTAGCGTGCTTCGAGAAGTAGTATTCCGCTCCGGCCTCAAAGCCGTAGACGCCGCTGCCCAGGTAAATCTGGTTGCCGTAGAGAGTGAAGATCTGCTCTTTGGTAAAGGAGTGCTCGATTTGCAGAGTGAGAAAAACTTCCTGCAGCTTGCGCGAGGCAGTGCGCTCGTTGGACAGGAAGAGATTGCGCGCCAGCTGCATGGTGAGTGTGGAGGCGCCCTGCGCGCGGCTTTTGGAAAACAGATCGTGCCAAATGGCGCCAGCGACACGAAACAGATTGATGCCCCAGTGGCTCTCGAAATCGCGGTCTTCCGTCGAGATGACGGCCTGGCGCAGAATCGGTGCGAAGTCGTCGTAGTTGACCACGACCCGCCGCTCCAGCGCAAAGGATCCGAAGATGCGCCCGTGCGAATCGTAGAGCTCGGTAGTGGTGCTGGGGCGGTAGTGCTCCAGCTCGTCGATCTGCGGCAGATCGACGGAGTAGACCAGCGTCAACCCGGTCAGGCACCCGGCGGCGGCGGCGACCACGACCAGAAACGCCAGGGCCAGACTACCTGCGATTTTTCTATGGCCCGGAGGGGGATGGAAATCGGAATCGCGCCGCCGAGGCTGCCGACGCGGAGGCGGGGGATCTTCATCCCAGTCCGATGGCGTGATCAGGTTCAACGTGCCATCCGCTTCTCTTGGTCCGGCCCCATCTGAGAAATGGCCCGCGCGCTGCCGGTTCAGGCGTTCTTTTGCTTGAGAATNNGGAGTGACCGCTACGTCTTCGATTTTCTTGCCTGACGGGGATTCGTACTTGGCCACCGTCAGCAGCAGCGCCGATCCATCGGGCATGGTGAAGGTTTTCTGCTGTCCGCCTTCGCCGAAGGTCCGGTCGCCGACCACGTCGCCGCGCTTGTCATCGAGGATGGCAGCCGCGACGATCTCGGCGGCACCCGCTGTGCCGTGGTTGACGAGCACCGCCAGGGGAGCAGAGGTCACGAACTTCGAGGATTCTGCGCTGAAGGTCTGGGTGGGAACCGTTTGCCCCTGGAGGGACGCGATGGTTCCGGACTGCAGGAAGGCATTGGCCAGGCGGATCCCCTGCTGGGGGTCGCCCTCAGCCACATCCCGCAGGTCGAGCAGCACTTTGCGGTTGCCGTCCTTCGGCATTTCATGGAGGCGCGCGACGATCTCGTCGACGCGCTCTTTTGTCAGGACGATCGGTTTCAGGTAGAGAATGCTGGAGTTTTCGTACTGCTGTTGAAAGAGGGCTGGCGGCGTCACGGCGGCGCGGGTCAACGCCACTTCGTCGGGTTCCGGTTTGAGATGGCGGACCAGTTCGAAGGTGACGGATGTGCCCGGCTTCCCTTCGAGCAGCAGGCGAATCATGGCCACGGACATTTCGCGGGTGGAGTGGCCGCCGATGGATTCAATCAAATCGCCGTCCTCGATGTGCGCCTTGTCGGCGGGGCTGCCGGGAATCACCGAGATCACGCTGCCGTATCCATAGCGCTTGGAGACATCCATGCCGACCTGTGCCACGCCTTCATGCTCGTGCTGGAGATAATTGGCGTAGTCGGCGGGGGTCAGGTAACTGGAGTCCGGATCGAGAGATTCCAGCATGCCGTGCAGGGCGCCGGTCGTCACGTTCTGGATGTTCGGATCGGTGACGTAGTCGGTTTGAATCTTATGCAGGACTTCCTCGTAGACGCCCATCTGCCGGTAGGCACCATCGCTCTGGCTGGCGCTGACGCCCGCTGGGCCGAGGCCACCGAAGAGGACAACAAGGATGATGGCAGCAGAAACGCCGAGGAGGGTGTGGTTAAAGCTTCTGGACATAGGTTTCGAGGCGGGGGATATACCACCGGCTAACTAGATCATACCCCAGCCCGGGGCTCGGATCTGACCGAGTCGGGGCAGCAGGTACCTGGCCCGGCAGCGGCTCTCACTCATAACGAAGGGCCTCGATGGGGTCGAGGGTAGCGGCTTTCCAGGCCGGATAGATGCCGAAGACCAGGCCGATCACCCCGGAGACGACGAAGCCGGTGATGACCCAGAAGGCCGACAGGCTGGCGGGGAAAGAGATGCCGAAGCGGATGGCGAGGGTCAGCAGGGTTCCGAGAATGATTCCTATGAGGCCTCCCAGCGCGCACAGGGTCATGGCTTCAAACGTGAACTGGATCAGAACGTTTCTCTTCGTCGCTCCGATTGCCTTGCGCACACCGATCTCGCGGGTGCGTTCGGTAACCGACACCAGCATGATGTTCATGACGCCGACGCCGCCGACCAGAAGACCGACGCTGGAGACGGCAAACATGAAGATGACGAGACCGGCCGTGATCTGCTTCCAGAAGTCGAGGATAGAGTCGGGGCTGAAGATGGCGAAGTCGTCGTCCTTCTCGACGCGGACGCGACGGCGCTCACGCAGCATGGTGCGAACTTCTTCGGTGACGACGGACTTGTTCACTGCGTCGTCGTATTTCACGGCGACCCAGGTGTCGAGAATCTCGGGGTGGATTTTCTTGAAGGTTGTCAGCGGAAAGGTAACTTTGTTGTCGTTGGGATTATCGCCGCTGCCGAAGGCCTGCTTGTACTTGTCGAGGACACCGATGACCGTGAAAACATCGCCATTGACCTCGATGTCTTTGCCGATGGGATCCTCGCTGCCAAAGAGCTTCTCGGCGGTGTCATGTCCGATGTCCGTCACGTTGGCGGCCCGGAATTCCTCGTCATCGGTAAAGGGACGGCCTTCGGCGAACTGAACGTCATCGACGGTGGCGAAGGCAGGCTGTTGCCCTTCGAGGATGGTGTTCTGAATCTTCTTGTCCTTATATTTGACGGCCACATAGCCGACACCCAGTTGCCAATTGGAATACTGCCGGCCACAACTGACGGCAACCACATGAGGCAGAGTATTGAGGGCGCGGCAATCGTCATTGGTGAAGTACCTGCGCGCCAGCATTTCCGCAGTGGGGCGAATCCCGATAGGGTTCCAGCGGTAGAGCCAGAGCACATTGGTGCCGAAGGACTTGGCCATGTCACTGACGCGGTTGTTGACGCCGTTGATCAGCGAGGAAATGGTGATGACGGTGGCTACGCCGATGACAACGCCGAGGATGGTGAGGCCGGAGCGCAGCTTGTTGCTGCGCAGGGTATCCATCGCCATCCGAACCGATTCACGGGAATCACTGAGTGCCATGGTTTATAGCTCCGCGCGCAGGGCGACGATGGGATCCAGCTGAGCGGCTTTATGGGCCGGGTAAACGCCAAAGAAGATGCCGACGCTGGTGGCGACAAAGAGGCCGAGAACGACCGACCATAACGCAATCGCGGATGGGAAGCCCACCAGATGCGTGACGACTTCGGCCACCGTGACGCCCCCGATCACGCCGAACAATCCGCCCAGCAGAGACATGGCCGCCGATTCGATGAGGAACTGCAGCATGACGTCCTGCCGCTTGGCGCCGAGCGCTTTGCGAATGCCGATCTCGCGGGTGCGCTCGGTGACGGACACCAGCATGATGTTCATGATGACCACGCCGCCGACGACGAGCGAGATCGCAGCGATGCCGACGATCACCGTGGCGAAGGTTTCGCTGATCTGCTTCCACAGGCTGATGAAGGTGTCGTTGGTCGAGATGGTGAAGGTGTCGTCGTCTCCGGGACGGTCGTGACGGCGCGAACGCATGAGGGCGCGAACCTGATCGATGGCAGAGTCGAGCGCGCCGGGCGCCATCCCGGCTTTGGCCGAGATGGTGATGCTCTGGTGCTGACCGTGCGTGTGCAGATAGGTGCTCAGGGGCATGTCGACGAAATTGTCCTGACTCTGGCCGAACATGGACCCCTGGCGTTCGACGACGCCGATAACGGTGTAGATTTCGCCATCGACGCGCAGTTCCTGCCCGATGGGGTCTCCCGGTGGCAGCACATTGTCCACGACGTCGGCGCCGACGACGATGTCATGGGTCCCGAGGCCATCATCCGTGGGAGTGAGCGGACGGCCGAGCACGATGTTCTGGTCGCTGATCTCCGCCATGTTGGAGGTCCAGCCGTTGATCGTGGTGTTGTCGCTGGACTGCTTTCCGCTGACGATTTTGCCGCTGGATCCCAGCTGCGCCGCCAGCACCAGACAGCGGCTGCAGGTCCGTTGCAGATAGAGAAAGTCGTCGTAGTCGATGTTCTTGCGCTTGTTGACCTTCAGGTATTCCTCGCCGGTGAAGATCACGGGAGGCAGACGGGTGAGGGTCAGCGTGTCCGACCCTTTGCGGGCGACCTTCTTGACCACGAACAGGTTCGCGCCGTTGACCAGGGTGATAACCGCGATGACCGAAGCCACACCGATGATCACCCCCAGGATGGTCAGGATGGTGCGCATCTTGTTGGCCCAGAGCGACTGGAGCGCGACCTTGATAGCTTCGCCAAATTGCATAATTCGCGGTCCTCCCTCCCCGGGGGACCGGGCGCGAGTAGGCTGCAGAGGGACTCTCGGCTTAGTTTACGCAGAAACCGGGCGAAACGTTCCTTTTTGTGACCTTTAGACTGTGGTGGAGGCGTACTGCTCGCGATACCAGGCCACGGTGCGGCGCAGACCCTCTTCGAAGCCGACCTTCGGCGCGTAACCGAAAGCCTCGCGGGCGGCTGAGATATCCGCCAGAGAATTCTGGATGTCGCCGGCGCGCGAGGGACCATAGATGGGCGGCTCTTTAAAGTCGAGCAGCTCGGCCAGGATGCGGTAGGTCTCGTTGATGGTGTGCCGCTCGCCACACGCAACGTTGAACACGCGGCCAGCGACCTTTTCCGCCGGCGCCTCGAGCGCCAGTAGGTTGGCAGAGACGGCGTTTTCGACGTAGGTGAAGTCGCGACCCTGCTCGCCGTCACCATTAATGGTGGGCCGCTCGCCGCGCATCATCTGCAGCGTCAGCTTTGCCATGACGCCGCTGTACGGGGAATCCGGCACCTGGCGCGGCCCGAAGATGTTGAAGTAGCGCAGGCAAACCGTCTCGATGCCGTAGACCTGCCAATAGCTCTTCATGTAGAACTCGCCGGCGAGTTTCTGCACCGGGTAAGGCGCGATGGGCATGGGAAACATCGTCTCGACGCGCGGAAAGCCGGGCTGGTTGCCATAGGCAGAGGAAGACGCTGCGTAGATGATCCGCCTGACGCCCGCGGCGCGAGCGCCTTCGAGCAGATTGAAGGTGCCGTCGAGGTTGGCGGTGTGGCTGGTGCGCGGATCCTTGACCGAACGCGGGACCGAGGGCAGCGCCCCCTGGTGGAAGATGGAGTCGACGCCTTCGCAGGCACGAGCCACGCCCTGGGCATCCCGCAAATCGCGCTCGACAAACTCGAAACGGCCCGCGAGATGGGCGAGGTTGTCGCGTTGGCCCGTCTCGAAGTTGTCGAGGCCGCGGACCTCTTCGCCGTGCTCGACCAGCGCCTGCGTAATCCAGGATCCGATAAAGCCCGCACAGCCGGTTACGAGATAACGCGACATAATCTTCATCGTAGCGGATGCGCCAGGGGAGCAGGATCACAACCTTTAGGGGGCTGCGGCATACTAATGGGTCATGGAAATGATGGCCCCCTTTCGTCTGGCTCCGTTCTTTCGCACGCGTCCGTGGGGCTTTCAGGACCTGGATCCCTGGTACGACTACAAGACCGACGGCGAACCGATCGGAGAAGTGTGGCTCACGGGCGAGATGTGCGCGGCGGACACCGGGCCGCTCAGGGGCACAAGCCTGGCTGATATTACGAAGCGACATCGGGAATTGCTGCTCGGCACGGCTGTGACGGGGACCGATTTTCCGCTGCTGATTAAGCTGCTGTTCCCGAAGGACAAGCTCAGCGTGCAGGTGCATCCGGACGATGCGCTGGCGCAGCACTACGGCGAGCCGCGCGGCAAGACCGAATGCTGGTACGCGCTCGATGCAAAGCCCGGAGCGTGTGTGGCGCTGGGCATCCGCCCTGGTGTCACGGTGGAGCAGGTGAAGGCCGCGGTGCATGACGCATCGCTGGAGTCGCTGCTGGAGATGGTTCCCGTCGAGAAGGGGGACATGCTCTTCGTCGATGCGGGCACAGTGCATGCGATGGGCCCGGGCGTGGTGATTCTGGAGACGCAGCAGACCAGCGACCTGACCTACCGCATGTACGACTACGGCAGCGCGCGCGAGCTACATCTGGAGAAGTCGTTCGCGGCGATGCGGCTGAAGACGCGTGCTGGCAAGGTGTCACCGCGCCCGGTCGACGGGCATTGCGTGCTCATCGACGAGCGCTACTTCCGCATCGAACGCTGGCCTTTGCGGACCGGCGCAGCGGTTGGGCTGACGGCGCGGAACCGCGTCGTGCAGATGCTCTTTGTGACGCAGGGATCGGTTCAGATATCGGGCGAAGACTTTGAGCCGTTCACGGTGGGGCGCAACCAGCTCGGCGTGATTCCATCGGCAGCGCCGCGATGGACACTGGCGGGCGAGGAAAGCACCGAAGTGATTCGTATCCTGCCTGCCGCCGATTAATTTAGGATTGCGTTTTATATCCGGACTCCATGGCGATCGATTTTCGACCCATCATTCTTGCCGGCGGCAGCGGTACGCGGTTCTGGCCGCGCAGCCGCCGGGCGCGCGCCAAACAGGTTCTGGCACTGGACGGCGACCGCACCATGATCCAGCGGACAGTGGACAGGCTGGAGCCTCTGGCGAAGCCGCACGATGTGTGGGTGATCACCAACGCGCATCTCTCCGACGCCATTTGTACCCAGCTGGACTGCGTGCCGGAGCAGCAGGTGGTGTGCGAGCCGGCCGCACGCAACACAGCGCCCGCCGCGGGTTTGGCGGCGTTCCTGATCGAGCGGCTTTATCCGGAGGCAGTTCTGGGGATCTTCCCTGCCGACCACGTCATCGCCGACAACGAGGCTTTCGTGACGATCATCCGGCGCGCCATCGACCTGGCGGCTGCCGGAGACAACATGGTGGTGCTTGGCGTTGAGCCCACGCGGCCCGAGACCGGCTATGGGTACATCGAGACGGGTGAGCGCTACGACGACGGCGTGCTGCGCGTGCGGCGCTTTATGGAGAAGCCGAACTGGGCGAAGGCTGAGGAGTTTCTGGCTGCGGGGAATTATTTCTGGAACAGCGGCATGTTCGT
>PMAM01000310.1:12871-14542 GCA_003152595.1 Acidobacterium sp.
CGTTCGGCCCGTGGCGAGCATCATTCGAATCTTTACTGCATCCCATCGAAGTTTGGCTGGAGCGATCTGGGCTCGTGGGCGGCGCTGCACGAATATCAGGTCGAGCAGAAGGCCGCCGACGATCACGCCAACGTGCTGGATGCGCAGGGCAGCGTAGTGTTGGGGTCGAGCGGCAACTACGTATTTAGTCCCGATAAGCTGGTGGCACTCGTTGGCGTGCAGGACCTTGTGGTGGTGGAGACCGAAGACGCGCTGCTGATCACGACCCGTGCGCACTCGCAGGATGTGGGCAAGGTGGTGAAGGAGCTCGCCAGCCGCGGGCTGGAAAAACTCATCTGAACATGTCGACACAATCCCCAGTTAAGTTTGGCACCGATGGATGGCGCGGCGTCATCGCCGATGACTTCACCTTTGAGAATGTGCGAGCAGCAGCAGCCGCGATCGCCAACTACGTTCTGACGAAGGAAGATCCGAAGAAGGGCGTGTGCATTGGCTACGACACGCGCTTCGGTTCGCCTGCATTCGCTGCCGCCGTGGCCGAGGTCGTCGCGGGCGCGGGGATACCGGTGCAGCTGGCCGACCGCATTACGCCCACGCCGGCACTGTCGTTCGCAGTGAAGCATCGGGGCGCAGCGGGCGGCGTGATGATTACGTCGAGTCACAACCCGGCGCAGTGGAATGGGGTGAAGTACAAGGCCTTTTATGGGGGCTCGGGTAGTCCGTCGATCATGACGGAGATCGAGAGCCTGCTCGGCAGGCCGTTTCCGTCAGGATCGCCGGCGAATATCGAGAAGGTGAACTTCGTGCCGCCGTATGTGGCAGCCATCGAGAGCTTCGTCGATCTGGAGCTGATTGCGAAGTCGGGTTTTCGGTTCACGATTGACTGCATGTATGGTGCGGGCGCGGGGATAATCGCTGGGATCTTCTCGAAGATCGGGGTCGACTTCATTGAGATTCGGGCGAATCACGATCCGCTGTTTCCGGGCATCAATCCGGAGCCGATTGAGCCTCACACCCGCCTGTGTCAGGAGACGGTGGTTCAGGAGAAGTGCGATGCGGGGTTGATCACCGATGGCGATGCGGATCGTATCGGAGCCGCGGATGAGAACGGCAACTTCGTCGATCCGCACAAGATTTATTCCGTGCTGCTGCAGTGGATTCTGGAGCGGAAGGGCTGGCCCGGTGATGTGACGCGTGCGTTCAACACGACGTCGATGCTGGATCGCATCGCGGCCCGCTACGGGAGAAAACTGCACGAGCACGGTATCGGCTTTAAGTATGTCTGCGATCTGATGTTGACGGAGGACATCCTGATCGGCGGCGAGGAGTCGGGCGGTATCGGTATCTGTCGGCATCTGCCCGAACGCGATGGGCTGCTCAATTCCCTGCTGCTGGCCAACGTGATGGCCGAGGAGAAGAAGACGCTGGGGCAGTTGGTGGCGTGGCTGCAGCAGGAGTATGGCGAGCACGAGTACGGCCGCATCGATCTGCACATTTCCGACTCGCTGAAGAATGCGACGATCGCTCGGGCGAAGGCGGGCGTGAAGGAATTCGCTCGCATGCCGGTTGTGAAGGTAGAGACGCTGGACGGGATCAAGTTCTGGCTTGATAACCCGGAAGCGAAGGGCAAGCCGAATGCCGCGAAGACCTGGCTGCTGCTGCGGGCTTCGG
>PMAM01000011.1 GCA_003152595.1 Acidobacterium sp.
CGGATCCAGGGGGGCAGGTCACGCAGAATCGCCTCATCGCCGTGTCCTCGCTTCGCCATCTCCTGGCTCTCCTCTCCGCTTCAGAGAACCACGACAGCCTGCAACCCCTCAACTTCAAAACGGCTTAGTTTCGGGGTTTAGGGTTACTCCTACCAGCAGTAGGTGGCAACTACGTCCGGAGCACCGGGAAGCTGGTTGGTGACGGTGGCGTGCAGGACAATCTGAATATTCTTCTTCTCCCAGCCTTTCGGGAGGGATTTGACGAGGGTAAAGATCGATTGTGGGTTCGTCAGAAACTCAGCTGCGGCCTGGGTGCCTGCGTACCCTACTCCCGCCGCGGTAATCACCGTAGAACCAGTTTTTGAGTTCACGACTCGGGACACGATCGCATAGTCCTCTGTAAAGGAAGCATTGGCAGACCAGAACTTTCGTGGGTCTGACCGGTCCACAATAGCGTTCCGCCCACTGAAAACATAACGCAAATTTCCGGTCATCGTAAGTGTCCACGAGTTGTTGTGGGCACCGATAAGAATGGTAGGGCTTTCACGAAGATCGCCATAAGTTACATCGCCGCCGTATCGGATATCAAATGCCCTGTTGCGATGCACCAGAAGAGATTCGATCCTGGTAATCGCGGCTACATCGCCAATTGTAACGAACGTGTCTTTTGCCGGGTAAAGATCCTGAGTGTCAATTTTGGTGCCCGGCGGCCACTGAATATAGGATTCGAATCCCATGGCCTCCGTTTGGCTCTGCGGGTGCTGTCGATAGTACGCGTCCAGATAGGAGGGAGACAATTGATAAACAGCATTGCCGCCGACGTAAATCAAGACCTGATGTGGATTATCCAGAACTGGCGACCAAAAATGATTGAAGGCGCGCGACTCGGGAGAAAACAGGTTGTGTTGTATTGCAAGAATCAAGATCACCAATGATGCAGCAGCGGCGATCCACCAGAGGCGACCTCGAAATCCTGCAGAGCGCGGTCTGGCGTCAACTTTATTTTCCTGCCGGATCTCTGTGATCACCGGTTCGGCTGGGCTCTGCATCAGAGGTGGGTCTTCTGATGCTGCCAGGGGAGGCGAAACTGGATTCCTGCCGATACGTTCGAAAAAAGCCTTGAATGACCCCTGGGGAACGCTGATTCGCACGGCGTGCTCCGGCTCAGTCTGATAGTAGAGCGCGAGGCGTTTCCTCACCTCGCCGGCGCGCGCGCGGACGACGGGGTCGGCATTGGTGTCGTAGTCCGGGCGTCTCCCAAATACTTCGATCCCGATCACTCGTTCTTTCAGCAGCTCCGCGTGTCCTGAGAGAGATTTGTCAACGATGTATCGGAGAAGCTCCTGAGATTGCTTACTGGATCGAAATGGAGTGCTCGTCATCATTTCCGCGAGCACCTCTTGAATCTCCGATGCGGGGATCTCGAGAGCAGGCGGAGCAGGCTGAGATGGTTCTTCGCATTCGACCGTACTTCTCATGGGAACCTCCGCCCGTAGTCTGGACTGCGCCGTACTCTACTCCACGAGGAATGACGATGACAAGCGCTGCATTTTCTTCGCGAAGCATACGTACAGTACCATACAGCACCTTGCATATTTCGTTAGAGTTATCGTTTACTGGCGCCCGTTATGAAAAGTGACGTTCTTGTCAGCGTTTCGTTTTCAGCAAGACGCTTTGCCTTCAATAAGTTGCTGAAAAATCGGATGCCAGGATGCCGGACGGCCAAGACGAACAGCAGACGAAAAGTTTGAGGAATTTCCGAGGAGGCAAAATGACGAGGTTGCGTTTTTCAATCACAGCAGTCCTGATCGCCGTGATCGGACTGGCTTTCCCTCTACTTCATGCACAGTCGAGAAGCACAACCGCCTCATTGTCGGGTATTGTCACCGACCCGGCCAGAGCCAGGATCCAGAAAGCGACGGTGAAGCTCACTGACCCCGACAGCGGAATCATTCGCACAGACGCGTCGAATTCGACGGGAGAATTCACTTTCGCCCTGCTCGTTCCGGGCAACTATACGCTCGAGGTCAGCGCGCCGGGATTCACTACGACAAAGCAGGAGGGAATTGTGCTTGCCGCCGGAGATGCGGTCAACCTGAGTGTCAATATGACGATCGGGGCAACGGAGAAAATCACGGTCAACTCGACTTCTCCCCTTTTTCAGACACAGGACGCGAGTATCAGTACCGAACTCACTTCTAAGCAAATCGAGGAACTTCCGCTCAATCTCAGAAATGTCCTGTCCTTCGTTTCATTGGATTCCGCTGTGAACGTGCAGGGCGACCGGCAGCTGCTGGCCGCAGGCGGGAGTGAAGATACCGCCGACCAAGATTACTCATTCCTGAATTTTGGCGGCGGTTATTTCGGGACCAACCTGTTCCTCCTGGAAGGAGGCTATGACGTGGGCCAGGGCTGGGGAAACGTCCAGTATGTGCCTGCGCCAGAATATACGGATCAGGTTAAGGTAACCAGCTACTCGTTTTCGGCGCAATACGGATTCAGCACCGGGAATGCAATCAGCATCACCACGAAGGCCGGCACCCGCGACTACCACTTTGTTGCCGATGAGTACATCCGCAACCCGGATCTGGACGCCAACCTCTACTTCAACAACCTGAGCGGGACGCCTAAGCCCAACGACCATCGCAATCAGTTCGGTTTTGCCGGTGGCGGCCCGTTGTATATCCCCGGCATTTACAAACAGCGGGATAAAACTTTCTTCTTCGCCAACTATGAGGGCTTGCGTCTCAATGGGGGCCTTACCTACAGCGCTGAGGTGCCCACGACGGCTCAGCTAGGCGGCGATTTCTCTTCAGAGCGCACGAGCACTGTACTGGGTACGGATTGTCTCGGTCGGCCCATCTATCAGGGCGCAATTTACAATCCCTATTCCTTAAGCACCTGCTCGGATGGATCGGTCATTCGTAATTCCTATCCGGGAAACATCATTCCCACGACCGGCGTGGGGGCAATCGACACTCTGGCGAACAAATTCGCCACGGGCAACTATTGGCCGGCGCCAAAGAATCCGGGCGGCGGCTACAACTTCAACGCCACGGTGAATGCGCCGACGACTTCCAATGAGTGGGGCTTCCGCATCGATCACAACATCAACGCGAATAACCGGATTTACGGGGAATTTTCTAATAAGCACGAGGGCAAGGTCCAAACAGGCGCCTTTTACGGGCCAAACGATATTGCCGGGCCCTACGTGTTCGATCCGAATAATCGCGATTTTGGGGTTTTAGGCTATTCACATGTTTTCTCACCAACCTTCACCATGACCAGCGAGCTATTCTTCACTCGTTTCCCCGGCGGGAACGTTGTCCAGGGCTACCCGTTCAAGCCTTCTTCGCTCGGGCTGCCTGGTATCCTCGACTCTTGGACGCCGCAGTTTCCACAGATCGCATTTGGGAACACGTTCAGCGGGAGCGGTTTCTATGCTCCTTTGGGCGCGACTCAAGGCTCGGGCGAAGCCAACTTCCCCCAGAATGTCGGCAGCCTGACCGTGGACGTGAACAAATCTCTGGAGAAACATTCTGTTTCGGCAGGGTATATGGGTGTTTGGCAAACCGATGATGGCGGCAGGCTGACCCCGACAGAGTTCAATTTCAGTAATCAAATGACTGCCGGTCCTGACCCATCGAATCTGAAGAACGAAAGTGCCGGAGACGCGCTCGCTTCTTTTATGGTAGGTGCAGGTGATCCCGGAGCGGGCTCCGCCGGATCCACGGGATTTAATGCATATCCCGCTCCTACCTACTACTTGCACGGGATGTACGTACAGGACGACTGGAAGGCGAGACCGAATCTTACCCTGAACCTGGGCTTCCGCTATGACATCCAGATGCCTCCGACGGCACGACACGATGAGCAGGCCTATTTCGATCTCCACGCCCTCAATCCGATTAGCGTAACGACCGGAATTCCGGTTTACGGTGAGATCGTTTACAACCAACCCGGGGACCGCTTCCTCTACAACCCGAATCTGCACGATTTTGCCCCCCGCATCGGCTTCTCTTACGCCGTAATGCCGAAGTTGGTTTTGCGAGGCGGCTATGGACTCTATTATGCTAGAAACTTCTACGGGGGTAATGGGCCGGACCCGGGATTCTCCACATCGACGGCGTGGACTTCGTCGGCCGATGGAATCCACGTACTTACACCACTCGCGCAGGCATACCAATCCGGACTGGTACCAGTTACCGGGAACGCACTGGGAGGGCTGACCAGCGTGGGTCAGAGCCCCAGCGTGGTGGATCGGGACCGTCCAGATCCCACGACCCAGCAGTTTAGTTTTGGATTTCAATACGCTTTCAGTCCCAACGATGTGGTCGATATCAATTATGTGGGGAGCCGGGGAAGGCACATCACCCTTTCCGGTATGAACTACGGGCAACTGAATCCCAGCTACCTTTCCATGGGTTCTACGCTGAATAACACATTAGCCAGTAACCCTTACGCCACAGCGTTGAGCACACTCAATCTTCCCGCTCCGAGTTGCCCGTATACGGTAGCGCAATCCCTGATGCCCTATCCAGAGTACTGCGGGGGTGTCTCAGCCGAGGATGAACCGGTCGGGATCAACAATTACAACGCATTGCAGGCAAACTTCAAACATCGCTTCGGCGCCGGCCTGATCTTTACGGCCTCCTACACCTTTTCGAAGTTCCTCTCCGATGTAGCGGGGCCAGAAGAATGGGGTTCCATCAATGGCGACCAGGGTGGATCGGGCATCCGCAACTTCTATGACCTGAAAGCGGATTGGTCGGTGGACGGCGACGATATTCCCCACTCTCTGGTTCTGAACTATGTCTATCAACTGCCGTTTGGCCGAGGCAAGAAGGTCGGCGGAAGCATGAACGCGGTTGCGGACGCCGTTGCAGGGGGATGGGAGTTGTCGGGAATTACCACCGCGCAGAGCGGTTTCCCGATGGCGATCGGCTCCGGCACAAACTCCGAGACTGTCTTTGGCGGCAACCAGCATGCACAACTGACTGGCCAGCCATTCAAGAGCGGCACTTGCGGCGGAACCCAGGGGGTCCCTGCCATTCCCGGGGGAACGAAATACTGCTTCTTCAACCCCGCGGCTTTCGAGGCGCCCGATGCCTTCACCTTCGGCAACGCTCCTCGCTACTTTTCCAATCTGAGAGCACCTGGATACGTAGACCAGGATCTGACTGCGGGAAAGTGGTTCAACCTGCACGAGAAATTACGCCTCCAAATTGGACTCCAGATGTTTAACGCTTTTAACCACGCCAATTTCGGCATACCCGCCGCCAGTGTCGGAAGCCCGAATCTGGGCTTGAGCTCAAGTACCCAGGGAGCAAGAGAAATGCAGGGTGTGCTGAAACTGACTTACTAGAGCCCGTATGCGCTGGACGTTGTTTCTCTACCTGACGTTAGCCGTTCCGCTCGCGGTTACTGCTGCGGGCGGCGTGGCTGAGGCGCAGGATCATGACCAGACCCTTCAATCTCTCCTCGCCGAGGCCCGGCTGGCTCAGTCCAGGGGCGATTTTTTCCAGGCTGCCGAAGCATATAGGAAAGCTGTCGCATTCGACCCCGATATTCCCGAGTTGTGGGCAAATCTCGGCTTGATGGACCACGAGTCGGGAAACCACCCGGAGGCTGTGAAAAGCTTTCAGCATGCTGCGCGCCTGAATCCGTCGTTGTTTGTTCCACAGCTGTTCCTGGGTCTCGAGTACCTGGAATCGAATAATGCCAGGGTGGCTCTCGCCCCGCTCGAAAATGCTGTCCGGCTTAATCCCACCGATCTGCAGGCCGCGCTTGAGTTGGGAAGAGCGTACGAAATGCTGGACCAGCCGGGTCGCGCTGCAGGTTCTTACTTCCGAGCGACCCAGATCGCTCCGACTAATGGAGACGCGTGGTTGCAACTCGGAACTGCTTATCTCGAACAAGTGGAGAACGATGCTCGCATTATGACTTCGGCTTGGAACAACTCCGGGTACGTGAAACTACGAGCAGCCGAGACTTTCGCCGACGAAGACAAACTCGGTTCGGCCGAGGAAGCGTTTAAAGCGGCGTTGAACACTCCGTCCCCCGCCCCGTGCGTGCACGCCGAACTTGGAATCGTTCTCCTGCGTGAAAGCAAGGAAGCCGAAGCGCGAAAGCAGTTTGAAACAGAAAACCAAGCCGCCTCTCATTGCGGACTGTCACCGCTGGGAATTGCAGTTACCGACATCGCTCAGAGACATCCGGACATGGCGCTCAAAGAGCTGAATGTCGTTGCAAATGCCGATCCCGGCTTCGTTCGGTCAAGCCTACCACTCTTTCGTGGAGCTGTATCGCCCGATCAGGCACAACCTTTCATTGAATTGGCTCAAAGCCCGAAAAGCGGCAGAGCCTTATCCTTCGACATCGGTTCGCTCGTTCAGCGTGTGCTCGTTTCCGGCGATCTGTCGATAGGGGCAAATTCAACTTACGAAAATACGACTCAGGGTGCCCCGGGACTGCATGAATCTGCAGAGAGGCTGTATGCATCTGGCCGCTTCGCAGAATGCGACGAAGTCTTGAAGCCGGCTGCTGATAGACTGCCCCCCACTCGACTACGGCTCCTGGCTTCATGCTCCTACTCAGCTGGAGATTTCCAAACAGCTTCCATCGCCGGCGAACGATTGAAGTCTTCGCCAGCCACTGCGGTGCAAGGGCTTTATTGGGAGAGTAAAGCCGACCAAAAGTTGACCGTCGTAGCCCTGACCCACGCTGGCGAACTCGACCCTGACTCACCAGGTCTGCACCTTCTCATTGGCAACGCCTTTCGGCAACAGCGCCGCTGGAGTGATGCGGAGGCTGAGTACAGAAAAGCAGTGTCGCTTAACCCGACCAGTCGCACAGCCCGACTCAGCTTGGGAATTGTGCTTTTTACAGAGCTGAAGACGGACGAGGCCTTCGCCATCGCCAGGTCACTCCTCGCCGAGATTCCCGACGACGCTGAAGCGAATCTTCTTGCTGCGGAGATCCTCGTGCAGGAACACAAGTTTCAGGCCGCGGAACCCTTTCTGCTGAAATGCCACAACGTCACACCGGAACTTACACCGCGAGTCCACGTTCTTCTCGGTCGAGTCTACGCAGAAACGAACCGGCCTTCAGATGCTATAGCGGAATATAAGCTGGGAATAACTGTGGACGAGGACGGAAGCCTGCACTACCAACTCGCGCGCCTCTACCAGAAAACGGGCAATGAGAATGCAGCGGCAGAAGAAATGCAGTTGTCGAAACAGCTTCGCGAACAATGGGATGACCGGGCGCACCTTGACCTGGGACAACCTTTGACGGAAACGAACCGCCAATAACTTTCAGCGTGAGAATGAATCACCCCGCACCAAGCCGGTAACCAGCGGATTCGACCGGCGTGATTCGGATTGCGGCGTGCGAAATTCCAGTGAATTACATAGCATTTCATGATTGGGGATTTACTCTTGAAATCTTTAACCTTTCTGCGGGTGCTGTGTTTTGTTCTCATCGCCGCCCCATTTTCGGCTCAGGCTGCGTCGGACAATTCGGGAGAAATCACAAAAACTTCGGATGGCGTCACCCTTCGTTCCTCTGCCGGCACCCTGCGTGTCACGGTGTGTTCCGACCGAGTGATTCATGTAGTGGCAAGCCCGACTGACGACATTCCTGAGTCGATCGTACCTGCCGCGATCCAGCACTGCGGCGACAATCGATTTACCGTGTCCTCCACTGCGGCTGCGGCTTCCATCAGGACCAAGGCTCTTCGCGCCGAGATCAACCGCGCGACGAGCTCCATCCGCTTCTACACCGCCGCGGGCGACACGATACTCAGCGAGCAGCCTTCCGCTGGACGATCCATGGTTCCGGAAAACACGGATGGAACGCAAACCTACAACGTGCGGCAAGATTTTCTTCTGTCGCCCGGCGAGTCTTTGTATGGATTGGGTCAACACCAGGAAGGATTCTTCGACATTCGAGACATACCCATCCGGCTGCTTCAGGCTAACACCAACATCGCGATACCCTTCCTGATCTCAACAAGAGGATACGGCCTCCTGTGGAACGATCCGGCACTGACGGATTTCAATCCTGCGATTCAGACGATTTCGCTCGATCAGAGCGGCCGCGCTGAATTTAAATCGGGCCCGGAGGGGGAGTACGGCTTTCTGCTCAGCGGTAATTTTCGCAATAAGCTACAGCTTACAGTCGGCGATGAACAGGTCATTGATCTGAAAAATATGTGGCTGCCTGTTTCCGCTGGCGGAAAGATTCATTTGGCTGCAAACACGACTTACAACATTGCCGCTGAAACAGGAGGTAACACTAGTCTCGCGGTTCGTTTTCCATCGCATACAATGGCCTTCCGGTCTGAAGCAAGCAGAGCAATCGATTATTACTTTATTTATGGGCCGGAACCGCAACGTGTAGTTTCAGAATACCGTGAACTGACTGGCGAAGCCCCCCTTCTGCCGCGGTGGGCATACGGCTTCTGGCAATGCCGGGAACGCTACTCAAGTCAGCAGCAGATTCTTGACGACGCGACAGAATTTAGCAAACGTAACATTCCGGTCGACGCTTTTGTGCAGGATTGGCAGTACTGGGGAAAGTACGGCTGGAATGCGATGCGGTTCGACGAGACAGCGTACCCTAATCCCGCTGAGATGATGTCTTCCCTGCACCAGCAGGACCTTCACATGGTTATATCCGTATGGGCCAAGTTTGGCGCCGAAACCGAGGTCGATCGCCAGATGGTTTCCGCTCATCTTGTACTCACCAGCGCGGCAAGCACCGGAGAGCCCGGGGAAGCAAAGGAAAGCGAAAATTGGGCCGACCTTTTCGATCCGAAAGCGCAAAAGTTCTTCTGGTCCGATATCGATCATAATTTGTTCCGCGATGGCCTGGACGGATGGTGGCTCGATGCCTCAGAACCCGAGGGCGACCCACTCAAAAACGACATGACCTTCCTGGGACCGGGTAAAATGGTGCGCAATGCCTTTCCGTTGTATGAAACCTCGGCCGTCTACAATGGCCAGAGAGCAACGGATGAGGCGAAACGCGTTGTTATTCTTTCCCGTTCCGCCTGGATCGGGCAGCAACGGAATGGCTCCATCTCCTGGTCCGGCGATATCACAGCCAATTGGGACACGCTCCGCCGCCAGATTCCTGCTGGTCTCAGCTTTTCCATGTCAGGACTTCCCTACTGGACCACCGACATCGGCGGCTTTTTCCGTCCGATGGACCAATACACATCGGAGAGTTATCACGAGCTTCTTGTCAGATGGTTTGAATTCGGCGCTTTTTGTCCTGTCTTTCGCATCCATGGCTTTCATTCCAAAACAGAGATGTGGAACTACGGTCCCGAGGTAGCGCGGATTCTCACCCAGTACGACGAACTGCGCTATCGCCTGCTGCCTTACATTTACTCGGATGCGTGGGAAGTTACCAGCCGCGGAGAAACGATAATGCAGGCTCTGCCATTCGTTTATCCCGGCGATAGCGCGGTACGTAATGTGGACGATGAATACCTCTTCGGCAATTCGCTGCTGGTGAGTCCAATAACACATGAAGGCGCAACGGCACGCAATGTGGTGCTGCCGGCGGGGGACGACTGGGTAGACTTCTGGACCGGTCAACAGTATCGGGGAGGTCGATCGATTTCCAGCGATGCTTCCCTTGACCGCCTGCCCATCCTGGTCAGGGCCGGAAGCATTGTTCCTTTAGGACCGGTAGTACAGCGAACGGCCGAAGTCCAGGATCCCCTCCTGATTCGTGTCTACAGCGGCAAAGATGCCGACTTCCGGCTTTACGAGGACAGTGGAGACGGTTATGCCTACGAGCACGGTGCCCGAGCGATCATTCCGGTGCACTGGGATGACCTCCACGAAACGTTTGTTCTCGGGACCGTAGAGGGGGACTTCGACGGCATGTTGAGGCAACACACAATTCGAATCGTGCGCGTACGACCTGGCCATGGCGTAGGCATTCCACTCGAAATGGATTTCGATAAGGTAGTGAAATACGACGGCCATCGAATCGCGGTGAGACTCGCCGTTTCCCGTAAGCCTTTGTAAGTAACTTGTCGCAAACTCTCCTATCGACACTGACCAGCCTCACAACGGAGTGCAAGTGCCTAAGACTTGTATCTCAGCCAACTACAGAAAGGCAGCAATCTAACGATGAATCGCAGGTCGTTCCTAACCGGCGGACTCTCCGCATTTGCTCTCGCTCGCATGACGCATGCGCTGGGAAGCCCGCAGTTTTTTCAGGGAGAAGTTCCGCAAGGCCCGTTTCTGCCGTTTTGGGAGTCACTCAAGTCCTATCGTTGCCCGGAGTGGTTTCAGGATGCTAAGTTCGGGATATGGGCGCACTGGGACCCGCAGTGCGTTCCCGAACAGGGTGATTGGTACGCGCGCAACATGTACATACAGGGTATGCCTCAGTACGACTATCATGTTAGTCATTATGGGCATCCGTCGCAGTTCGGTTATAAAGATATCTGCCACTTATGGAAAGCAGAGCGATGGGAGCCTGAGACGCTGATCAAACTGTACAAGCGGGCCGGTGCCGAATATTTCATCGCTCTGGCTACGCATCACGATAACTATGATTGCTGGAATTCAAAGCACCAGTTCTGGAACGCGGTGAACGTCGGGCCCAGGCGTGACGTTGTCGGAATCTGGGAAAGACTGGCGCGCGCCAACGGAATGCGTTTTGGAGTCAGTTATCATGGAACTCCACATCGGGTGTGGGACGAGTTTCTCCCGGTTAGATACAAGACCGATACAACTGGACCTCTTGCTGACGTGCCGTACGACGGCGTGCAGACGATTGCAGACGGCAAAGGTAAGTGGTGGGAGGGCATGGACCCGCAGATGCTCAACGGGAAACCCCACCTGAAGAACACTCCTTGTCCCGAATTCGTCCAGCAATTCCTGCTGCGGATACAGGATGTTATCGACAGCTACCACCCCGATGTTCTCACCTTCGACGACAACATTCAATTCGATTTCGACAAAGGGGGGAGGTTCGCCCCCGACCTCGGGGTGTGGTTGGGTATTCCGGACCTTGCTCCCCAAATCATTGCCTACTACTACAACAAGAATATGCAGGCGCATGGCGGCCACCTGGAGGGCGTACTCGATTTAAAAATGGTTCCTGAGCCGGTATGGGGGGCGCTTACCCGCGACTTCGAAATGGGGCTGGCGGACAGCATACAGCAAAAGCCATGGCAGACTGAGGCATGCATCGGCCATTGGCATTATGATCGGGCAGTCTTTGAGAACCACACCTACCAGAAGGCCTCTTTAATCATCCCCCTTCTTGTCGACATCGTGAGCAAGAACGGTAACCTGCTTTTGAACATACCGCTGCCTGGCCATGGAGAACCAGACAGCGATGAACTGGCGTTTCTGGATGAACTTGCCAATTGGCAGGAAATCAACAACGAAGCGCTAAACGGTACCAGACCGTGGAAAGTCTACGGAGAGGGTCCTTCGACTGAACTGAAAGGCGTTCCAGCGTACCAGCTGTCGGAATACAAATTTGACCACACAGATATACGCTTTACTGCCAGGGCCGATATTCTTTATGCGATTGCTTTAGGCTGGCCTTCCGACGGCAAGATAACTGTCAGGTCACTCTCCAGTGACTCCGCGAATTATCCAGTCCAAATTGGGAAGGTCGTACTCCTCGGATCGAAATCTGAGGTGAAGTGGACCAGGGGAGTACAAGGCCTCGAGATTCAACTGCTCGATGGTCCGCCCTGTAAATATGCGTTTTCGTTCAAGGTCCTTCCAGCGTGACCCGAATGCGAGTTCCGGATATCCCGGATACAGTCGCCGCGCAGATGTGCGAAAGGTGCAGTACCGTTGATGTTATGCCGCATACTTCAACAGAACGGCTTTTCAGCAGGCTGCCCGCATGTTCGGAACAGCTTCTGATCTGTTCTGCCAGGGAGAAACCATGAATCGCCGAGAATTTCTTGTGGCCGCAGGGTCCGCCTCTCTCAGTTCCTCTTTCCCGCTCCGCAGTTGGGCCCAGGGCGATGAGCCTCTGATCGAACATCGTCTCCCGACGACCGACGCCGACTACCAGCGCTCCAAATCGTATATCGAAGAAGTGCCGATTCATCAGTACCACTGGGCCTCGGATCGGGCGGTCGAAGCGTTCAAGGATATGAAGTTCGGACTGAGAATCCACTGGGGCCTCTACTCGATCTACGGCAGACCCGGGGAATCCTGGCCCTTTCTTAGCCTTCCCCTGGAAGAGCGCCAGCGGTATAACCTGGCCTACCGTTTATGGAATCCGCACGAGTTCGACGCCGACGCCTGGATGAACCTCTGCGAGGAGTCCGGGCTGAAGATGTTTGCCTTTACCAGCAAGCATCACGAAGGATTCTCGATGTTCGATACGAAGACTCGGGTACGCAACCGGGCCAACTGGACCGCGCCTGGCGGCCCTCGCATCGAGGACTGCGATCTGGCCTACAGCATCATGGAAACACGCTTTCGGCGCGACGTCGTTCGCGAACTGACCGATGCGGCCCATAAGCGCAGCATCAAAATAGATCTCTATTTCTCGCATTCCGACTGGTACGACGCCGACTTCCGCCCGTACGGCTGGCATCCGCTGCAGGCTCCGTCCTCACCGAAGCTCTGGGGCTGGCAGCCCTCCAATGGCACGACACAGGAATTCTGGGACTCGATGAAGAAGAGAATGGCCGGCAACCTTGTGACCGTGCCGGATCCCACACCGCAAGAAGTCCAACGCATGGTGGAGCGCCACCGCACGCAGCTGACTGAGTTGCTCACCCGCTACGGCGCCATCGACATGCTATGCCTGGATATCTTCTGGGGTCCGGCCGTCTGGCCGCAGATGCGCGAAACCATACTGAAACTGCGAGAGCTTCAGCCGGACGTCATGCTGCGGGCGCGTGGCATCGGTAACTACGGCGATTACTACACCCCTGAAGGATTTGTACCCGCGTCCAGGGAATCCACCAAGATGCCATGGTTCGTGATTTATCCACTCGGACGGTCATTTTCGTACGACAACGACGCCTCGAAATACAAAGGCGCGCAGTGGATTATTCACAACCTGATTGATATCACCGCAAAGGGCGGCAACTTCATGGTGGGGGTGGGACCCAGCGGCCTGGGCAGCTTTCACCCCACAGCCGTCAGCCAGCTCGAGGAAGCGGGTCAGTGGCTGCGGGTGAATGGCGAAGGCATCTATGGCACGCGCCCACGACCGGGCACCGAGTGGGCTGAGGGCGACAACGTTCGCTTCACATGCAGCAAGGACAACCGCGTTCTGTATTGCTTCGTCACGGAATGGCCCGGCAAGACGCTCCAGATCGCATCGCTGGACTCGCGGCCGATCCAGTCGGTGGAAATGCTTGGTTACTCCGGCAAGTTGCAGTTCCGCGTTGACGCAACGCACAACTTCGTCATCTCGATTCCCGACGAACTGCAGGATCCCTCAAACCGTCCCGGCCAGCTTGCGTGGGCGTTCAAACTGGGCTACGCCACATAAGCAATAGTCCGTTCGTTGTTCACTGCCCTGAAGAGTGGAATTTGAAACTGCCGCACTACCAAAGGACGGAGGGGTCCCTGATAGCGCAGAAACAGGAATAGGACAGTACCGGAAGGATGGATTCAAATTGACTCCCAGTCTCAGAATCGGATAGATTTATCGGTGACTCTATCGTTTATTCGAGCACGCATACCTTGCCCCGGGGCCTGTAAGGAGCCATTCAATTAATGGCAGCCCGTTTAAAGGACATCGCCAACGACTTGGGACTTTCTGTTGTCACCGTCTCGAAGGTCTTACGAAACCACCCCGACATCGGAGAAGAGACTCGCAAACGAGTCCTGAAGCGAATGCGGGAGCTGAATTACCAGCCCAACCTGGCGGCCCGTTCGCTGGTGACGGGCCGGACCTGGACTCTGGGGCTGGTTGTTCCTGATCTCCTCCATCCATTCTTTGCCGATATCGCCAAGGCGATATCCGTGGAAGCCCGTAAGCACGGATACAGCCTTCTCATCTCGTCTTCCGATGAAGATCCGGATCTCGAAATCCAGGAAATCCGGCAATTGCTGGCCCGGCGGGTGGATGTCATCCTCGTCGCCTCGGCACAGTCATCCGTTGACTGCTTTCACATGATTGAGGAGCAGAAAACGCCCTATATCCTGATAGACCGGCGGTTTGTTGGCCTCGACGCGAATTTCATCGGCGTGGATGACGAGGCCGTCGGAATGCTGGCAACTTTCCACCTCCTCGAACAGCAATGCCGCCACATTGCGCACATCCGAGGCCCCAACGTCAGCACTGCAATCGGGCGCCTGGAAGGCTACAAGCGGGCTCTTGCGTCGGAGGGCCTGAGGCCTTTACCGGGACACGTTATTTCGCTCGGTACCTCAGGAGACCACCGGGGAGAAAAGGGCGGGTATGAAGCGGCAAGGCAACTTCTCGCGGCGGAGACGCGGCCCGATGGCATTTTCTGCTTCAACGACCCCTCGGCGCTGGGCGCGATGCGAGCGATTCTGGAGGCAGGTTTACGTATTCCGGAAGACGTGGCTGTCGTGGGATGCGGCAACCTCTCTTATTCAGATTTCCTGCGCGTGTCCCTGTCATCGGTGGATCAGGGGAGCGAGACCATCGGGAAACACGCAGCCGATCTGGCGCTCAGGATCGCCCGCAAGAAGACACACACCAAGCCAAAGGCCGAGTTCATTAGCCCGCGCGTGGTGGTTCGCGCTTCCAGCCGGCGCTTTCCGGACTTCGCCGAAGGCGATTCCTTATCACCGGTGCCGGCCGGGAATGAACTCTCAGGTCGGCGAACGCGGATGGACCACTAGCCTGGCACCTTTGCAAGGTCACGACGCACCCTCTTCCGGATCCATTTTAGCCAAGGCCAGGCCCTCTCCTTCGCCAGCATCGTCTTCGCGCAAAAGATGAGTGTGCCGCGATTCTCCGAAGTTAAACGATAACTGTATCGTTGACAACAGGCCGCCCGATTGCTACCATCGCCCCTTCGTTCATGAAGTGCGATCAAGCGCTTCGGAACAGGAGCGAGTGTGCAACGACGTGATTTTTGCAGACTTCTTGCGATTGCTACCGCAGCCCGAGCCTTCCCAGCCACCGGTCAAACGGCGCCAGAGAACGCGTCGGATTTGCCCGCCGGGTTCAACGAGTACATCCAGGACTACGCCCGCTTCTGCGCACTGCCGCCCAACAAGCGAACCTTCTACAAACTGAGCAATGGCAAAATCGTTCAGGAAAGGCTGGATGACTCGACCTGGAAAGCTACCGCGTGGGGCAGCCCCGAAGCCCTGCCCGTTCCTGGCGGCTCCTGGGATGGGGTGCCGATGGAATCCCCCATCGCCGACCTCGCTGGACGAGGTCCTTTCAAGCCAACGTGGGATTCCCTGCTCCAGTACGACGCCCCGGAGTGGTACCAGGACGCCAAGTTCGGCATTTGGGCCCATTGGAGCCCGCAGTGCGTCCCCGAGGATGGCGACTGGTACGCGCGCAACATGTACCTCGAAGGACAGCGGCAGTATAAATATCAGCTCGACCACTACGGCCCAACCTCCCGGTTCGGCTATAAAGACCTTTGCGCACAATGGACGCTGCTCAACTGGGATCCCGATGAACTGATCGCGCGCTACAAGAAGGCCGGCGCCAGAATCTTCATCTCGCTCGCCAATCATCACGACAGCTTCGACGCCTGGGACTCGAAGCACCAGCCGTGGAACNNCAGGCGCGCAACTGGTGGTGGTTCCAGCCATCGCACGGCGCCGACACATCCGGCTCGCTCAGCGGCGTCCCGTATGACGGCGACCTCACCAGCGGCGAAGGGATGGACGAGTGGTGGCAGGGCCTCGATCCGCAGCAGCTTTACGGCGTCAAGCATCCGTTCGATGCGCTGCCCGATGTGTCCTATGTAAAGAACTTTTACGACCGCACCCGCGACCTCATCGATCAGCACAACCCCGATCTGCTCTACTTCGACAATTCCCTGCTGCCCCTCGGGTGGGGAGGCATGAACATCGGCGCCTACTTCTACAATCACAGCCTGTGGACCAACGGCGGCAGGATGGAAGCCGTACTGAACGTCAAGGAAGTACCCGAGCGCCTGGTCAAATCCGTTGTTGCGGACTTCGAGCGCGGTTTGACCAGCGGCATCCAGAAATATCCGTGGCAGTCGGAAACCTGCATTGGTGAGTGGCATTACAACCGGGAGCTGTACGATAAACCCGGAGAATTCGGCGGCTATCTGCCCCCGCGCGATGCCATCCACTGGATGATCGACACCGTCAGCAAAAACGGAACGTTCATCCTTAACATTCCTGGCAAACCGGACGGCACTATCGACAGCAAAGAGATCGCGGTCCTCGACGGCATCACGGCATGGATGCAGGTCAACGGCGAAGCTATCTACGAAACCCGGCCGTGGAAGATCTACGGCGAAGGGCCTAACAGCGTAAAGGCCGGTTCGTTCCAGGGCAACAGCATCAGCAAGCTGGGCGAGAAGGACATCCGCTTCACACGCAACAAGGCCAACAATGTCGTTTACGCCATCGTGTTGGGCTGGCCAACGGAGCCCGTCGTCATGTCGTCTCTTGGCTTGTCCGCTTCAACGCAGCCGGAAAAGATCGCGCGGGTCGAGCTCATCGGAACCGGCGAACGCCTGAACTGGAAGCAGACCGGCGAGGCTCTGCGTGTCGAACTGCCGAGGCAGTACCGGCCGGCAGTCGATTACGCGGCGGCTCTCAAGGTGACGCTCGGCTGAGGGATTGTCCATTTGCGATGCGGGCTGTGTTCGTCGCGTCGCCCGTCCAGTTCGTAGCTGAATCGCCTGTCGCGATCAGTGCGTGGCGCGAGGGCCGAAAAGCCGAAGGGAAATTCCCGATCACGCTCGATCTTTGGTCACCTCGCCGATTCGAGGCAATCGGCCAGCGAGAATTCCATCATCGTTACAGTTAGCGTATACTTAAACGCGCGCTGATGCTGAATTCAGCCGGTCTTCGGAGGAAAGATGCTTCGATCGTCGACAACGGCCTGGGCCTCGAAGCGTGCCAGTCACATGCAGTATCGCGCACTTGGCAAAACGGACCTCGAAGTGTCAGTCGTGGCTTTTGGCGCTTCTCCACTGGGAGGCGTTTACGGTTTTACAGGTCCCGAAGAAGGAAAGCGCGCTGTTCATCTGGCGATCGACGAGGGAATCAACTTCTTCGATGTGTCTCCCTACTACGGCCACGGGTTGGCGGAATACCGCCTCGGTGCGGCGCTCCAGGGGCGGAGAAACAAAGTCATTCTTGCCACTAAGTGTGGACGTTACGGAGCGAACGAGTTTGATTTTTCAGCGCATCGAGTCTTCGCCAGCATGGATGAGTCTCTTGACCGACTGAATACCGACTACGTCGACCTCTTGTTTGCTCACGATGTTGAGTTTGGCGATCGAAGTCAGATTGTGGAAGAGACAATCCCGGCGATGCGCCGACTGCAGGAACTGGGGAAAACTCGGTATATCGGCGTGACAGGATTTCCTCTTAGGACTCTCATCGACATCGCCAGAAAGGTCCCGGTCGACGCGATTCTCAGTTACTGCCATTACAACCTGCTCGCGGACGATCTNNGAACAGGGCGCGCCGGACTGGCATCCGGCACCGAGCGAGATGCGTGAAGCGGCCAAGAGCGCTGCCGAGTTTTGCAAACATCGCGATTGCGATATCTCCGATCTCGCTTTGCGCTTCTGTTTTGACTACCCTAAAGTTGCCACTACGCTGGTCGGAATGGCAACCCGCGAGCAGGTCCACAAGAGCCTTCGCGCATTCGAGGCCTTCGCGGATCCTCAGATGGTACGCAAAGTGCGCGTTATCTTCGCTCCAGTATTCAATCGGTTCTGGTCGTCGGGGCGCGAAGAGAACCAATGATGACCGTATCTACGCATAGCGATCTCGATTCCGTAGCCGCCTGGTTTGCGGCGGAGAGCGATCTTCAGGCGCCCACGAACATGCTGGAGTGAAAGGAACTCGTCTGTGAAAGCAGTGGTCATGCATGCGCCAGGGGATGTTCGGGTGGAGAGCGTTTCCGACCCGACACGAGGGTTCGGGGAGGCGTTGCTGCGCGTGCGGCGCGTGGGACTTTGCGGGAGCGATCTGAATTCGTACCGGGGAAGGAATCCGCTGGTGTCGTTCCCGCGTGTGCCTGGACACGAGATTGCTGCGACGATCGTCGAGCTGGGGACGGAGCATCCTGCGCATCTGCAGGTTGGGATGGATGTCACGCTGTCTCCGTACAAAAACTGCGGGCAGTGCCCGGCGTGCCGCAACGGGCGACCGAATGCGTGCAGGGACAATCAGACGCTGGGGGTGCAGCGCGACGGCGCAATGGGGGAGTATCTTTCGGTTTCGATGGATAAGCTGTTTGTGGCCGATCTGAGTCTGGATGAGCTATGTCTTGTCGAGCCGTTAACCGTGGGATGCCACGCTGTTGCCCGAGCCGAAGTGACACCGGAGGATGTCGTAGCGATTTTCGGATGTGGCGGTGTGGGACTGGGTGCGGTGGCAGCATCGGCCTTCCGCGGCGCGACGACGGTGGCCATGGACGTGGACGATGCCAAGCTGGAGATCGCGCGCAAGGCAGGCGCGGCGCATGTGATCAATACAAAGAGGCAGGATGCCAGGGAGGTTTTGGCAGCGCTGACCGGCGGAGACGGACCCGATGTGGTGATCGAAGCCGTCGGGCTGGCAGAGACTTTCCGCGCCGCGGTCGAGCTGGTCGCTTTCGCCGGGCGGGTCGTCTATATCGGGTACGCAAAGGAGCCAGTGAGTTACGAGACTCGCCTCTTTGTCCAGAAGGAACTGAACATTCTGGGCGCGCGCAATGCGCTGCCGGAAGATTTTCGTCAGGTAATTCAGATGCTGGAGCAGCATCGCTTCCCGGTGGAAGCCGTCATTAGTACGGTTGCACCATTGGATCGGACTCCGGACTTACTGCGGGCCTGGAGTGACGATCCCGCGCGCTTCACCAAGATCATGATCACGTTCGATGAGGAGGGGCCGGCCCGGTCCAGCCGATGACACACTCTGCCTCACCCATCACAAACGCGACACAGCGGCCAGACAGCAATGTTCCCCTGGTGCCGCAGGGCTACAAAGTTGTCTTTGCCATGGTGACGACGCTGTTTTTCCTATGGGCCATTCCCAACAACCTGAATGACGTGCTGATCCGGCAGTTCATGAAATCGTTCGTCATCACGCGGTTTCAGGCGGGGTTGGTGCAGTCGGCGTTCTACCTTGGCTACTTCGTGCTCGCCATGCCCGCGGCACTGGTGATGCGCCGGCTTGGCTATAAGTCAGGATTCGTCATCGGACTGTTTCTCTTCAGCCTGGGATCGGTGCTGTTCTGGCCGGCGGCGGAGGTGGGCCGCTACTCCTTCTTCCTGGTCGCATTGTTCATCATTGCCAGTGGACTGTCGTTCCTCGAGACGGCGTCTAATCCGTTCATCGCGCAACTGGGCGATCCGCGCACCGCCGCACGTCGCCTGAACCTGGCGCAAGCCTTTAATCCACTGGGGTCGATCACGGGTGTTCTGATCGGAACGATCTTCATCTTTTCCGGCGTGGAGCTGAAGCCAGACCAGGTGGCGGCGTTGCAGGCTCGCCATGGGTATCAGGCATATTTGCACTCGGAAACGCTGCGAGTAATCGCGCCTTACCTGGTGCTGGCCGCGGCCACGCTGACGATGATGGTGCTGATCGCCTCGGTCCGCTTCCCCGCCTCGCTCGCAGCCGAAGAGGATCGCGGTCCTGGTTCGCACCGCGCTCCAGACCTGTTACGCCGCCCACATTTCGTGATGGCGGTTGTGGCGCAGTTTGCCTATGTCGGCGCGCAGGTGGGCACCTGGAGTTATCTGATCCCGTACATTCAGGCCTACACCGGTGAGCCGGAGAAGTCGGCGGGCTATTTCCTGACCGGAAGCCTAGTGCTGTTCGGAGTGGGCCGCTTCTTTTCCGCGTGGCTGATGCGTTTTGTGCAGCCGAGCCAACTGATGGCGATCTACGCGGTGATTAACACGCTGCTGGCCGCTATTGGGGTCTTGTTTCCTGGCTGGACGGGCATGATCGCGCTGCTGCTGACGAGCTTCTTCATGTCGCTGATGTTCCCGACGATCTTCGCCCAGGGGATTCGCGGCCTGGGTGAGACAGCCAAGCTGGGCGGCTCACTGATCGTGATGGCGATCATAGGCGGCGCGGTGCTGACGCCGATGATGGGTCTGCTTTCGATTCACTTTGGAGGCCTGGCGGTCGCTTACCTCGTCCCGGCTCTGGCGTATGTGTTAATCGCATTCTATTCCTTTGCTGACATGCGGCTGGGCAAATCCGACCCGTCTGCATTGATTGCAAGAGAGGCATAAGTATGGTCCGCACCGGAATCCTCAACCCGCAAATCAATTCCCTGCTTAGTCGAGTCCGCCATACCAACACCCTCCTGATTACCGACCGTGGATTTCCTTACTCGCCCACGATCGAGACGGTGGACCTTTCTCTTGTCGACGATATCCCCCGCGTCCTCGACGTGCTGCGAGCGATACGCCTGAACTTCACGATTGGGCGCATTGTCATGGCGGAGGAATTTTGTCCGCATAATTCGCCGTCTGTCGTGAGTGAGTTCGCTGAGGCAATGTCAGGAATCGAGGTTCAATTTGAACCTCACGTTGAGTTCAAGAAGCGCGTTCCTCTGGTGATTGGCCTCATCCGCACCGGAGACACGATTCAATATGCCAACATGGTGCTGGAGTCGAGCTGAAAAAGACAGGATGACTCGCCGAATCACCTGAGCTAAGAGCTTCTATGCGGTCTGCCACCCGCCCCACGTCCATTGGGATCGCTGGTGATCGCCAGTTTTATAGGCCGCACCGCCGGGCGCGGTCCAGTCCTGATCCTGCGAGTAATAAAAGCCGAGCTTGACGCCCTGCCTGCGGCACTCGGCCGCGAGTTCCTTCAGCGGATCGCGTTGGAAGGGGGTAGCCTGGACGATATTGAGTTGGTCCACCACGATATCGGCGTGGGCATCGCTCACGGCGAAAACCACTGTTTTGCCGGGCAGATTCGGGTCGATGTGACGCGCCAACTCTTCCGCTACGACCTTGTTGAAGGCGAATGCGTCTTCTATCTCGAAGGCGAAGTCGAAATCTGAACGCGCCCCGGCCGGTATTCCCTAAGACTCGCTTATGCCTTTTTCAATTTGGATCAGTTTCGCTTCACCGATTGGAACGCAGAGCTCCAGGGCATCAGAAACGGCCACGCGGCCCGTGAAGCTTCCGTGTCGGACGAGATATCGACCCTTCTCCAATCCACGAATTGTTAACTGAACTTCTTTCACGATGCCGGTTGAGTCACTCAACCGAACCTGCAAATGTTTCGCGTCATTTGCCAGGACCACTTCGTCGAGCTCTCCCCGCGCAACTTCCATGTCGATCTTGTGCGGCATGATCAGGAGCCGCTTTCTCAGGCCATCCCTGGGATAGATGCAGATTTCGCTATCTGACGTCTCCACGCTGCAGCCGCAGCCGATCAGGCCAAAAGAGTCATCCGGCACAACGTAGGATTTCACGGCCTTCAGAAAACCAAACTGCGCGATCCCGCCGTCCAGGGTTCTTGGCGGAGCAAAGTCGAATACGCCCGGCGTGGAAAGGAAATGTGCATAGCACATTCCGTCGGGAAGCAGGTTGACTGCCACGCACATTACACCCGCGAATGCCTTGATTAAGGTATCCATGTCCCCGGTATCTTCATACACAGTCAGCAAAGCCCAGCCATTCGTCGATTCCGTGAACCAGCATGTCAGGTCGCCTTTGTTGTCGTTACCGTATTGGAACCACACCGGCTGATTGCCGCCTCGGAGGGCGCGCATTACCTGCACGGTCCTTTGGTTCTTCTCCAGGTCTCCGAAGTAACGGGTGAAGAAATAGACCTGTTCATGAGCCGTCGTATCCACTGGATATTCAGACCAATAGGGATACGGGTTTTTCACGTAAACGTCATTACATTTCCTGATTTCCTCCAAAAGCGTAACGCGCTCTTCGTCCAGTCCCTCCTTGCCCAGATCCTCCATGATTTTCAGCATATTCGAGCCGCCCATCATCCCCCTATGACCCCAGGGCTCCGTTCGAAACATATAAACACTGGTGTAGTAAGCCATCTTCAGGTAGTCCAATCGGCCTTTTCGCTTCACCAGTCCATATTGCGTACCGATTCGATAAAGCGCATGATAGATGTTCGCGACATGGGCATAGTTAGGGGCCCGGTACGTCGCGTCGGCGCGTTGCTTGTTCCAATGGCTCCATGGACTGGACGGGTACCTCAGCCTCCAATAGAGAGAGCCACGGACTTCGTAAGTCATGGGGTCCTGAATGTATTTGAAAAGACAATCAACGACGTAGGTCTCAAGAACCGCTACTTCCTTTGCAGATGGATAATAAATGTTCTTTTCAGCCAGAAAGAGGGGTTCCGAGAATCCAAACTCCAGGCTTCCACCTACCTCCGATGCCTCATCGGAATCACGAAAAGTGCTGCCGATTCGATGGTCGAAGGGCAGGAACATGTGATTGCGGTGATGAGGATCCTCTGGATTCTCGTAGAACTGTCTCTCCACGATGAAATCCGCGCGAGTCTTCAGCAAGCTGGCGATATCTTCGACGCAGTAGAAGTGCACGTTTGTCCAGCGGCTGCCGTAGTGAAGTTTCAGACTTTTCTGCCCTTTGCCTTGAAAGGACAACGTCAGCAGGGTCTTTTCCCCCACGCGCCGCCTTTGCTGGATGGTGATGTTGTCGGAGAGGAATTCGATCTTGTCTAAATCGGACCTGGTCTTCAGCTCCAGGTATGCAGGGGTGTTCTCCTGGACCACCATCGCAGGCAGAGCCCGAATGCCCAGGTTGCCCGCTCGATAGATCTCTTCTCGAACAGCCTCGTAGCCGTCAATCAGGGCAAAACGCAGCTGACACGACCATTTCTCCCCGGGTTGCAGGACCAGCGATGTGTGCCCGTTGATCCAGGGATTCTTGCTCCAGCCCCTCAGGTTCTTTGTAGCCCAGGAATGGACGGCAAGAATGTCAGGCCCATTCCACCACCACACTCTGGCTCCGAAGGAACTGTCGTCACGATAGACGCACTCGATGGGGGCGCCCTCGACGCTGTGGAGAAGAAGAAATGGTGCTTCCCCGGTGGGGCGCTGGATAAGCACATAAGAGCTGTGGCCGCCAGCGAAGGAATGGGACATAACCTTGTTTTCGAAATACTGCCTGGCGATCCGCGGATATTGCTCCTTGACTACCTTAAAAGAGTCAGCGGGGTCGCGCAGCGCCGCCACCGTTTCGTCAGGGGGAAACGGCTTTCCAGTCTGAGGATCGACATAATACTGGCCTTGATCGTCATTCACCATAAGGGGAAAACCGAGCTCGCCGATCTCCAGCACGCGCACCGTCGTGTTGCGCAGTTCGACATCCCACCGCAGCGAGCTCTCGTTGTCTGCGCTGTACTTCATGGCAAGACTAAAACTCCGGATTCCATCCTCGTTGTGAGAGGCTCCGTTGTAATCGACGGTGAACGTCCGCCCGTCGAAATTCACCCGGCGGATATCGGCGGAGGTCCCGGTCAGCTCCCGGCGCCACTTGCCTGCCAGAACAAAATTCGAGCGCGGCGTCCAATTCCGATGGGCCGGATTCGTATCTGTGACATCCCAAACGGATGTGACCAGATCGCCGGTCCAGCGCGAGTTCGATACGTTCACGCCGGGAGTATTGGACTCATTCCCAATAAAATTTGTCTTCGCTGGATCGCTCTTACGGGTGATGGAACGGATGGAGCCGTACCGTTTATCGAATGCCACTACCATGTCCCCTGCAGTAAGCTCGGCAATGTCTTCCCGCCGGGGAGGCGCTCCAACGCCTGGCAGTTGTGGGGCGGACTCCTTACGAGGAGCCGATCGCGGCTCAAGATTCGGGGAAGGTTGCCCGCTTTGCCCGTCAACGCCTGGCTCTTCAGCAGACAAATGCTTCCCCGAGCTGACTGCCAGGAGAGCGGTTGCGCCTGCTGATCCTATGTTCTTCAGAAGCTTCCGGCGGCTGATTCGCTTGCTCATATTATCTCCGCATGTGTAGGGTTCCAATGCTCGTCCCCTTGAGCAAGGGCTACTTAGCGCAAACCCCGGCAAATTTCCGTCTCGACAGATTCGTTCGTGGGACCCCTCGTTTCGAATTTTGTGAATGTCAAACCACCATGAAAGTGGCAATAGTTTTCGATTCAGTGAAGGCCAGACCTTCTGGCTACGGACTATCGTGCGTAAACGGATGGCGTTCGACGATCCCGCGGCCTTCGCGGACCACGACCCATTGATTGGCATCCACACTCGGGATGGTTTCGACATTGCTCACAGGGCCGTCAGGCCAGCGGATCGTCAAGTCTGCTTTGGTGGCATGGCCCATGCCGAAGTGCACGCGGAAGTCTCCCTGGGAGATGTGGTATCCGCCGCTGCGAACTTCGTCGATTTCTTTTCGCCCACCAACCGCCAGTGTCAACCGTGCACCGATGGCGTCGCGCCCCGAGGCGGTAACGACGCGGACGAGCAGCGCGTTGCCCCGGGGCCCGAAGTTCTTGAGCAATGAAGGCGGCTCGAAAAGATTGACAGTAACAATCTCCTGGGAACCGTCGTTATCGAGATCACCCACGGCGATGCCGCGAGACGCATGCTTTGCCGTAATGCCGGGACCACCGGTGGAGGACATATCGAAGAACTGGCCGTCGCCGCGATTCCAGAACAACTGGCGGGGCTGTTTGAATTCTTCTCCCAGGTTGTACTTCTCGACGAAGGGGTACACGTGGCCGTCGGCGACGAACAGGTCCGGCCATCCGTCA
>PMAM01000297.1 GCA_003152595.1 Acidobacterium sp.
GTTTGCTTCCTAAGACCCTCGCGGAATATGCGGAAAATGCGTGCTGGGCTCCGGAGCCGCTGTCCCAGGGGAGAGCCGTGCTGGAAATGCTGCTTCATACCGTGCCCGTGCAGCGAACGCCGGCACGGGTCCTCGCGACCGTTTCCACAACGGTGCAAAATGCCGCCGTCTGGAAGACTTTGCGGGGCGAAGCGGTTCCGGCTGCGCAGTCTCTCATCGCCGCTCTGTCTGCGGGAGGAGCGCCCGCGTGAGACCGGGAATGCATCTCCTGCTTGCCCTGCTGCGCGGAGAGGCGAGAGCCGGCGATGGCTCCGAAACACAGTGGTTCACCGTCCTTGATCTCGCGGAACGGGAAAACATTCTGCCCTAGACGGCGGCACGGCTGCGCTCGGTTCCAGGCACCGTTTCCCCAGGTCTTGATGCGCGATTGCGCAAGATTCACCGCGACATGCAGATTTCCGCCTTCTTCTGGACCTCGACGCTCAGGAGCATCTTTGCGGCCTTTCATGAGCGCGGCATTCCCGTCGTTTCTCTCAAGGGTCCCTGGATGGCCGAACGGCTCTGCGGCGATGCAGCACTGCGATCGTGCTGCGACCTCGACCTTCTGGTCCGCCCTGTGGATGTGACGCGCTCGGAAGATCTGCTCTCCCAGCTCGGCTTCCTGCCCAGGTGCCGCCGCGACGATCATGAGCGGCCCTGGCGGCGTGACGCTGTCACGGTGGATTTGCATCACGACGTCGAGCATCCGCTGGCCTTCAACTTCGATGTGCAGCGCGCCTGGGAGCGGGTCCGTCTCTCGCACTTTCAGGGAGTCCCGGCCCGGCTTCTGGCGCCCGCGGACGAACTGCTCTTTCTTTGCCTTCACAGCGCCCGCCACCGCTTCGAACGGCTCAGCCACGTCCTCGATCTCACCTTTGCTTTTCAGAAGCTTCCACTGCCCTGTGCCGGCAGCCGTTCGCGGCGCAACACTGAAATCGCCAACCTTGTGGCCTTTGGCTCGATGATGGCGGAGCGCCTCGATCCTCGTTGTACGGCGCTGCCCTCCGCAGCTCTCTCCCGCCACGATCGGGCGCGACTGGAGCCGCTTGCCGACCAGCTTTGGCAGCAACGCATGACGGAGCCCAGCCCGGTTATCGACTGGCGCGCGAAACACGACTTCTACCTGATGATGGAGACTCGCCCGCTCAGGCGATTTCTCCGCCGGCTTCGCCACTCGCGAATTCTCCTCACGCGCCTGATTGACGACGACTTTGCTTTCGCCGAACGCTTTCACCCGCGCCAGCCCTGGCAAGTCTGGTTGCTGCGGCCCGTTCGTCTTCTGTTCCACGTCGATCGAGCGTCTCCTTCGCCGTCGTGATCACCGCAAAAACACCAATTTGAGGTTGCGATCACAGAAACAACAGCCGACTGCACAGCAAGGACACCAGGATGACATCGACCCTGCGACCGCGCAGCATCCCGAACGATCGGCGCAGCGCAGGATCTCGTGCCCCTTACGCATGCTCGGCCAGCAGCATCACGCGCCCGCCCATCTCGGGCCCCTCTCCCCGAAACGATGCCGTCGTGGCGCCGCCGTGTGCTGAGACGAACCGCAACCCTGCGGTCTCAAGCAACCGAACCAGCTCCGTGATCGTGTAAATCCGCAATGAGGCCCTCTTGCTCCCCTGGCCGGCAGGACCCGACCAGTACCAGGCCGTGTTCACCCGCCCCGCGATCGGATCGAAGACCGGCTCCTCCACAACCAGCGTCCCGTCCGCCAGCCGCTGCGCCGGCTGCAGCGTGCGGGAGAAGAGCGCGACCGCCACATCGCGGTGCATCGTTTCCACCACCACCCGCCCTCCCGGAAGCACCGCGGCGCGCAGCGTGCGGAAGATCGCGAGGTCGTCCTCCTCGCTGCCGTACCCAATCGAGGTGAAGATGTTCATCGCCGCGTCGAAGCCGCCTTCCGCCAGCGGCGTGCGCAGGTCGTGCCGCAGATACCGCAGCCGCTCCACCGGCAAATCGCCGCGCTCCCGCTCCGCCTGGGCCAGCATTTCCACCGACTGGTCCACGCCGGCGACGACTGCGCCGCGTCGCGCCATCGGCGCAGAAAGCCGCCCGTACCCGCAGGGAGCATCGAGCAGGCGGCTGCCTTCCCGCAGCCCGAGCAGTTCCCATACCGCCTGCACCTGCTGTTCAATGTCGCCGGCGTATTCCGCCGCACTCCACAGGTGGATGTAGTCCGCATCGAAGAACGTCTTCCACCAATCACTCATTGCCGTCCAGAATAGTACGGCGCGGATCCTTATCCGCAGCTCTCGTCCATCTCAATGGCGCGGGGGAAGAGAATGTTGTTCTCCAGATGCACGTGGCGGTGGAGGTCCTGTTCGAATTCCGCGAGCGCACGATAGAAGCCGACATAGGTGGGGCAGGCGCCTTCGGGCGGAACGAAGTCGTGGCTGAGCCGGCGGATTTGCGCCAATGCATCGCCGGCGGCGTCGTGCTCGGCCATCATGACGCGGATCGGGTTGCGCACGGAGCCGAAGCAGCCCAGCGAGCGGGGACCGCAGGCGGTCAGGTTGCGCTCCATATTAACGATGGAAGGAAAGAGAATCTGCTCCTCCTTGCCGAGGTGCTGGATCAGATCCTCGCCAGCGCCGCGAATCAGCTGCTGGATGTGGACTAACTCGGGATGGGTGTCGCCATGACGGGCCACGACCTTCTGCGCCAGTAGCCAGAGGCGCGGGATTTCTCGGCGAACGTAGTCGTGGTGGGTTTTGACGATGTGTTCGCACAACGCTTCGAGCGAGGCTGACGCCCATTCCTGAGCGGGCTCGCCTTCGCCGTGCGCGGCGCTTTCGATGGCGGCGAGTACGGTCTGGAGGTCGAGGGAGCGTTCCTGGCAGGCCAGGGCGATCGCCTTGCGGCCGCCGCAGCAGTAGTCGATGCCGAATTTCTCGAAAACGCGGATGGATGCGGGTTGCTCGAGGGCGATATCGCGGACGGTGGTTGCAGCGGCGGTCATGAGGAATCTCCTGCTGGCGACTGTACGGGGCCGGCCAGGGGAAGGCTGCGACTAAAGTCACTCGACCGCCATTTTCGCTAGAATTTGCCGAATGACTGAACGAATGGCTGAATCCGGAAATGTGGCCTCTGCTCTCGGCGCCGTTTCGCTGTTCTCGGAACTGTCTGCGGATGAGCTTCGCCTGCTGGCGGTGCGCGCGGTGCGCAAGCGCTTTGCCGAAGGAGAGCTTTTGTTCTCCGAGGGCGATGCGTGCAGGGGTCTGCACATCGTCGCGAGCGGCAAGCTGCGGATCTTCAAAAGCTCCCCGAGCGGGCGCGAGCAGGTGCTGGCGGTGGAAGGCCCAGGCGGATCCGTCGCCGAACTGCCCGTGTTCGATGGCGGGCCTTACCCGGCATCGGTGAGCGCGGTGGAGGATTCGCAAATCCTGTTCATCTCGCGCGACGATTTCCGGCGGTTCTGCCTGGAGCATCCGGAAGTAGCGCTGAAGATGCTGGCCGTGGTGGGCGCGCGCCTGCGGCGGCTGGTGGGCATCATCGAAGAGCTGTCGTTTGCGACGGTGCGGCAGCGGCTGGTTTCGGCGCTGGTTCGGATGGCACAAACCGAGGGAATACGAAGCGAAAAGGGGATCGAATTCCACCTGCCGGGAACGCATCAGGACCTGGCGCATCAGCTGGGGACCGTGCGAGAACTGGTTTCGCGCAACCTGATGCGGCTGCAGGCGGAAGGGCTGCTGCAGGTGGACGCGCGCAGCATCGTGGTTCGCGACATGCCCGGGTTGACGGCGATCCTCGAGAGCAATCCGTAACAGAACGCCCGCGCCATCGCAGGACCCTCCCGCCAGCCGTGACATCGCTCATGTCTCTCCGGAGTGCGGAGCAGATCGTGAGTTACTGCGGCAGATTGAGGTGACGTAGCCAACCGGGAAGACGATGCCGGCAGCCTGACGGGAGGGCGGGATCACAGAACAGACCTGCTATCGCTGGCGGAAGGAATACGGCGGTCTGCCGGTGGACCAGGCACGGCGACTGAAGGATCTGGAGCAGGAGAACGCGAAGCTGAAGCGGCTGGTGGCGAACCTGAGCCTGGATCATCTGGTGGTGAAGGAGATCGCCTCGGGTAACTTCTGAGCCCGGAGTGGCGGCGTTGTGCGGTGAGCCATGCCCTCCACGCAGCGCTACCAGCCGACACAGCGGGAGGACGAAGACGCGCTGACCCGGGCCATCGTCGCGCTGGCCGGCCAGTATGGCTGCTACGGCTACCGCCGCATCGCGGCGAAGCTGCAGGAGGCGGGCCGGCAGGTGGGCAGCAGTACAGATATCGGCTTACTTTTCCCGATCCCGAGGATGAGATGCGGAGCATTTTCTGCCCTTGGCACGGGAAAGTGAATCAGCAGCAATTTCGCGTTCACTTCGAGTGGCCTCGACAGAAAGGTCAACCTCGAATCAAGATCGCTTACATTGGCCCAAAATTAACAAAACAATAGCCCAGCAGTGCGCGGGGCGAATGACCGGGAGCGCCATCGATGGCTGGTCCTGACTATGGCCCACAAGGGTAACCATGGCTGGCCCGGGAAGGGTTGCGGTTCTCTGCTTCGGGAGTCTATACTCGGACCGTTTGGCCCGGATGCGGGTTGAATCCGAAATGAACCGGGTTTAACGGCTTTTCCCCGGGCCGGTCAGGATAGGTTGGAGATTCCCCGATGGCGACGGTAACGCTGGAGCAGGAAATTAACCCCTGGGAAGCCCAGGCGGCACGGTTCGATTTTGCGGCACGGAAACTGAATCTGGACGACGGACTGTGGCGGGTGCTGCGGTATCCGTCGCGGGAGATCATCGTACATTTTCCGGTTGCGATGGATAACGGACGCATCGAGGTATTCACCGGATATCGGGTGCAACACTCGCAGGCGCGCGGCCCGGGCAAGGGCGGAATCCGGTACTCGCCGGATGTGACGCTCGATGAAGTGCGGGCGCTGGCGAGCTGGATGACATGGAAGTGCGCGGTGGTGAATATTCCTTTCGGCGGCGCCAAGGGCGGCGTGATCTGCGACCCGAAGAAGATGTCGCAGGGCGAGCTGGAGCGAATGACGCGGCGCTATACGGCGGAGATCATCGAGTTCCTGGGGCCGGAAAAGGACGTGCCCGCGCCGGATGTGAACACCAACGAGCAAACCATGGCGTGGATCATGGACACCTACTCGATGCACATGCGGCAGACGGTCACGGCGGTGGTGACGGGCAAGCCACTGAACATCGGAGGGTCGCGCGGGCGGCGCGAGGCGACTGGGCGCGGCATCATGGTGGTCTGCGACGAGGCGTTGAAGTATCTGGGCATCCAGCGCGAGGGCTGCCGTGTGATCGTCCAGGGCTTCGGGAATGTGGGTTCGAACGCGGCGCGGCTGATGCAGGAGCGCGGCTACAAAATTATCGGGATCGGCGAGTACGACGGCGGGCTGTTCAATCCCAACGGAATTGAGATTGGCGCGCTGGAGGACCACAAGCTGCGCAACGGCACGGTACTGGGCTTCCGCGGTGCGGAACCCATGCCGACGGCCGAACTGCTGACCACGGAGTGCGAGATTCTGATTCCGGCGGCGACCGAGAACGTGATCACGAGCCGGAACGCTGAGAATATCAAGGCTCGGATTGTGTGTGAAGGCGCGAACGGGCCGACGACAGCGGTGGCCGATGAGATTCTCGCCGACAAGAAGATCTTCATCATTCCCGACATTTTAGCGAATGCGGGCGGCGTGACGGCGTCGTACTTCGAGTGGGTGCAGGACCGGCAGGGCTACTTCTGGAAAGAGTCGGAAGTGAACGAGCGGCTGGGGAGCATTTTGGCAGAGGCGTTCGACGACGTGACGCGGTACGCCGAGGCGCATGCAGTGAACAACCGGATTGCGGCGTATATGCTGGCGATCGACCGGGTGGCGTTCACGATCAAGCAGCGCGGGATCTACGCGTAGGCAGCAGGCAAGAGGGGTCAGCCGGGACCAGCTGGCAAAAGAGTCGCACGTATTTGATTCCAAAATACATATGGGCACCCATTGTGGAATCAAATACATGCTGGCCAGCGCGAACAAGCCGCCCCAATAGAATCATATTGATACGCGCTACTATCCCCTTGCTGGCCGGAACCCGCCTCCAATCGGATTTTCCAGCCGGCTTCTTAATTCCGCTCACGTCATTCCGGCAGTCGAGGTCTTCCGCTGCGGCCGCGGGTCTTCGTCTTTAGGCCGGGGCGATCGTTTGCCCATCAGGGTGGCGACAACTCCTGCGACCACGAGGACGGCTCCAGCCGCCTGACGGTGCGAGAGGTGCTCGCCAGCCAGGGCTGCGCCGAGCAGAAGCGCAATCACCGGATTCACATACGCATAACTCGAGACGCGCGTCGGGGANNAGCGGGCAACAAGTTTCGTTCACCGGTGGCGAACGCGGCGATCATGAGGAAGAATCCGCCGGTGTACATCTGCCATCCGGCGTTGAGCTTTTGCGGGCTGGGAAGACTGAGGCGGCGGGAGAGAATCGTGCCGATCCCCCAACAGAGGGTTCCGGCAACGGTCACGAGGATGGCCGTGGCGTAGCCGTGGAGGTGGACCTGGTGGTGACCGAAGTTCAGCGCCAGCAGGGCGACTCCAGCGAAGCCGACGGCGATACCAGTGAAGGAGAGCAGCGTGAGGCGTTGAGTGCGGAGCAAGAGCACTTCGCCCGCGTAAATCCAGAGCGGAATCAGAGCGGAGACCAGCGCAGCCACGCCGGAAGGAATTCGCATTTCGGCCCAGAACAGGCCTGCGTAGAGGCAGGCGAACATGATGAAGCCGAGCAGCGTGGCGTTAAGGAACTGGCGCGCCGTGAGCTCAAAAGAGCCGGTGAAGCGGCTCCAGAGAATAAGGATCAGGCCGGCGACAAGGAAGCGGAATCCCGCGGCGAAGAAGGGCGGCAGGACGCTGACGACCTCGCGAATTGCGAGGAACGATCCACCCCAGAGGATGTAAATGGCGGCGTAGGCCAGGGGTTTGCGCACAGGTGAAAACAGGGTACAGGGTTCAGAGCTCGGGGTACAGTTTCCAGGTTGCGGGTTACAGGTTACAGGGAGCAGAAGACAGATTCTGCTCTCCATGCGATGCAATGTCGTGTCCGGTTAGGCGAAGTTCGAGCGTGCCGGTGAGCAAGAGATTCGGACTGATGAATCTCGCTTCGGACTGGTACACTCAGGCTTCTCCAAAACCACTTGTCGGGGTGACGCGTGGCGACGACGAACATCAAGCCCGCAGTTACGAAGTCAGGTCAGGCGCAGGGTTTTCAGCCGTATGTGCCGGCCAGTGAGACGCGGCCGGAGCTGACGTTGCGCGCCATCGTGCTCGGTTGCATCTTCGGGCTGATCTTCGGCGCGGTCACGGTCTACGTCGGCATCGAAGCGGGGCTGACGGTGGCGGCGTCGATCCCGATTGCGGTGCTCTCAATCAGCGTGCTGCGGGCGCTGGGGCGGGCGTCGATCCTCGAGAACAACATTGTTCAGACGACGGGAAACGCGGGGCAGTCGATTGCTGCCGGCGTGATCTTCACGCTGCCGGCGCTGATCTTCCTGGGATTCGACCTCGAATACTTCCGCATCTTTGTGCTGGCGATGCTGGGTGGATGGCTGGGGCTGCTGTTCATGATCCCGTTGCGGCGGCAGCTGATTGTCGAGGAGCACGGCAACCTGACCTATCCCGAAGGCACCGCCTGCGCGGACGTGCTGCTGGCCGGGGAGCGCGGCGGATCGTTTGCGAGCCGCGTGTTTCTGGGCCTCGGGCTGGGGAGCCTGTACACGCTGTTTCAGAACAGCGACATCTTCGGCGCGTGGCCGGACACGCCGAACTACGAGCCGGACCTGGGGAAGCAGCACATCCTCAAGGGCGGCGCGGTCCGGCTCGATGCGGTGCCGGAGTATCTGGGGGTGGGATACATCATCGGCACGAAGGTGGCCGGGACGATGTTTGCCGGCGGCGTCTTCTCGTGGCTGGTGCTGATGCCGGCAATCTACTTCTTCGGTTCGCATCTGCCGGGGCCACTGTATCCAGCGGTGAAGCCGGTGGCGCAGATGTCGCCTGGCGAGATGTGGTCGGCGTACGTGCGGCCCATGGGGGCCGGTGCGGTGGCGGCGTCGGGGCTGATCACGCTGATCAGGACGATCCCGACGATCGTGAGCGCGCTGAAGGCAGGAATGGGCAATCTGCGCAAGGGCGCGGCGGCCGCGGCGGCGGGCAATGACCGGACCGACCGCGACATGCCGATGTCGGTGGTGATTGGCGGCAGCGTGCTGCTGATGGTACTGATGTGGGTGTTCCTGACGCTGAAGCCTGTGCCGGGCGCGCAGACGGGGATGCTGGCGAATCTGGCGGCATCGCTGCTGATTGTGGTCTTCGGATTTCTATTTGTCACTGTGTCGTCGCGGATTGTGGGACTGATCGGTAGCTCGGCCAACCCGATCAGCGGGATGACGATTGCGACGCTGATGGCGACGGCGGCGGTGTTCCTGGTGAAGGGGTGGACGGCTCCCGCGTATGGGGCGCTGGCGATCACGGTGGGCGGCGTAGTGTGCATTGCGTCGGCAAACGCGGGTGATACGTCGCAGGATCTGAAGACTGGCTACCTGGTGGGCGCGACGCCGTGGAAGCAGCAACTGGCGCTGATGATCGGCGTGTGCGTGTCGACCTTTGCGGTGGGGATCACGCTCAGCATGGTGAATCGCGGGTACGAGGAGTTCCGCCCTATCACGAAGGCGTGGGATATTTCAGCGCCGCATGATGGGGTGCAGAACCAGGGGACGTTCACGCGGAAGGAATTTCGCGTGATCGAGCCGAACAAGACGCAGCAGACCATGCAGGGCAGCAACTACATCCTGTTTAACGCGCTGGGGTCGCACGAGCTGGCGGACGGAAAGTATCTCTACGACCCGGCGACGAAGACAATCGAAGTGCAGTGGACGGAAGGGATCGGCAGCGAGAAGGCAGCAGCACCGCAGGCGCGGCTGATGGCGACGGTGATCAACGGGATCCTGCGGCAGCAGCTGCCGTGGGGGCTGGTACTGCTGGGCGTGTTCCTGGTGATCGCAATTGAACTGATGGGCGTGCGGTCGCTGACCTTTGCGGTCGGGTCGTACTTGTCGATAGCCACGACGTTCGCGATCTTCCTGGGCGGCATGGTGCGGTGGATGGTAGACCGCGCGGCGGCGAAGGCGGGCGAGACGACGGAAGAGAGTGAGATCAGTCCGGGGTCGCTGTACGCGAGTGGATTGATTGCCGCCGGCGGCATCGTGGGGCTGATGGGCGTGGCGATGAAGTTGTGGGAGTCGGTGTCGAACCGCAATAACCCGGTGCAGTTTCCGCACACATTCTTGTCGCACGACTGGGTGTCGGTGCTGATGTTCGCGCTGCTGGCAGGCTCGCTGTACTACTTCGCGAGGAAGCCGCTGGCGAAGGGGTAGGCCGGAGCGCGGACGCCAGGAAGCCGGAGAGCGGGCGTTCCTGGTTAGATCACCGCGTCGAGTTCAGGCGACGCATCGGGAAAGAGCGCCAGGTCTTCGGTGGCCAGCACGGGAACCGGTTTGCGCCATTCATAGAAGAGGAGGCGCGCCAGGGCGAGGATCGGCACGCTGAGGAAGATGCCGCCAACGCCGCCGATTTCGCCGCCCGCGTAGACGCCGAAGATGATCAGCAGCGGATGAAGCTTGACGCCTCGTTTCATGAGCGCCGGCGAAAGGATGTAGTCCTGGAAGATTCGGTAGCAGGCGAGGAACGCGACCACGGCGAGGACGTGGAGACGGGGAACGCTGGCGGGGTTCATCGTCACGCTGAATTCGCAGACGGCCAGGATGATGGTGGCCGAGATGAGCGGGCCGACGAGGGGCACGAACTCCAGAGGAAACGCAAAGAGCGCCAGAAGAATGGCGTATGGGACGCCGAGCAGAGTGAGGGCGATGCTGTAGGCGACGAAGGTGCTCGCGCACTGCAGGAGCAGAGCGCGCATGTAATCGAGGATGAGGGCGTGCGCATCCCCGAGCAGAGAGACGCAGACCGCTTTGCCTTTCCGGAACAGCGGCGTGTTGTGTTCGCTGCCGTAGAGCAACGCGATGAGGGTGTCGCGGATGCGGCGGCCGTCGCGCAGGAAGAAGAAAGCGAGAATGGGCACCAGAACGAGGTTGCCGGCATCGCGCACGGTGGCGTGCAGTTCGGTGTTCACGGTGTTCTTCGGCAGCACGGTGAGGATGGAGCCGGAGTTGGCTGCAACCAGCCTGCCCACGGGAATGCCGCCGAGGTTCCAGGCCTCGAGACGCTGTTTGAACTGCGGGCTGCTGACCTGGACGAAGAGCTGGTCGCGTTCCCTCACGAACTGAGGATGGACGATAAAGCCGGCGGCGGTGACGGTGGTGACAAAGACCGCGAAGGGGAAGAGCGCGGCAAGCGTGCGGGACCTAGGGAAGATGCGACGCTGGTTGAATTCGACCAGCGGACACAGGAGATAGGCAAACATGATCGCGACGACGAAGACAAGCAGGGTCTGGCGGATCAGGAACACGCCGGCGACCAGGAGCAGAATCAGAACAGCCGACCAGGCGCGGCGCGCGGCCGCTGCGTCAATGCCTAACATGGGGATCACTCCCGGCTGGGGATTCTGGAGGGGGCCAGAGGGGGGCAGTCTAGCCCAGGCCCGCTGTGCGGGACAAGGGTAAAGCGGCGGGCTGTTGGGGGTGAGACCCCCCTCCCCCTCCCCCTCTTGTGCGGGACGGTTATTGATTCTGCGGGGGTTGCGAAGGGCTAACGGATTCGACAACAGGGGCCGAGGGCGGTTGGGTATCGCATGGCGGGACAAGCGCCGTTCGCGGAACACGTCCAGATTCTCAAAGAGCCAGCAGGTCCGGCCTGGGCCGGATCGTCCAAATGGAAAAGCTCTGTACGCGATGATGGCGGACAGAGCTTTCCGTGTTCTTAGGGTAGAAATTTGCGGGTTCGGATGCAAGGGAATTCGTTGGGGCGTTGGGTACGAAGGTCACGGGCGCGGAAAGCAGCGGATGCGTTCTGACGAACGCGACGAGTTTCGGCCCCATTCGCGCATTCGCGCGACGGGGACCCCAGGGACGGCCTGCGGCAGCAAGGNNGAGTGAACTCGTGCCCTTTCAAAACAAACTGCTCCGGGCAGGCGTGTGGCTCTGATCCAGGATTTCCGGGATCGCGGAAGTGGATGGTGGCTCGACCGGGGGCGACGTGCTTTCGGTCGCGGAGCGCGGCGAAGCGGAAGGTGGCGAAGACACGCCGCCGACGGAGAGGGCGTTGGCGCTGCGGCCTTGCTCTGTGATGGCGGTCACTGACATGTGTTTTTTCGTGCTCCTATGCCTGGGCATCCTCGGAGAGGTATGTGAGGAGGGATTATGTCGTGGACGGTTTGTGCGATGGGGATGCCGGGGCCCGTGCGGGCGAATTTGGCAGGCCAGTTTGACTCGGCGAAGCGCAATGCGGCGGGGTTGACGGCGGAGCGCAACACGATCGAAGCGGTCGAAAAGGCGGTGAATTGCGAGCTGGATCTGCTAGTCGGGTGCCTGGATCCCGGGACTGCGGTTCGGGTCACGTCTGCCGGGTCGGCGGAGTTGGTTTCCGGCAACGGGGGAGGGCCGCAACTGATGCTGAGCATCGAGTGCCTGCCGAAGTTTTTGTCTCACGGGCGGACGGAAGAGTCGGACGAGGCGTGACGCGGTTGCGGTGCGGCGCGCGGGAAGCAGGAAGCAGGAAGCAGGAAGCAGGAAGCAGGTAGGCTAACCTCCGCGGGGCGGGGCGGAGCGGAGGCGTTCTGGCGAACGCGACAAGTTTTGGCCCCATCGCTCTTCCACCCCAGCGAGCAAATACGGCTCGCCGGGGACCCCGGTGTGTTGGCGCGACGGGAGGCCCCAGGGACGGCCTGCGGCAGCAAGGAAGCGCCTTTCGGCGCGGCTTTTTCGGCACGACTGAAAGCCGTGTCCTGATACGAAGCCCGGCGCTGCTGGAGGGGTTTCTGGGGTGTCGGAAGTGGGCTGGGGGCGGACGGTCGCGAAGCGCGGCGAAGCGGAAGGCGGCGAAGAAGAACGGGAAGCTGGGGGAGCGGCCTAAGAAGTGGGTGGCGTGAGGAGGACTGCGGCGCGAAGCGCCATTGCTTACATCCCCTCAACTCTCAACAGAAGCAAACACTCAGTCATCCTGAGCGAGCTTTCCGCATTTGTTGCGCCCCGCATTTGGGGCGCAACAATCAATGCAGACGCGAGTCGAACGGACCTGCATTTCTTCCTTCGCGGTTGGCGGAGGAAATTGGCTGCAGAAGCTTGCCCCAGTTTTCGCTGAGGTCGATCCAGGTAGGGTTCATTTTTTGGATGAGGGCGAGCTTTTTCGCGCGGATCCAGCGCTTGATTTGTTTTTCGCGAGCGATGGCGCGGTTGGGATCGTCATAGCTTTCGTACCAGACGAGGCGGCAGCAGTTGTAATCGGCGGTGAATCCGGCGAAGTATTTGGTTTTGTGCTGAACGGCGCGCGCTTCTATGTTGCCGGTCATCCCGGTGTAGAGGACGCGGGTGCGACTGGCGATGATGTAGACGTAATAAGAGCGTTCGCGCATGATCGCAGCGTAAGTGTTCTGCGTTGGTTTTCCAAATGACGGTGGTAATGGGCTTTGGGCTCGTGGTAGTTCCGGCGGAGAAATGCAGGTCCATTCGACTCGTTCGACTCGCTCAGCGCTGTTCGGCGTCCGTTCCGGGTGAGCGAAATTCGTGGTGGTTCCTGCGTGAGGAATGCAGGTCCATTCGACTCGCGTCTGAATTGATTGTTGCGCGCAAAAGCGCGCGCAACGATTCGGAAGACTCGCTCAGGATGACAGAGTTTTTGTTTTTTATTGAGAGTTGAGGGGATGCGAGCGGTGGCTCGATGCGCGCCGACACTTGAGTCTGTGGTGGTTCCGGCGGAGAAATGCAGGTCCATTCGCCCATTCGACTCGCCGAGCGCTGCTCGGCGTTCGCTCAGGGTGACCGCGTCTGGATTGATTGTTGCGCGCAAAGAGCGCGCGCAACGAATTCGGATGCTTCGCTCAGGATGACAGAGTTTGGGTTTTTGGTTGAGGGTTGTGGGGATGCGAGCGGAGCGCAGTCGTGCTGGGGCTCAGTTTGTGGTAATTCCAGCGGAGTAATGCAGGTCCGTTCAGGAGAGAAGTTTGTGATGGTTCCTGCAGGAGAAATGCAGGTCCATTCGACTCGCGTCCAAATTGATTGTTGCGCCGAAAAGCGCGGCGCAACGAATTCGGAAAGCTCGCTCAGGATGACAGATTTGTGGTTTTTGGTGTGAGTTGAGGGGATGCAAGCGGTGGGGAGTCCGCTATTCGGCAGGCGGCTCGGTAGCTCGAAGCGATATCATGTAGTGCATCCTTTTCAACACATAGGCTCAGAGAGGCGCTGGTGTTGCTAGAAATCTTGAAGGTATTGCTGGGCGTCGCAGCTGGTGCGTTCCTCAACGAATGGCTTCGACGTCGCAGCGCTCGGGTACAGACGATTCCGTTGATTCAGCGGGTCAATCGTCTTGTTAATCCCGACCTCCAGGAATTTACCCTGGCGCGAAAGCTGGATGACGGGAGGCTCGAGGAGGTAAAAAACGTTAGAGAGTATCAGTTCACGTTACGGAACACTTCCGCCGTGCATCTGCAGGACGTGGAGGTCCAATTTGAGTTTCCCGCGGATGATGTCGAGGGTCACGCGGAAAGGCCGACTTTGAGCAAAACGCCTCCTATCTCAGTCGACGCCATAGTAACGCCCCCGTGGAAAAGGAGTTTTCGGTGGAGGATTCCGCGGTTTCCATCGTCGGATACGATCGATTTTACATTCAGAGCGGTGGAGCCTGAGTCGGACAAGTTCGAGGTCGCGATGTTCAGGAGCGATCGCGTAGTTATCGAGAGGTCAGAGCGAGATTCTTCGACGCGCTCCGTCGGCCGATTCTCATTTGAGGATGGGTATCGGATATTCGCCGCTATGGCTTCCTTGGGTATTGTGGTAGGGCTTTTAGTCATGCCCGTTGGCAGTAGCAATAAGACACTGAATATGGTTGACGAAGGAGGGTGCTCGCTGACTGTCATATCCTCCTACAGGCACTTTAACGTCGGTTCTTGGCCATGGCAGGGTCCCTGGCAGATCGACTACGAGGTCGACAATAGGCAGAATCGAGATTGCAAACTGCATTCGGATCTGTTCGCTGATGGGGTCAGCACTGTATACGCCTCTTCGGAGCTATTACGAACGATCTACAGCGCCGACAAGCCTCGAAAGGAGCGGATCAGCCTGTTTACAGGGCCTGATGCTCCTACGCACGAGTCGAAGATCAAGTATATGCCGCGACTAAGAGACAATAGAGGGCTGACCTATGCCGCATTCAAAACAGACCGGGTTGTTTGCGGGGTAGGGGTAAGCCAAAGTGCTCGTAGGCTAATCGCGTCGCGACGCGGCCTCTTGGGGTGCGGTCGAGGAATCCGATTTGGATGAGGAAGGGTTCGTAGACTTCTTCTAACGCGTCTTCTTCCTCGGCTAGGGTTGCGGCTAAGGTTCCTAAGCCGACGGGGCCGCCATCGTATTTCTCGATGATGGTGAGCATGAGGCGGCGGTCTAACTCGTCGAAGCCGTGGGCGTCTACTTCTAATAACTGCAGGGCGTCGCAGGCGGTCTTGCGATCGATGCGGCCGGCGGCTCTTACCTGGGCGAAGTCGCGCACTCTTCTTAAGAGGCGGTTGGCGATGCGCGGAGTTCCGCGGCTGCGCATGGCGATCTCTGCCGCTCCGTCCTGATCGATTTCGATGCTCATGACTTCGGCGGAGCGGGTGACGATGTAGCGGAGGTCCTCGTCGGTATAGAACTCGAGGCGGAGGAGGATGCCGAAGCGCGAACGCAAAGGAGAACTCAGCAAGCCGGGCCTTGTGGTGGCGGCGACGAAGGTGAAGGGCTTGATCTCCATGACATGGGTGCGCGCGGCGGGGCCCTGGCCGATGATGATGTCGAGCTTGTAGTCCTCCAGCGCGGTGTAGAGCTTTTCTTNNCGAGCACGGGCTGGAGGCGGTGGACCTCGTCGAGGAAGAGGACCTGGCGGTCGCGCAGGTTGGTGAGGATGGCGGTGAGGTCGCCCTGGATCTGCAACGCCGGACCTGAAGTTTGCTGGTAGGGGACGTCGAGTTCGTTCGCAATGATGGTGGCGAGCGTGGTTTTGCCCAGACCGGGCGGGCCGAAGAGGAGGACGTGGTCGAGGGCTTCGCCGCGGGATTTGGCGGCTTCGAGCGCGATGGCGAGTTGCTCCTTGGCTTTGGTCTGGCCGATGAACTCCTGGAGGCGGCGGGGACGGAGCTTGAGTTCGAAGGAGGATTCGTCGTCGGAGCGCGCGGCGGAGACGAGGCGCTCGGGGTCGTCGGCATTTGGCATTTCAAGTACAGGTTACAGGTTGCAGGTTACAGGTTACAGGGAGCACGGAGCCGGGAGCTGGAGCTGGGAGGAGAGACTCAGGCGCGCTTCTTTGAGCGAGCGGGAGCTGCGGGGCGGGATGCGGTGGCGCGGGCGGGCGGGATGGGTGCGGACGCGGATGCGGTCTCGGGAAAGTGCACGGGCGGCAGCGCCTCGAAGGTGGGGCGCGCGAAGAGGTAGCCCTGGAAGAGGCGAATGCGCTGGCCGGCGAGGAACTGGTATTCGGCGAGAGTCTCGACGCCTTCGGCGATAACGTCGATGTCGAGGTCGTAGCAGGCGCGGCGGATGGCGCGGAGGATGGCCTGGCGGGGCCCTGGGCGATCGACGCCGCGGATGAGGCGCATGTCGAGCTTGATCTGGTCGGGGTCGAGGTCGTCGAGGAGGGTGAGGCTGGCGTAGGTGGCGCCGAAGTCGTCGATGGCGAGGCGGACGCCGAGGGAGCGGACGTCGCGGAGGAGGGAGGCGAAGTGGTTGCGCTCGACGACAACTTCGCTCTCGGGGACTTCAACGACGATGCGGTCGGGTGGCAAGCCGGCCTGGCGCGCGGCTTCGATGGTGGCGAGGACTGCTTTGGGCGAAGTGTCGAAGGTCTGAGGAAGGAAATTGAGCTGGAGCGGATGCTCGATGCCGAGGCGCGCGGCGAGCGCGATGGCGGCGTTGTGTGCGGACTGATCGAAGAGATGCCGGCGAAGGGGAGAGACCTGGTTGAGGACCTGCCAGGCGGGCTCGTCCCAGGGGCCGCGGATGAGGGCTTCGTACGCAATGATTTTGTGGGCCGCCGCGTCGACGATGGGCTGGAAGGCGAAGGAGAACGCCGGATCGGGATTTGGAGCTTCGGCGGTCATGGTACGCACGCGCTTGAACGTGGCCCAGGAACACGGTGAGGCCACGACGCCGCGAAAAGGTGGGGGAGGAACTACGCGGCAGTGAGTTCATGGTCGCGCGCGGCGGGGGTGGGGGACAGTCCACGAAAGGGGAAGAGTCAACACCGCGAAGGGGGTACAACGCGGGAGGCGGCGGGTGCTTCCGCAGGATTATCCCCAGGTGAATTCGGTGGGGATCTGAACGCTCGGGTTGAGGGTTTTTGCGACGGGACAGTTGAGGGCNNTCGGAACGGGCTGCTGGCCATTTCTTTTTCGACCCCGGCGGATGCGCCGGCGATGTCGACGTTGAGCGTTCTGGCCAGGATGCCCATCGTCGTCAACATGCAGCTGCCGAGGGCGGTGGCGACGAGATCGGTGGGGGAGAACGTCTCGCCGCGTCCGTGATTGTCTTTGGGCGCGTCGGTGGTGAGCACGGTGCCGGACGGGCCGTGGACCGCCTGGCAATGCAGATCGCCCTGATATTCGAGATCGATGGAGACCATAGTTCCTCGCTCACACAGATCGAGGTGGTATGCGACAAGTAAGGCCAGCCGGAAGCTGAATGGTGGAGGCGGCGGGAGTCGAACCCGCGTCCGAAATCGTTGTCAGCCGAGAGACTCCATGCTCAGTCCGTTCGGAAGTTTCGCTCCCGGCGCTTAGAGCGGACAAGAAACGCCGGAAACTAGTCCGATGATCTCGTTGCCGTCACACGGACCGAGCGACGGCAACCAGCCCTCTGTTCGACGTCCTGCTCTCAGCCCAAGGGCGAAGCCGAGGAGGACGGCAGTCTAACTAATTAGGCTGCGTATGCCAGCTGATTGGTGTTGGCAATTATGGTTTTCCAGGCGATTACGGGTGCCCAGACCCCGGCATGCCTCTTTGCCGCAATCGATCCCGTCGAAACCGTGACGCCCCCATTTGGACGGCGGTCGAGGAAAGAATCTCCTGACAGCTATGTGTATTATCTCATCCTTCTATTGATGCGGGGCGGCGGGGCGGATGCGGAGGGGGGCTGGTGGGTCAGCTATTGCCTCGGACAAACTCGCGGAGCTGGCGGTTGATTTCGGCGGCCTGCTGGACGCCGTTGTCGAGCATGGAGCGCCATTTTTTTGCGTCTTCGTCGAGGGGGATGGTGCCGAGGAGGAAGCTGGTCTGGAGGACGACTTCGAGGGCGTTGCTGAGGTCATGGGAGAGGCGGCGGATTTCTTTAGCCTGCTGCTCGGGGATCGACTTGGGCTGCAAAGGTACGGTCATGAAGAAGGGCAATCCTGCAGGAAAAATGCGTGCCTGGGCGCACCGCGCTCGGGGTTTGACACGGGTGGATGCCTTTGTAACACTAGGAGTTGCTGCCGTCCAGCGTGATCTGCGCAGGGACACCGTGCCGAAGTGGCGGAATTGGCAGACGCGCATGGTTCAGGTCCATGTACCCGCAAGGGTGTGGGGGTTCGAGTCCCTTCTTCGGCACCATTCATTCGCAAGCCTTGTGAAATCAGCCACCTCCGGGTGGCTGTTCTGCTTTAGTTAGCTTTTAGTTAGGCAGCGCCCGTAGAGCCTCTTCAATTCGGCGTATTAAGCCAACGTCGATGGGGGAAGCTCACGGCGAATCGCCGGGTGACGCTGCTGCGTTACTGCAAGACGGAATCGGGGTGGCGGCGCTACCAGGTCGTGGTCGGAGAGACAGGCAAGGCAAAGCCCGACGCGGTATGGGTGCAAGGACCGGAGCGCGTTTACCGGAGGGCTACTATTGCATTCGCCTCTACGCTGGCGCAAAAGCGATCTACCGCAATGTCGGGACCGATCCCAGCGAGGCCTTGCTGGCGCAGCAGAGAGAGGAAGCTCTGCTCCTCGCGCGCCATTCGGCGGATGCGGCTGGCACCAGCATCGTGGAGCCGGACACGCAACGCTCGCTCCGGCAATGCGTGGACGGCGATTACAACGACGCCGCAACGTTCGCGGCGCTGCGCCAGCAGCTTGGCCAGGCACAAAGACCGCTGCACTACCTGGCGATTCCGCCGAGCCTGTTCGCGACCGTGGCCGGAAATCTGGCAAAATCCGGCTGCGCGGCGAATGCACGGGTGGTGGTGGAGAAGCCGTTCGGCCGGGATCTTCAGTCGGCCCAGGAGCTGAGCCGAACGCTGCATCAGTTTTTTGCCGAGGAGGACATCTTCCGCATCGATCACTATCTTGGCAAGGAGCCGGTGCAGAACATTCGCCATATGCGATTCGCCAACCCGATGCTGGAGCCAATCTGGAACCGCGATTATGTTCGCAGCATTCAGATCACGATGGCGGAGAATTTCGGAGTCGAGGACCGGGGCAGGTTCTACGACGAAGTGGGAGCGCTGCTGGATGTTGTGCAGAACCACATGCTGCAGGTGGTGGCCGACCTCACGATCGATCCGCCGACGGGCGAGGACCACGACGCGGTACGGGATCGCAAAGCGGAATTAATGAAGGCCATCCGGCCGCTGACGCCGGATGCGGTGGTGCGTGGCCAGTACGAAGGCTACCGATCGGTGCCGGGAGTCAGGCCAGGATCGAACGTCGAGACATTCGTGGCCATCCGCCTGTATATCGACAGCTGGCGATGGGCTGGAGTCCCGATCTATATCCGAGCCGGCAAGAGGATGCCGGTTACGTGCACGGAGGCGATGGTCGAATTCAAGCGTCCACCGCGCGAGACGTTCGGCGAGATGGTGCCGACCAGCTCGGCGCACATGCGCATTCGGGTCAATCCGGATTTTGCGATTGGTCTTGGGCTGCGCATCAAGATTCCCGGGGAGCGCATGGTGGGGCGCGACAAGGAACTGGATCTGCACAGCCAGGCAGCGGACGATATGCCGCCTTACGAAAGGCTGCTGGGCGACGCGATCCGTGGAGACAACGAACTCTTTTCGCGCCAGGATCTTGTCGAGGCGCAGTGGCGCATTGTGGAACCGGTATTGGGAAATGTAACGCCCTTCTATACGTATTTGCCGTGAACGTGGGGACCGGAAGAGGCGGCCCAGCTGATGGCGAGCGACGGACCATGGAGTGATCCGATGGTGCGGGAAGAAGAGAAACAGGTGGGAATCGTGAATCGGATTTGCGGGGAGAGAGCGGCCGTTAGTGGGCTCCGGCCGGAGGTCTTGCGCCAGGCCGCGCCTTCTTAAAGAACCACACCAGCACGACGCACGCAAAGCAGATGAGGCTCATCCAGCGGAAGACGTCGACGAAGGCCCAGAGGAGAGCCTGGCGGCCGAGTTGCTGGTAGAGAGTGCCGGCCGCTGCTACTTGCGCGTTGGCGGCGGCGGTGTGCTGGGTGAGATAGCCGGTGAGGGCGCTCAACCGCTGCTCGAACCAGTACTGGGTTTGCGAGACATAGCCGACGATGTCAACCTGGTGGGCGTCGCTGCGGCGTACGAGGAGGGTTTGCGCNNGTGCTGTAGGCCTGGGTGGTGATGGGAACGAAGACGAAACTGAGGGCGAAGCCGGTGACGACGATGGGGACGAGGAGGGTCCAGGGACTGATGTCGAGCGTCAGATTTCCGAAGTACAGCGACATGATGCCGAAGCCGATGAAGCCGAAGGTGAGCAGATACCTGGCATCGACTTTATTGCCCAGGTAGCCGATGACGGGCATGCCGATGATGGAGCCGATGCCTCGTGGGCCGACGACGAGGCCGGCGGCGAATGCGGTGTAGCCCAGCAGCTCCTGGTAGAAGAGGGGGAGCACGGTGATCATGGAGTAGATGCAGAGGCCGAACATGATCATCAGTCCACAGCCGAGGCCGAAGTTTCGATCCTTGAGGGTGCGGAGGTTGACCAGGGGGGTCTTGCTCCTCCAGGAATGAACGATGAACCAGGTGAGCGTGACAACCAGGATGAGGGCGGCCCAGCGGATCCACATGGCGCCGAACCAGTCGTCTTCCTGTCCCTTGTCGAGGATGATCTGCAGGCATCCGATCCAGATGGCGAGGGTGCCGAGTCCGATGCCGTCGAACTTGCTGACTTTGGCCTTTCGGATGTATTCGGGATCGTGGACGTAGCGGCTCATCATGAAGACGGCGAAGATGCCGATGGGGATGTTGATGTAGAAGGCGTAGCGCCAGCTGTAGGTATCGGTGAGCCAGCCGCCCAGCGTGGGGCCGAGCACCGGCGCGACGACCACGCCAAAGGCGAAGAAGGCCATGGCGGCGCCGCGTTTTTCCGGGGGAAAGCTTTCAAGCAGGATGGACTGCGAGAGGGGCTGGAGAGCTCCGCCGCCCGCGCCCTGGATGACGCGCGCGATGAGCATGAAGCCAAGGGTGGGGGCGGCTCCGCAGAAGAACGAGGCGACGGTGAAGATGATGACGCAGGTGATGAGGAAGCGCTTGCGTCCAAAGCGCAGGGAGAGCCAGTTGCTCGCCGGGAGAACGACTGCATTCGCGACCAGATAGCTGGTGAGGACCCAGGTGGCTTCGTCGTTGGAGGCGGAGAGGGAGCCGGCAATGTAGGGCAGGGCCACCGAAGCGATGGCGGTGTCGAGCACTTCCATGAAGGTAGCCAGCATCACGCTGACCGCGATCAGCCACGGATTGATGCCAAAATTCTGCGCCTGCTGACCGCTACCGCCGTCCGCCATGTGCCTGCCTGATGATTGAAGCTGCGTGGGTGAAAAGGACCCGGGGAATGCCTGCTACGATGCGCCGTCCGGGGGAGCGACGTATCCTCTTTTCTGCGTTTTAGATACGGAAGCTGCCAGGACGGATGCAGCGGAGCTATGGAAAACGTGCCGAAGCGCGCGCGAGCGACAGTAACCCATGCATTTTGAGAGGGTTCCATTTCTGAATCGCTTCCAACATTTTCCGCATCAGATAGATTGACAACAAGTGACTCAAGTGCGATGCTGGCCAAGCAGGGCACCCATTCAGGAGCAGCGACACAATGGCAAAGATTATCGGTATTGACCTCGGCACGACGAATTCCGTCGTGGCGGTAATGGAGGGCGGAGAGCCGAAGGTGATCGCCAACGAAGAGGGCGGCCGGACGACGCCGTCGGTGGTGGCGTTCACGAAGTCGGGCGAACGCCTGGTTGGCCAGGTGGCCAAGCGGCAGGCGATCACGAACCCGGCGAACACGGTTTATTCGATCAAGCGGTTCATGGGGCGCCGCTTCAACGAAGTGAACGACGAGATGAAGATGGTCCCGTACAAGGTCGTGCAGCAGGGCGATCACGTGGCCATTGAGGCGCAGGGCAAGCTGTACACGCCGCCGGAGATTTCGGCGCTGATCCTGCAGAAGCTGAAGAAGGCCGCGGAAGATCACCTGGGCACAACTGTGACGGAAGCGGTGATCACGGTGCCCGCGTATTTCAACGACGCGCAGCGCCAGGC
>PMAM01000018.1 GCA_003152595.1 Acidobacterium sp.
CCGGGGATGCTGGTGTCGTAAAACCTGACCAGCGTGTAGGCAAAGGTGATGAGCATGAAGAAGCTGATGAACTTGCCCATGTTGAAGCCAGCGCCACCGTGCGCGGAGGCAAGCGACTCCTGCACGCCGAACCACACGAGCATGATGGTGGCAAGCGCGATGCAGATGCGAAGGCCCAATGCGTCGATTGTGGGGGATGCGGTGTTGGTCAGAGCATCGCATCCCTGGGTGATCCAATTCAGCACTCCCATATGTCACCTCGCACTCGCCGTCGTTCAATAGGTCAACGCTTGCGCGCCGCCGTTGTAGGCCGGCGCGACGTGCGTCTGGTAGGTGTTCGAATAGATCGCGGCGTCCTGGAATCCAGCCTTAAGGCTGTCCTGCTGCTGTTTCTGCGCCACGATCTGTTGCAGGGCTAGATTGGCGTTGATCTGGTTTGCGTCCTGCATGGTACGCAGTTGCAGAAGTAAAGCCTGGTTGATGCGCTGCAGTTCGGCCATGACGGTCTGTTGGGTTGGATCCTGGCTTTGTGTGGCGGCTTCGAGGTTGGCGATGTCGGTCTGCCTCGATGTCTGATTCGCCCGGATCGTGCCCAGCACGGCGAGGTTGTTGCTCATTACCGAGTCGCCAAGATCGACCGTCGCTCCCTGAGCCGCAATCTGTTGCTGACCGGAGACGCTGGCGCTGCCGTAACCGGGAATCATATTGCTGGTATGCGGGACGCCGACCTGTTGGTAGGCGGCGGCCGCGTCATTCCCGGTATTTGCGGAATTCAGCCACCCCATCGAATTGCCGTAGGTGTTCGAGATTTGTTGCAGCATCCTCAGGTCGGTGGTCGGCGACAGAAACCGCGAATAGAGCATCCGCGGCGCAAGGATCATCTCGTGATAGAGGTTGTATTGCTGCTGGACGGTGTTGTACGTCTGGATGGCCGTGGACGCGATCTTCAGGGTGTTCGTGAAGATCTGCTGGCCGTTCTCGATCTGCTGAGCCTGATTCTCGAGTGATTTACCTTCATTCTCGATCTGCGTGAAGGCGTGGGCGGACTGGGTCGGATCGTAGACGATACCCGACCCGAACTGGGCATGTGCGACGGTGGCGGTTACAAGGGAAAACATCGCGGCGAGGGTGAGAACGATACGTTTCATGGGGAATCTCCTTGATGATCAGTGTTTATTGCCCTTTTCGATCTTGTTGGCGTCCTGCTCTCCCATCCGGCAGACCTCGGCCGAAGTATCTGACCGGAGGCACTGCTGGAACCCTCTGCAGACTTCCTCTGAATCCGCCGGATCGCACGCTATATGCTTCTTGCATCCGGCCAGAACAAGCAGCGTTGAGAGCAATGCAGCGGTCACAGTGGCTCGGCGCATATCGGCTCCTCAATAGGTCTGGGGAATGGTGTGGTTCTCATACGCGGGCAGCAACATATCCTGCGTGAAATAGACCTTGATGCGGTGGCCTTCGCGGATGGTGATGGTCGGTGGAATCTGCATGAAGCGGTCGAGGACGGTCGCGGCGGACTGCGACACGCTGGAGGCAACGCCATTGGTGAACGCCTGGGAACCGCTGGTGGTGATGGTGCCGCCTCCCTCCTCGATCTCACCGGCTCCTGCGATGATGCCGAGCGCGATGGAGGTCCCGAAGATTTGGAGGTAGTGATTGTTGACCTTATCTTTCAGACCCTCCTCGCCGATCTGGTCGAGGCCGTGGAACTGGTCGAGGTCCACGGAATAGCCATCCGGCATAATCAGCCGGTGGAAAACTACGGCTATACGCCGCTGCTGGCCAAAGCCGGCGGAGCCGATCTTCCGCGCCTCGCCCAGGACGATCGTTCCCTCGGGGATGAGCACATGCTGGCGGTCGTGCGAGTAGACGGGGTTCGACACCAGCACCTTCACCGGGCCGGCGGCATCCCCGTCCAGGCGATTCATCAGGATCGTGTCCAGTGCCGTTCCCTCATAAATCACGTAAGGCTGGCCCATAGCTGCGTCGATATTGACCTCCGGCTTGTGCTCTGGCGCAGTCTGCTCCGCTGGAGAGGAGGGCGGGTCGCCCGCAGCCCGCGGTCCGATAAGACTGCTGGCGGTGCGGCCAGGCGCGGCTCCGTAAACACCCGCGCTCCCCGCCCGACCGGCCGTGCCCACATCCTCTGCCGGGATTGCCCGTTGTTGCTGTGCCAGAGAATCGGGCTGGCGCGCGTAAACGAGGTTCGACGCGAAGCGGGCGTCATGGGCGAGTTCGCGGTCTTTGGCGGCGAGCTGGTGTTCCTCCTGGGCTGCCGGGGAAAGTTGCTGCTGCATGGATGCGGACTGTTGCTGTGCGCACGGCTGGCCGGGAACGCAGGGTGCTGGCTGACCCGTTGGGCCGTAGGGACTAGCTGCGGCTTGCTGCGCGGGCGTCCCAAGTGCGAGCGAGGTGTCTGGCGAGGGCAACGAATTCGCCGCCTGTTGCGCCGCCTTCTGTTGTGCTGCGGCGACCTGGTTTTTGAGATCCTGCACGTTGTTGTCCGTGCTGTCCTGGAGCATCGGCTGGGGCGGCTGATGAGGATTTGTCCCCTTCTGAGCAGGCGTCTTCCTGCCGGACCCGCTGAAGATCGCCGCAACGATCACCAGCAATGCCGCGCCGAGATAGAGCAGAGGCTTCAGGTTCTTCCGTAGCACGCCCTTCGGTTCCCGCTCCTGGCGGCGCAACTCGGGTTCGTCCCGTAACTGGTTCGGAGAGTTGGCAATTGGTTCCGGCATACTCGCCTCCATTCATCCTTTGCGCGTGAACTCTAGCCGCTTCTTACCGAGCTTGACATAACCCGAATCCATCACTTTCGGGATGATGTAGGTACCGTTGTTCAGTTCGTATGTGATCAGGTTGGGTTTGCCATCACGCATCTCGTACACGCTGAACTTCTCCGGCGCGTCGGTCTTGATGTAGGTGAACTTGTCGTCGTGATAGATCGCTTCGATGTCGAAAGGCGCCTGATTGGCCGAGAAGCTGTAATCGAATTTGAGCGACAGCGGATAGGCGCTTTTGTACTCATCCACGGCCTGGGCAATGTGGGCTTCGACCGCGGCGAGTTGCTGCTTCGACTGCTCGAGTTGCGCGGCCGGCACAAACTGGGGGGGGCCGCTGGCCGCGACGATGGAGGATTGGTCAGCCGGCGCGACAATCACCTTCAGGTCCGGCGTCCCCGATGTACCCGACACGTCCTGCAGTGTGAAGCTGTAGATGTTGCCCTTGTCGGTGATGAGGTTGAGATTCGAGCTGATGCCCGGCTTCGCGGGATGCACGAAGCAGAAATTACCCACTACATCCACGACCCAGAAATCCTTGTCGCCCGTCGCGGCTTCCATGATCTTTTCGGTCGCCGGAACTTCGATGAGCGTCGTGTACTTGAGCTTCGCGTGGATCGGTACGATGTCCTGCGAGTGATACTGCACGGTGCGCGCGGAAGCGTCCTGTGCGACAGCCACGCCGGAAGGCAGGGCCAGGGCAATCCCGGCAATGAAGATCAATAGTGTTTTCATACGGCAGCTCCTGTGGGGTTAGCGGTGACAACGCCAGCCACTGTCCGTGGCCGGAATGGGAATTGCTCTGCGAGGTGGCGCAATCCGCCGGGGATGCCATAACGCGCGAAAAACTCACGCTTTCTCAGGTTGTCCCTGGCATTGTTGGTCGCCATCCAGTGCGTAATCGAATCGACGTTCAGGTGAACTTTCTTCGATGACTGCGCTTTGCGGATGAGCATCTGACCCGGCGGAACCAGTCCGGCGATCAAATCGAGTTCCGTATCGTTCAGGTGGAACGCTTCGCGGTACAGATCGTGGTCCATTTCGGGGTTGGCGAGGAAGATCTTGGTCGGGCAACTTTCGGAGACGATGTGTAACATGCCCGACTCCTGCAGCTCTTTGATCGACTGCGTCGCGAGAATCATCGCTGCCTTGTATTTGCGCCAGGTCTTCTGTGCCTGGACCACGTAGTTGCGGATCGCCTCGTTGCGGATGAAAAGCCACGCTTCATCGAGCAGAAACATCTTGAAGGTGCCGAGCTTCTGTGGATTGCAGATCTCCTGCGAGGCCCGATGAAGCACATAGAACAAGAGCGGCTCCAGAACTTCGGGTGCATCGCCCCAGCCCGCAAAGTTGAAGGTTTGGAATTCGCTGAACGACAGTGTGTCCTCAGTGTTGTCGAAGAGAAATCCATACTGGCCCGCACGGGTCCAGCGGTAAAGCCGGTCTTTCAATTCGCCGATGATGTTGGCGAGATTCGAGAGGGTTCGCTGCCCGGCTTCCAGCATGTAAATCCGCTCGATGGCATCCCACAGTCTGATTTCTTCTTTGAAATCGAGCCGGTATCGCTGTTCGTTGCCCTCAATGAGCACACGGAGGAAGCTGAAGAGGAATTGCTGGTTCTCCTTGCTCGGCGACAGGGAAAGCGGATTGATCGTGAAGTCGCGCGCTTCGCGGCCGACGTTGAGATACGAACCTCCGAAGATGGTTGTCAGCGACTCAAAGCTGCCGCCGATGTCGAAGATGAATGTCAGCGGCTCATACTTTTGGGCATTCTGCAGGATGAAGTTGCAGAAGTACGATTTGCCTGAACCGGTCATCCCGAGAATGAGCGTGTGCGCCACCTCGCCGCAATGCAGGTTGAGGTAGTACGGCGTGGCATTGTCGGTTTCAAGCACTGCAAGGTATTCGGCGCCCAGATACGAATTGACCTTCTCGCCGGGCAGGATCGTAAACAGGAACGATAGGTCCGCGTGGTTCGTGTTCAGCAGATAGAGCTTGCGCAGATTGAAGGCATAACCGCCGGGCACGGTGGCGAAGTAGGCGTTGAGCTGGTTGTAGGTCTCGACGAAGAGGCTGCCGTCCGCATTGGTGAAGATGCCCGCGAACTCGCCCACGAGCTGATCGAGGGCCTGCAAGTCCCTGCCGTACAGCACGATGGTCAGTGAGAAATCCCCCAGCTGCTGCCCGTCGCCCAAAGCGCGAAGGCAATCTCCCAGGTTCTCGATGTCGGCCTGCTTCGATTCGTCCACCAGCACGTCGCGCGGGTTCGTTTTCGCGGGGTCGTTGCCGAGTTGCGATACGAAGCCGGTTTTCGAGACGTTGAAGTGCTTCCGGCGCTTGTTGACCTCTTTGCGCGCTTTTTCCGCGGTGAGCGGCGCCCATTCGGTGACGGCGCAGAAGTTCGCGGGAACCTTCAGCAGTGCGTCCAGCACCAGCGGCCGGGTCTCGCCGATGGCCTCCTTCATCGTCAGGATCCTGACGAAGTCGTCGCCCACTCGGAGATGATCGCGTTCGGCTTCGATGTCGGAGTTGACCACCTGGTAGTCGAGAAACTGCGTGCCCTTTGGTTGGCCTGCGATGCGCCAGTCGTCGTAGTTGAGCAGCCGCCGAAAGAAGCGGAACTGGCCCCGCTGGTTCAAAACGTCGATATGTACGAAGTCGGCGAGCTGACGCACGAACGCCTGCGCGCATTGTTCGAGGCGCGCCAGGTCACGCTCGATCTGGCTGCGCAGGAGCGTCTTCATGGCGTTGTTGGTGAACTGCGTCTTCAGCTCGTTCACGGCTCCGGCCGGGTCACGGAAAAGCTGAGCCAGAGCTGCGCTGAGGCCGGTCTTCGACCGTGAGCCTTCGAGGAGAACGCAGTAATAGATTTCGATCTCGTAAAGGCTGTCAGCCCTCTCTTCAAAGAACCGGCGCCTGTAGTCCACCGACTCCTGCACAAGAGGATTCTGGTAGTTGGCGAACGGGATCTCCGGCCGGTTCGATTTGAAGAGGTATTGGTAGACGTGGAAGCCGGGGCCGAACGCCTTCAGCGCGGCTTCAAGCCGTTTCACCGCGTATTCCTGC
>PMAM01000245.1 GCA_003152595.1 Acidobacterium sp.
CCGTCGCCGCTTCCGCAGCGCCGCCCATCGATTGCAGGCGCGGATAGTGAAACAGAATGCGCTCGCCCTGCTCACCATCGATGACGAACAACGCCGACCACTCCTGGAAGAAGCTGCCGCCTTCGCGATCGACAAAACCTGAAATCGGCTGAACCCGCATCGTCGCTGTGGGCGCGCCCGCGATCAGTGGCTGTCCGAGCTGAAGTCCGGTCGATGTGCTCGACGCGATCCTGGCAACATTGAACGAGACCCGGCGAATGTAATCCGGATCGTTGTTCACTGCGCCGGCGCTGCTCACATAGGCGGCGCAGACACCGCTCCCCACGAATCCTGTCTGTCCGGTATAGTCCACGTCGACGGTCAGCAGTGAACCCGCGGCAAACTTCGCCGCATCGGAGGCGGCCATCGCCAGAAATGTCGTCGTCGATCCTGCGGCGAGACTCACCGGCAGCACACCTTTGCTGCCGGATCCATTGGCGGTGCCACCTGCCGCAGGCACGATAAGATTCATGTGCTGCGAACCGGCGGCCAGCGCCATGGAGAGTTTGCTCCACGCCTTGAACCGCAGCGAGACCGTTGCATCGACCGTTTCGCGCACCTGGAACTGCGTGGTGGCGGGACTGCCCGTGACCAGCTCCCCAAATTTGCTCGCGGACTTGCGCGTGAAATCCTCAATCCATCCGAGATCCACCCACGGGGTAGGCGGCGTATTCGTCAGGAAGCGGCCGTTTACCGATGGATCGAACAGGGTCGGCAGACGATGAACGCGATCGACCGGAGCAAAATAGGCGCGCACCGATCGCCCCATGGGCGGCAGCGCGGGCAGTCGTGTTGTTGGTTGCGTGCTCATTGTTCCCCCTGCTCCTGAAAAGCGAAGACGGTGACTTTCACCGTGCGGCTCAGGCGGTCGCGCAGCGTCACCACGGGTCCGAACTCAGGCTCGGACCAGAACACCACCGTCTCCATGGCGGTGGCGGGGTTCGTCGTGTAGTTCACCTTTTGTGCCGAGTACGGATACAAAAGATGCAGCACTTCGTAATCCATTTCTTCAAGCGCTCGCCCGCGATCGAGCCCGGCGTTGGCCTGTGTGCCGACGGTGCTGTACTGGATTTCGCACGTCATCTGCGCCAGGATTGCGGGCAGCTGCAGATCGGCCTGCATGCCTGTCCAGCTCAGCGCAAATGCGTCGAGCAGCGGCTGCGCCGCTGGCGCCTCCGCCTCGCTGACCAGGATGCCTGGCCGCGTGATGGCCCTCAGCGTCATGGTGCGCGCCGGATTCACGCTGGTCAGCCGGCTGCGCAGCGCGATATAAAACGTATCTTTTGCGTTTTGCATAGGTCTCTCACTCGTTTCCATTTCCCGCGGTTCTGGTTCGGCGCCGTGTAATTACAGCGATTCGCGAACACCGGCTAAATTCACAGCGGCCATACGCCGCCGGATTCCTGTAACAGCAACCGATACAAATACGCCTGCCCCTGGCTTTCTGAAGCCGATACGGCTTCGATCAGAAAGAGCCTCCCGTCAACGACGACGCCGCTGGCCATCGCGAACAGTGCCTGAGCGGAACTCAGCTGCAACTGCGTCACCTGCGCGGCCACGGCATCGGCGGAGACCAGCAATTCGTACTTCAGGGACTCCGCGCTTTGCATCATCCGGCGCTCCTGGCGGAAGACCGCCGGCGCCAGCGGAAGAGACAGGAAGCCCGGCGCATTCAGCCCGATTTGTCCGGCGTCGCTTGCATCTCCCTGGAGCGGTGGCATCTGCAGGCTTGCGGTGGTACCGCCGCAAGCGCGAAGCAAAGCCGTCGCCATCCGTTGGGCCAGGCCGCATGGATTTTGTGTGCTCAGATCGGCCATGGCTTATCCCACCTTTACCGAGACCCAGGGCCGGAGCAGCGCCTGAACCGTGGCATCCACCAGAGAGCCGGTGAAATACTGCAGCTGCAGCGTGTCCACGCGGGACGACTTCACATTCAGCCCTGGCGTGGCCTGCGCATTCTTCACAATCTGTGCGCATGCGCACTTCACGGCATTCGGCAGCGTTGCCAGTCCTGCGGTGTACGTCACCGCGACCTCGTTGTAGGGCAGGCCGAGAATGTTCAGCGGGAAGATCAGCTCGCCGGTGTCAGCGACGAAATCGACCGTGGCTGGATCGACGGTCGTCCACGCGCCTGGCAATGAAAACGCCCACAGGACCTCTTCCTGAAGCGGATAAACAATCTGCCCGCGCCGCGGCTTCGCGTAACGCGCCTGAATCGAAACAAAGGGCAGCGTTGCGGGCGCAATCGGCGCCAGCGGCAACCAGGTCAGGCGCGCGGTCTGCGAGCCCTCCACGATGCGCAGCCGCTCGGTGTACTGCGTTGGGTTCAGAGTGGCACGCCGGCAATGCGCGTCGATCAGCGACGAGGCCGCAGTGATCCAGTCGTCGGTGACGTCGGACGCCAGCCCGTACGTCTGGTATTCGGTTGGCTGCAGGTAGCACGCCATGGATTCTCCTTACAAAAGCGGGTTCAGAGCACAGGTTCAGGACACAGAGGAATGGCCGGCGGCCGGTCCTCTGCGAGCGCGGGTTTTCGCTCGCAAAGAGACCAGGAGCCGGCCCTTCTCGTCGGAGCTCCGCCTGATTGCGCGGAGCCGGCATATCGCGATTACCGGTCGACGAGCACCTGATAGTGCGCGTAGTTGGCGCCCTTCACGACCGGCGCGCCGAACTTCACGACCACGTGCTGCGAAGCCAGCGATCCCGGCGTGCCCAGCTGGAAAACGCGCGGGTTGGGATCGCTCAGCCAGTGGTACTCGACCAGGTCCTCGGTGATGACGTAGGCCGGCAGCACCGCATTGCCCGAGCCCGGCGTGCCGGTGTAAGCCAGCGACCATTCCGGAATCAGCGGCAGCTCGCCTGCCTGCGTGGTCAGCATCTTCACCGTGAAGCCCGCCGCGATTTCCCTGGTGTTCAGGATCACGTTGAACTCCGACTTCATCTCGCGATCGATCAGGTCAAGCAGGACCGGGTTCGCGTAGATCGCCGTCGGCCGCACCGCATAGCTGGTGTTCGCGCACATCTGCGCCACCGTGGATTTGAGCCCGTCGGTGATGCTCGCCGTCGTGCCGATCGTGGTGGTGTTGCCGCTCGCGGCGATCTGCCCCGCGACGCCGAAATACTGCATCGTGGTCGGCGCGCTCAGTGAGGTGTCATTGCCGTTCCACAGAGCAACGTCATGCGCCAGCATCACGCCTTCGATCGTGTCCACCAGGTCCTTCGCCTCCAGATAAGCGAACTGTTTCTGCTGCGCGCCCAGTTCCATGTCGAACAGGTTGTAGTTCAGCTGCGCGACGATGGCCTTCAGCGGCACGCTGCGCTCGACGCGGGTCGGCGTCACCACCGGCGCGACGATGTTGCGCGGGTCGACGAAGCCGGCGTTGCCCGGATTCGGAATCGCCGTCTGCTCGAAGTAGCGCGACGGATGACCCGTGGCCGGAACCTGCTTGATGCGCTGGCCGAAGAGATTGCGCCGGCGAACGATGTCGGTGATCTCCGTCTGGTAAAGAGGAACTTCAACCGCGCCGGGCCCGATGTAATCCGCCGCCGCGTGAATGTCGAGGAAATTGGCTGTCATAGCTACCTTTCGTTAGAGAAATTCGTGTGACCACAAAAAAGCCGGCGTTTACGCCGGCCTCCCATCCGTTCAGCGACTGCTGCCGCTAGCTCACCACTCCGGCGCGCAGCAACTGCGCCTTCACCGCGATGCGCTGCTCGAGACTCAGCCCGTTCAGCGCCGCATCCAGCGTGCCCGCCTCCAGCGAATCGAGAGAGGCGATTCCCTGTTTGGCCAGAAACTGCGCCGTCGATGCGGGAACCGTTTTGCGCCCCGACTTCGGCGCTTCGTACCCGGCCTCGATCTGCGCGCGCAGCTCGGTGATCGTCTGCTCCGCGGATTCCAGCTTTTTCTGCAGTTCCGCCTCGCGGCTGGTTTCCACCGCGGCGACGATCTTCCGCACCTCGCCAGTCCGCTCGCTCTCCTGCTGCTCGATCAGGGCTGCCGCCCGCTCGAACAGAGCCGCCGCAGCCTCCAGCCGCCCTTCCATGCGCTCCATGCTCTCGGTCAGCGCGACCATGTTTTCGCCTGTCTGTGATTCCATGTGTTTTCCTTTCCTGCTTCTCTTCCCGGAACGACGCCGTCCCGAAAATGTCTGGTGGTGCCCGCGTGCACGCGTTCCCGGAGTGCCGGGCGGGCGGTAATGGACCGGCAGCTTCGCGCCGCCAGTTCGAATGAGGTGTTGCGATACGCCGCTTTCTCGCGCAGCAGGATCGCCGCGCCTGTGAAGGTTGCGCGCGTCAGCGTCCAGACCTCCGCGCGCATGTCCTCCACGTGGGCATCGGCCAGCTCCCACGACATTCCCATGGCGTCCGGCAGGCACTCGCGCATCCGCCGCTCCACCTCGGGAAAGTCCTTCGCAAACAGGTAGCCGGCCACGCGCAGCCGCGAGCCCTCCACGTCGGCGTGGGTGATGATGCCGCACTTGCGCCGGGAATCGTGCCCGTCCCAGGAGGGCACGTAATCCACGGCCATCCCCAGCAGCGACGGCAGCGCGGTCAGCGCCGCCCCGCGCGTCAGGATTACGCGATGTCCGCGCGCTCCCGACGGCGGTTTCGTGCTCGGCTCATCCACCAGCGTCAGTACGCCCCTGAACGGAGAGCGATTCGGATGACCCGCCACCTCCGGCAGGTTTACCGCCATGGCTTCCAGTTTCATGATGTCTCCCATCATCCCTGCATTTCCTGATCTGTAATCGTGGTTGTGACGTATTCCTCCTTCTTCGTTCCTTGATTTGCCTCCGCCCCGGCCTCCGGAGCCAGACCGTTCCCGGCCGTGCCCGCTTCAGCCCCGCGGTTTTCAGATACGATCGGTCCCAGACCGCGCATCGCGCGCACTTCGTTCACCGTCAGAACGCCGGCCGCCAGCAACGCGGTCTGCATCTGCACCTCCTGCATCTCGTCGCTCGCGTCCAGGTCGTTGAAGACGAATTCGAACTCCGGCCATCCCAGCCGCTTGGCGAACAAATCGCGCGTCAGGTGCTCGGCCACCAGTTTCGCCAGCGGCACGATGGCGCTATGGAAGGCTTCGTCCAGCAACTCCCCCGCCGTCGACCGGTTCACATCCTGTTCGAGCCCCAGCAACATCGGCGGCAGCGAAAACGCGTTCGCGATCATGCGGATCAAGAACTCCTGCCAGCTCAGGCGCAGATCCGCATCCGTGCCCGCGGCAAAGCGCAACACCTCCGGCTTCTGCTCCGTGCTCAGCAGCGGCACGCGTCCGGTGCCCTCGATCTCGTCCTGCCACCAGTGGATCAGCCGATCGTGCTGCGCCGGCGTCGTCTCATTGAGCCACAGCGCATACTGCACTACCGCATTGCTGGCCAGCTTGCCCGCATAGCGATGCGCGCACAGGAACGAATTCACCGTCTCGAACGCCACCTCCAGCGGCCCCAGCCCGAACGGCGTGTAGCTGCGCGGATTCATTCGCACGTACATGAGCTGGTTGTCCTTGAGCGGGATCACCGAGTCCGTTCCCGCCAGGCCGGTCGCCTGCGCAAAACGCACCGACTCGGCCCCGCCGTCCCACTTCGGGTCGATGCGAATCGTGGCGCCATCCACCGCCCACAGCTCGAATGGATTGGCCGGATCGCCCGTTAGCTCCATCTCAATCGCGCCGAAGCCGCCCACCAGCGCATCCTCGATCGTCTGTTCCAGCAGCGTCCGGAACGAGTCCGATGGATTCGGAAACTCCAGCGACCGCCGCAGAATCCGCGCCCGCTTCCCGGCATAAGCCACCTTCTCCGGATCGTGGTCGCGCTTCAGCCGCACCTGCCAGTCCATGGCCGCCACGCGATCCTTGATCAGGTTGATTGCCCGCCGCACCACCGGCGTCTCTGCGAATTTCCGCAGGTTCGCCGGCGTCGGTTTCGGCAGCGCTCTGCCAGGGAAGGAATACGGGGCGAGAATCGACGGCAGTGCCACCGTCTTTCGCTGCGCCGTCTCCTCCCTGCGTCCGGCTCCCAGCAGCGCCAGCGCGTGTTTCCATTGCTCTTTGATTTTCACGTCCTCTTTGCTCCTTCCCTTCATTCCCCAAATGAAAAGGGCACGGCGTTGTGCCATGCCCTTTGCGACCCGGTCTTCTGAGCCCCTGCTTCCTAAACCCGCAACTCCCTCTTCGCCGTCTCCGCCACGCGCTCCATGTCGTTCACCGTGAGCACCCGAATCTGCTGCGCCTCCATCGTCTCCACGCCAAAGCGATACTGCTCGACGTCGTCCTCCCCGAGGGCGACCTCTCCGTGCCCGTTCCGCAGCGGCTCCACGATCGCCGTCAGCTCCAGCTCCGCGTTCTCCACCCTCGCCACCCCTTCACGCATCGCCGGCGTGCTGAACGCCAGCACCTTGGCCAGCTCCACATCGCCGAGCAGCGAGACCGCATGAAACATCCTCACCGTTCCGTTGGGGCGGTAGCCACAGTCGATCTTCAGCGGATCCCCAGGCCGCGTGTACGCCGACGCCGCAATCCGCTTGCGCATCAGATCCCACACCCGCGCATGCTCAAAGTGCATCCGCATGTTCCTCACGATCGCCTGCCGCCCGCTCAGCGCCTGCCGCGCCTTCTGTTTTCGCGGCTCGACGTACAGCTGCATCAGCTGATCCATCTCCGCCGCCACGTTCTCCGCTAGGCATCCCTTAGGCTCCGTCATTTGTAACTGATGCGAGAACGAATCCTCGATCGTCTTCATCAGTGGCACCGTATACGCGGCCGTCTCCAGCAGCCTCCGCCGCATCTCCGTTTCCATGGCCTCCAGCATCGCGATATCGGCGTCTGCATCCACGCACCGCACCCGCGCCCAGTCCTTCGTGAACCGCACCAGAGCCGCCTCCGGACGCTCTGCCTCCCGGAGCATCACCCCGATGTTCACGAATTCGTTCTTCACCGGATCCGGCACGTACCGGATCAGCGAGAACTGGCACGCCAGCCGCTGCTCGCGCTCATCACCCTTCCCGAACTGATTCGCTGCCGCCATCCGCGTTCTTGCCCCCTTCGCTCTTCGTCGGATCCGCACGTACCGGGATCCGCGAGAACGGGCCCCCTCACATCACCCTTCCACCGCCATCCACGTTATCGCCCCATTCCGTCTCCGCAAACTGCCTCACTCCCATCCCCACCCCCTTCCCATTCCACTTTGGAAACGGCTCCCGCGACGATTCCCGAAATTCCGCAATCCAATCCCTCACTCGCGATCGCCTCTCGATCAGCTTTTCCACCAGCTGCTCCAGAACCCCCACCTCGTTTTCGTACCACTCCGGCGGCACCGTCTCCACAATTTCCCAGATGCGCTGCGCCTCGATTTTCTCCAGACTGCTCAACCAGGGCTCGAAACTCTCCCAGCCCGTCACGTCGCGATACACCGCACTCCGTGCGTAGACTCCCCGCAGCGGAGCATCTTCGAATCGCCACTCCGCCGCATTGAAGCAGAACCCCTGGTCGATGAACGTCGCGCTGTACCGCTTCTCCCTGCCCTTTCGATAGAACAGCGCCTGCCGCCCGTTGGCATTGCACGTCCATTTATCCAGCACCAGCGCGCCTGCAAATTCCCGCAGATTCTTCACCTCCATCAGCTGTTCTTCCGGCAGGTAGTCCGCCACATGCCCGGGCATCAGCCCCCCCACCATCCGGGAGCCGAACTGCAGCCCGGCCCTGCAGCGTTCCCGCCGATGTCCCAGATCCATCTCCAGTTCGCTCGTCTGCTCGATCAGCCACGGCGTCACTTCCACCACGTCGCAGGGCGGCACCGTCAGCCCGATCAGCGCTCCCAGCCGCGTCCCCAGCAGCTCGTTCGGCAGAACCCGCAGGTGCTGCGGATTGTTCTGGAACTTCACCACCCACGGGTTGCCGTCCGCACCCAGCATCAGGTGGCTTTGCGCGCCGCCCCGCATCTTCCGGATCTGCTGAATCGCCAGGACCGTCACCGCTCCTCCGGATAGCTCATGCTAATGCAAATTTTTGGCCGGCGAGCCTTTCCTCGCGAACCGCCAGCGCAATGGCCATCGCCATCACGCAATCATCGTGTTCCCCGGCGCTGGCTGCGCTCTGCCCACCCGGCTGCCGGACGAAGCTGCGGCACTGCAGAAGCAGTCGCTCGCTCTTGAACACTTCCGGCCTCTGCACCAGGATCGCCCCGAATCGGCCGACCAGCTGCGGGCGCGTCAGCGTCGAGGTCCAGAATCCTTCCTCACGCTTGTCCTGGTAAAGTCGATCGTAGCGGCACACACCCTGCAGATACGCCAGCACGCCGCTGCCGTGGTTGTTGCGCTCGACGGCCACCAGCGCGCCGTTGTACTCCCGCGCAAGATCGACCGCCGCCAGCGCGGCTTCCAGCGGATTCAGGTGCTCCTCCAGCTCAACGCACTGCAACCCCGTCTCCGTATCGATCACCTCCATGGCCGTGTAATCCCCCTCCGATCCACCGCCCGCCGGATCCACCGCCAGAATGTAGTTCCTGCCCTTCGCGGGCGGCATCCAGATGCGGATGCAGCCGTTCCGCCGCGTTTCTGCCGGAGGAATCACCTCGGCCAGCCGCTTCCGAATCGATTCCAGATCGAAGGCACACTCGCCACTGGCGAGGAAGCATTCGTTGGCATCCTCCGCGTACTCCTGCTTCGCCAGGCCGCGGAAGTTCCGGTGGATCTGGCGCCGATAGCCGATCTGTTCAGCCGTCAGCTTCTCCTTCTCTCGTAACTGCCGTTCGATCTCCGTCATCTCACCCTCCTCCACCGGAACACCCACATAGGCTTTCTCCAGCCACCATGGGAAAAAGTGGCGCTTCGTGTTCGTCTTTTCCGCCTCCTGCCACTCCTTCCAGAAGCATCCGCTGGCGCCGTTGGGCGTCGACTCCAGCGCCATTTCCCCGTTCGGCGAAAGCGTCGCCATCAGTCCATACAGAATCTCTGCCGCACCGCCCGGCCAGCGCGCCAGTTCCGTGCAATGCAGATTCGTGATCGTCAAACCCCGCCCCGCGTTGCGGTCGCCCGCCGTTTCTACCAAATACTCACTGTCCAGTTCCGGAAAAACCATGCGCCGCGCGTTCCTCCGCACCCCCTTCAGCGCTCCTTCCCGCCACGCTTTCGGCAGATGATCGAGAAAGCGGTGCACAATGCGGAAGATCTGTTCGGCTGCCTCCTGCGTATGCGCCACCTGCACAGTCACCGTTCCCGGATGCAGGATCGTCCGCAGAAAGAACCTGCCCGCGATCCACGTCGTCACCCCCATCTGCCGTGCCTTCAGCACGATGTTTCTTTGACCCGCATCCTGGTGGTACTGGAGTTGCGCCTCGTTGGCGGCCAGGCCCACGTTCTGGCCCAGCCGGTTTCTGATTTTCAGAACCTTCTCCATAAGTCGCAGAGCTGCGTCCTTGCCATTCTTCAGCTCCACTCCCAGAGAGGCAAGGTTCTCCCTTGTGCCTGTCTCCAAGTCGAATTCCATGGTTGGCCCGGATCACTGATTCATGGCGTATTCCATGGTCAGCTGGGCCGACCCCGGATTCGTTGTGCATCCCACTCCGGCCGCCTGCACGCCCATCGACAGATTGTGCCCCGCGGCAATCGAAACGCTCGCCACCGCATTGCGATAGCTGTACGTTCCCGCAGCCAGCGTGACCGTCTTCACCCAGGTCGCGGCCGTGCTGTCGTAAACGCCGATCACCGGATACGTGCTGCATCCGGCCGGCGCTGTACCCACAGCAATGTCGAGCCGCGTCATGCTGATCGCCGCGCTCGGCGACCAGATCGCCCCCAGGGAATTGTTGGTGGACGTGCCAAAGGTTCCCCCGAAGTTGCCATACCAGGTCGAACGCCAGGACTGCGCGCAATTCGCATTCCCGTTCGCTGCGATCCCCGTGGCGTAGGATCCCGCGGAGCATTGCGACGGAGTGGCTGCCAGAGCCGTCGCCGTTGCAGCATTCGTTGAGCTGGCCGCAACCGGTTCGGTGCTGTAGTAGTTGGAATCCGGACCGCACGCCAGCGTGAGTCCGCCAGCCGCCGTCAGCGAGTAGCTCCCCGCGCTCGAACCCAGCACGTTGATGGTTTCCCCGCTCGTCGTCCCCAGCTGCACCGCGTTGCCGCTCGCGTCCGTCTTCACGATCGTGAATTCCATCCCGGTGGGCCTCAGCCCATCCGGCATCGCGGTGTAGCAGCTGGGCAGAGTCAGCGTGAACCCCCCTCCCGCCGCATTCGCCAGAACAACGTGGTTCGCCTTGGTCAGGGTCGTCGACGCAGTCGCAAAGACGGCGCTGGTTTGCAGTCCTGTGTGTCGAATCGTCCCATCCGCCATCACAGCGAAATTCGAAGCCTGCCCGCTGAACCCGCTGTAGAAAGCGTCACCCTGGCCACCGGTGAAGTTCTCCACCTCGACCCCGCCCTCGTTCCCCTGGTTGCTGAGCGGCGTCACGAACACCTTGGGCGTCACACCCGCCTGTCCGCTGCCGTAGTTGGTGTTGGACGAGTTATTGCCCGCCGAATCGAAGGCCGTCTGTCTCGCCGCAACCCGCTGCTGTACATATTGCCCGCAACCGGCAAGGTTGCCTATTGACGAGTAAGAAGGCGCGCTTCCGTTGGACCCCATGTAGCTGATCCAAACCCCGGTCGCGCCCGCCGGCGACCCCGGGATCCCCGCCGTGTTGCTCATGTTCAGGCAATCCACATTCGAAATCACCAGGTTCGAACTCACCGTCGCCTCCACCTCAGCGAACGTTGCGTCGGGAAAACTCGTCGTCTCCGGCCACTGGATGTGGCCGCCGTTGATTTGCGCCCCGTTCGACTTCAGATCGAACGCCGCGACCGCCGGCGAATCCATGTAGGTGTTGAAGTACATGTTGCCGCCCGTTCCCGTGTCCACCACCTCATAGTTTGTTGCCCAGGAAGCGTCCGAGGCGCTCGAATTCGTCTCCGTGTTGTTGCACGGAGCCGTCGTGCAGGTGTACGGATACCCAAAGCCGTGGATCAGCTCGAACGTCGTTCCTGATCCCGCGTTGTACACCGCCGCCTGTAGTGCATTCCGCACCAGCAGATTCTGCACAAAGCTGTCCAGCACCGTGCTCTGCAGGTTCAGGCCGTAGTTAGGACGGCTGGCGGGAGTAAACGTAGAGGCTGAGTAACTCNNCGGTCACGTCATCGACATACAGGCCGCGAAACCACTGCAGATTAAATGCATGGTTCGCATTTTTGTTCGCCAGGATCAAAAGGTTCTGGAACGTGCAGCTCTGTGCCTGGCTCCCCGCCGTGTTCTGCAGGCTGAACAGGTCTCCTCCGAGGTTCGAGGACACGGTCATCACTGTCGAGGCGTTCCCGTTGTCCGCCGTCACTGTCGGAGCCGCGCTGCCGATCAGGCTCACGCACGCACCGTTGTTCGGTTCCGCCAGCGTCGCCGTCACTGCAAAGGTCCCCGGTCCCAGACGAATCGTCTGATTCTGCCCGCTTGCGTTCGCCTGGCTCAGCGCCGCGGCCCATGCCGCATTCAGCGTCGTGTACGTTGTCCCATCGACGGTGATTTCTCCATTGATCGTTGTCCCGGTCACCCCTCCCTGGGCCCGCACCGCGCCCGGCAGCGAAAGATTGCCCGACGTGTCCAGCTTCGAGGTCTTTCCGTTGCAGCTGACTGAGAACCCGCCGCTCGCATTCCCCGCCAGAGTTTCCGTGCAGTAAGGACTCGAGCCACCGAAATTCGTGGCCCCCGCCGTCAGTGACCACGTTGTTGTCGGTATGCTGTACTGAAGAACATCCTCCCCGTTGCCGCTGGTGTTCGCATTCTCAGCAAGCAGCATGTTATAAGGCTGCGTCCATTTCGAGCAGATATTCGTGTTATTGACTGCATCGAAGCATCCCACCACCAGCGCACCTGTGAGGCTGCTCGTGCTGTAAGGAGGCATCTTCATATAGAACCCATTGCGCCACGAGCCGTTCAGCGTATAGCCATAAGGCGCCCCAAAGATTCCCTGCCCGGCTACCCAGGGCGTCGCTCCCGCCGGATAGTTCATGTACAGCGTCGGCTGATTGGTGTTCACCAGGGATGCCCCGTAGTCATTCGTTCCGAACGCGCCGCCGCTGATCGAGTTCCAGGTGGTGCCGACCCCGCCTCCCCCAGGCTGGTACACAAAGTTGTGTTCCATCATCCCTTCGAAGACCATCGCGTAGTGATGTTCCTGTTCGATAGTGTCTCCGCTCTGGAACTGCGAGAAGGCGCCACCGGCCTCCACCGCGATCGAGCTGCCGTCCACCCCACCCGTGGCGGGATTCCACACATTGGTCGCGCGTGCCATGGGAAGAACTGTGTAAGGGTTATAGGGCGTCACGGTTACGCTGACGGACGTTAGATTTGCCCCCGGATTCACGACCGCGCAGGCGCTCAGGGAGCCTCCGCTTCCTATGTTTGTAATCTCCAAAGTCGGCGGTATTCCGCCGCTGTTCACGGTGTAGGTCAGCTGCGGCGGATTCACCAGGTATCCGTATCCCACCCAGCCCCCGTATCCCGAGCCGCCAGTCGCGGAGCATGATGCGGCCTGGCCGCCACTCAGCGCAACCGTTACCGTCCCGCCGCTTCCCATCTGTCCGTAGGCGCGTGTCCTGGAGTTACTAAAGCCTGCGCGGCTTCCGTTGATCACCGTTGCAACGTTGCCTGCCGTGTTGTACATGATGGGGTACGTCGGGCAAATATTGTTCACCGATCCCCCATCGGCCGCAGTCATCCCCTGCATATTGTTCGGCCCAACGCAGTCGATGTTCATGCGGAAACCCATCCCGGCCATGCCCCCCTGCGCGATGACCGACCCGGCAAACTGCGGCTGCTGCACAACAGCCAGCGTCACGGTGTTGTTCGCCGTATTTACTGCCGTCACATTCGAGCGCTGCCAGTTGACACCGCTGCTGTCGAACACACAGGCTGGCTGCCCCGCTACGAATCCGGACGCGCTGGCCACGTTAGCGACATAGTTTGTCTGCGGGAAGGTATTGCTGGTCGATCCGTTCGGATTGGTGATCGGCTGCGTGATCGTGGTATGCGCGTTCGAAACGCCGTACTGCGCATCCCAGTTCGCGCCGCCTCACGCTGTGACCACATTCTGAGAAATGCCCGTGATATACCCCGTCGAATATCCCCGCGTGATATCCACGACAGGGAGTTCATCTCCTAAATCGCCGGCCCATCCCTGGGTCGGTGTCGCGTTGATCACCGTGCAGGGCGCAACGCACGGAGAGGTGCCGCTGGCCAGAGGCGTGATCGAATGAATCGTCCCCTGCCACACATCCTGCGCCTCCATGTGGGCGAAGCGCTCTTCGTTGCCCTCGTTGTCCGCTGCCGAAATGCCACCGCGTGACACCACGGAGTCGAACAACCCGATGTGATCGCCATTCGAGTTCGCCCACAGAAAACTGCTGAGCGCATTCGTGGTTGCTGGCGAGAAGGTGGTGGTGACGACCTGCAGTCCCGGATTCGTCGTCTGACCCTCGCCGTTCGGCACCCCGCCTGAGAAATTCCTCGTCCCGAAGAAAATCGCCTTGTTCACCTCCAGGCCAGGAGCGCTCCACGCGCTCAGCCCCTGGGGGTTGTTCGTCTGCATCACCGTGAACGATGGACCGACCTCGATGTTGCCTGCCCCTCCCAGACCCCAGGCAGGAGCATTCCTCGGAACACACATGAGGGCCGCTGAACGCGAAGCAGATCGAGGGAAGGCTCTATGCCGATCAATGGCAATCCGGGCCGGGGACGAATAATGGGATC
>PMAM01000252.1:0-3129 GCA_003152595.1 Acidobacterium sp.
ATTCATGGTAGAGACGCTTCACATCGCCATTCATGATGGCTTTGCTGACCACGCGCCAGGCGGCTTTGGGACGGAAGAAGTACTCGTCGTAGAACTTGTGCACCATCTCGAGCACGTAGTCGGCGGGCAGGCCGGGGTACTCGATGTGGGCGAGCTGGTGGCCGCCTTCGTCGTTCATCTTGTTGTTGGTGATGAAGCCGTTGGCGAGCGCGTAGTCGTAGAACTCGGTGCCGGGGAAGGCGTGCGCCATCGAGACCTGAATGGTTTCGACGTCGAGCTGCTTGGCAAAGTTGATGGTGTTGCGGATGGATTCCTTTGTTTCGCCGGGCAGGCCGAGGATGAAATCGCCGTGGACGGTGAGGCCGAGCTTGTGGCAGTCGCGGGCAAAGTCGCGGGCGCGCTCGATGGTGGCGCCCTTCTTGATGTTCTTGAGGATCTGCGGGTCGCCCGACTCGAAGCCGACGATGAGCAGGCGGCAGCCGGAGTCGCGCATGGCCTTCAGGGTGTCGTAGTCAGTGGTGACGCGCGACGTAGAGGACCAGGTGATGCCGAGCGGCTTGAGNNGCCTTCTGGATGTTGAAGGTGTCGTCGTCGAAGAAGAACTCCTTGACGTTGGGCCAGAGTTGTTTGGCGTGGGCCATCTCGGCGGCGACGTCGTCGGTGGAGCGCTTGCGCCAGGCGTGTCCGCTGGTGGTCTGTGGCCACAGGCAGAACGTGCACTGCGCCGGGCAGCCGCGGGTGGAGTAAAGCGCGACGTAAGGGTGGAGCAGGAAGGGGACGTTGTATTTGGTGACGTCCAGGTCGCGCTTGTAGATGTCGGTGACCCAGGGCAGCGCGTCGAGGTTCTCGATCTGCGGGCGGTCGGGATTGTGCACGACCTGGCCGTTCTTGCGATAGCTGATGGCGAGGATCTCATCGAGCGGCTTGCCGTTGGCGAACTCAACGACCGAGTAGTCGAACTCGCGGCGGCAGACGAAGTCGATCGCGAGGCACTCGGTCAGGGCCTTGTCGGGGTCGGTGGTGACGGGGGGCCCGACGAAGGAGATTTTGATGTTGGGGTAGGTGTCCTTGATCTTCTCGGCCCAGCGCTGGTCGCCGCTCCAGCCCACGGTGCTGGTGAACAGCACGAGGAACTCGTAGTCCTTCAGCATCTCGACGACCTTCGGCCAGGAGACGTGGTGCGGGTTGGCGTCGAGCAGGCGCGCGCCTTCGAGCATGCCGGTGGGATAGGCCAGCCAAACCGGGTACCAGTAGGACTCGATTTCGCGAGTCGCGGGCCAGCGGGAGCTGGCGCCACCATCGAAGTTCTCGAAGGAGGGAGGGTTCAGGAATAAGGTTTTGAGCGGCATAGGCACTCCTCCCAGTTTACCATTCAACAACCGAGGTCAGGGCCGGCGGGGGATTGATTTATGGCCCTGAGGAATCAAGAAGTTAGTGGCTGATAAAGGGTGCATGAACTATTTGAGCGAGGAGCGGACCCAGGCATCGATCTGGCCGCTGGCTTTCAGCAGGTTCAGTTCGACTTTGATCAGCGCGAGGTTGGCTTCGAGCATGTCGGCGTAGTACTGCCGCTCCTCGATGTGGGCTTTTTGCGCCTGGGTGGGGGGAACGCCGGGCGCATTCGGCAGTCCGGTGCCGCTGGCGATCTGGGTGTCGACGGATTTGAGCTGCTCCTGGGCGATCTGGCTTTGGATCTGGGCGACGCGCTGCTGAGCGGCGAGCTCGCGGAGATTGCCGCGCATGGTTGAGGTTTGCTCGTCGAGGACATCGCGGGCGGCGTCGGCGTCGGCCTGGGCGTGGAGGGCGTCAGCGTTCGATTCGCGGGCCTTGGCGCGGCGGGTTGCGTCAAACAACGGGAAGGTCAGCTGCACTCCCAGTTCGACGTTGTTGTATTGGAAGTGCGGGAAGTATTCGGTGTAACCCGGAGTCTTCTCGAACAGCGAATACTGCGCGCCGAAGACGGCCAGAGGCCGGTAGTTCTGTTTATCGTCGCCAAAGGCGGTGAACCACTTCGACTTCGCGTTGGAGTAGGCTGCCGAGACGCCGGCGTTGTCGGACGGAGATGGCTGGGGGGCGGTTCCCATCGTGCCAAAGGAAGGCGCCGGGGGAATGCTGGTACTCACGCTGGTGAATCCGGTTGCGGGCAGGCCGGTGAGGTGCGCCAGCTTCTGGCGCATGGCCTCCGCGTCGTTTTCCAGCTGCGCGCGTTTTTGGTTGACCTGCGCGGCGGTCAATTCGGATTCCAGCCCGGTCATTTTTGAATCTACGCCGGCGTTCACGCGGTCCTGTTCAAGCTGGACGAGGGTTTCGGCGTAGCTGCTTTGTTGCTGGAGGGCTTCCAGTTCCTTCAGGTCAGAGTCGAGCTGCACATAGGCGAGTGCCACGTCGAGTTCGGTCTGTTGCTGCGCGTCTTTCAGGCTGAAGTTAGCGGCGTTCAGGGCTGTACGCGCGGCGCGCATGTAATCCTTCTGCGACCAGGAGAGCACCAGGGAGGTTGCGTTTGCATTGAAGAAGGAGGGGTAGCCGAGCGGGAAGCCGTAGGCGTAGCCGGGGCTGATGCCGAGGACGAAGTTCGGAATGTAGGCGTCTTTGGTTTCGGCCAGGGCGGCGGTGGCCTTCTGCACGCTGGCGAGGGCGCCGCGAACGGAAGTGCTGTTCTTCTCGGCCAGATCGACGGCGCTGGAGAGGGAGATCTGGGCAGTAGCGGCGAGGGGCGTGAGGAGCAACAGGGCAGTGGCGAATTTCGTGCGACGCCGACTCCGCATTACTGTCCGGATCTTCTCCGACACTTCCATCGTTCTGAGTTTACAGACCGGCGTCACGCTGAGTGGGGCTTCCTGAGGGGATTCTGTAGCCGGATGCCAGCGAATGGACCAGGGTCAGCTCCTGCCGGGCGCCGGCGGCGTCGCCTTGCTGCTGCAGAAGCTCGGCCAGCTGCGCGCGCGCCACGAAGGACGGCGCCAGCTCCGACTGGGCATTCGAATTCAGGTACTGGCGGAGCCACTCGATGGCGGTTTGGGGTTCACGGTTGGCGAGGATGAGGTTGGTGGCGCCGTCGAACAGCGCCGGTCCGTGATGGGGATCCGCAGCAGCGCCGTTGTGGGCGGCGGCGACCATCTCGTCGAGGCG
>PMAM01000252.1:3150-5689 GCA_003152595.1 Acidobacterium sp.
CCGAGCATGATGGGCGCCATGACGTCGAACTCACCCAGATCGGACAGAGCGACGGCGTTGCGAGGATCGAGTTGCACGGCCTGCTCGAACTCAGTGTGGACTTTGCGGGCCAGCGGGTAGGTGGCCATCAGCGATGCGTGCGCGGCCTTCCGACCATAGGCCCGGCCCAGCCACAGGTGGAAATTGCTGTCGCCTGGAGCCAGCCTGGCGGCTGTTTCGCAGTCCGCGATGGCCTTGTCCCAATCCTGTTCCTGGTAGTAGACGCGGCAGCGCAGATTGAAGGCTTCCGCGTCGCTGGGATGGGCGGCCAGGGTCGTGTTGAGCGACTGCAGGGCGCTGTCCGCGCGGCCCAGCTCCAGATCGCGGTGCGCAGGATTGGCGGCGTGCGCCGCCAGCGTACACAACACGGCCGCGGTAAGAACAAAAAGGACTCTAGCCACGGGATTGAACTGTTTCCGCACGCCTCCCCCCTACTGGACGACTTTGACTGGAACGCCCTCGCTGAGCGGCTGAGCGTTTGTGGTGCCGAGGGCGACCACATCGCCAGCCTTCAGGCCGCTGAGGACCTGCACATCGGTTAGATTCAACACGCCGATCGTCACTTTGACGTGGTGCAGCGAGTTGCCTTCTTTGCGGTAAACGAACGTCGATCCCCGCTCGATGTGGAGTGCGTCGCGCGGCACCATCAGAACGTTAGACACATTGGCGACGGTNNGTGATGATGGTCGACGGCATGCGGCTGATGTGGCCGTGCCAGGTTTCGTTGGGGCGCGCGTCCCAGACGATGGTGACCGGCTGGTGGATCTGCAGCTTGCCGATTTCCGGCTCGTCGAAGTAACCACGCACCTGCAGCTTTGAGAGATCGGCCATGGAGAGCAGGAGGCCGCCCTGGTTGACATACTCGGTCCGCGAGACGGGGACGGAATAGACCGTGCCCGCAAACGGCGCGTGGACGATGGCCTGGTGCAGGGCATCGAGTGCCGCTGCGTAAGCCGCCTGCGCGTCGGCGAGGGCGGCTTCCGCATGGCCGACGTAGTCGCTCCCGTAGCGATCGGTGAGCCGTTGCTGGAGCACCTGGAGGCTACTGGTGTCGGCGGCCAGCCGGGTCTGCGCCGCGCTGACTTCACTGGGCGATGCGGCTCCGGAAGACTGGAGATTCTGGAGGGCCTGGAGGTTCTGCTGCGCCTGGTCGTGGTCGATCTGCGCCCTGGCGACTTCTCCCTTCAGGGAGTTCCGTTCCTCCTGGGTTCCACCGTTTTTCGCAGCCTGATAACTGGTCTGGGCGCCTTTGAGGGCGGCCTGGGCCGTGGCGAGCCGCGCTTCGGCTTCGGTGTCATCCATAGCCAGGAGCAGCTGACCGGCCTGAACCTTTTCGCCCTCGTGGACGTTGAGAGTCTGGACAATTCCGGGGAAGGGCGCGTGTGCTTCGAAGTTCGCCTGCGGCTGCGGCTCGACCTTGCCGTTGGTGGAGACGGTGGTGGTGAGATTTCCCACCGTAGCCTCGGCGACACGGATGGGCAGACTTCCCCGTGTCATGAGGTGGACGATATAGAAGATCAGAACGATGGCAATGATGGTCGCGGTCCAGATGCGAACCGTGTGCGGCCTTGCCTGCTTTGTTTGCATGCGTCAAACCGTGAGTCAGTATATAAGACATGCATCGGGGGCTTTCGGGTTCGAGAAAATCGAATGTCACGTGGGTATCGGGGTGTGTACTGCAGTTCCCCTGAGCGCATCGGCGCAATTTCGAGCGCTCTCCACTTCCTCGTAGAATTGGTGCATGGCCCTTGCCCCGCGTTACACCGACGAGCATGCACAGGCCGGGCTCGACTTCGACTTTCCCGCGATCGAGACCTGGCGCAATCAGTTCCCTGGATATGAGATTGCGATCGACGATCCGGAATTCACTTCCGTGTGCCCGAAGACCGGCCTGCCCGATTTTGGCGTGATTACGCTGCGTTACATGCCGCGCGAGCAGTGCCTGGAGCTGAAGTCGTGGAAGGAATACCTCTTCTGCTATCGCAACCTCGGCATTTTCCAGGAGAACGTCGTGAACCGGATTCTTGACGATGTGGTCCGTGCCTGCGATCCGGTGTGGGCTGTCGTGAAGGGGGATTTCCGGCCGCGCGGCGGAATCTCGACGACGATTGAAGCGCGCTGGCCGAGGCCAACGGCAGGGAATAGGGAATAGGGAACAGGGAATGGCAAACAGAAGCAAGGGAGAAGCCAGAGGCTTTCTGCTTCTCCCTTCCAGCTTCCGGCTCGTTTACAGGTTCTGCGACTGCAGGGTCAGCGAGCCGGTACCGGAGTCGCCATTGCATGCGCCGCCAGAGATCGACCAGTTGGTGATGGTCAGCTGGGTGGCCTGGGTGTTGAAGGTGCCGACAGCGGTAAGCGTGGTGGAGCTGGCAGCGTCGGTGTAGGTCATCGCCAGGCTGCTGCCTGTGACCAGGGAAGTGGTGACCGACGGTTGGTTCACAAAACAGGTGGTGCCGGGAAAGGTCGCGGTGCCCGACAGGGAGAACTGGCCGTTGAGATC
>PMAM01000300.1 GCA_003152595.1 Acidobacterium sp.
GCGAGTTCGGTTCGTAGGTGAACCGGCCCACCGAGTCGAGTGCGACGATCGAGCCTCGATGCAGCACTCCGTATGCGGCTCCGGGAAAGGCCCGTTCTGCGACGGCTTTCTCCAGCACCGCGCGGGCCGCAGTGAATTGGGTTACAGAGCCTGTCGACGAGCGCGCAGCGACCTCCGATGGCATGGAACCAGAGTACTCCGGGATGCGCCGCAATCGATGTATCGGCGGTCACGAGCGGATGCTTGAAATGCTGTTCGAATTTGAGACGTCCGTTTCGCCGCACTGTATCTCTCATGAACACTTTCCCTTCCGCCGATAACCGTTTCAGGATCGTTGACCGGAAGGGGCGTGTGTGGCGCAGAGCGGAGAAGATCGCAGGCAGCACCCCCGGTTTTCCTGCGGCGGCAACGCAGAGATGCGGAGCCTGAGCTCTGCGGTGCGGGCCGTGGGGCAGATCGAAAACCTGAGTCTGGGCGGTTGCAGGATTCTGGTGGGAGACCGGCATGGCTTTCGCGAGGGCGAGAAAGTGGAGATGACCTTCACCGTGCGGCAGCTGCCGCTGCGCGTCCAGGCCTCGGTTCGGCAACTGCACTCCGGCCATGCCGCGGGTGTGGAGTTCACGCTGCTCTCCGAGCGTGGCAAAATCCAGCTGCTCGCGCTGATTGACGAGCTGGCGGAGGTTCACCGCGAACAGGTCGACAGCCTGATCCAGTACCAGTCGTCGCAGCGGCTTGCATCAGCGGATGGGCAGAAGGGCCGCCGCCCCGGCTCCGACGACGAGAAGGATTCAACCCGATCCGGTGGCGGGCCTGTACCGATCCAACGAGGCCCTCGCTGAAACCCGACGCGCCCTTTTTGCTCCGCGCGACATCTATACTGAAGCTCCGCTTCGCAGGCTGCCGACAATGCCCATCGCGCTCGACTTCTTCATCAAATACGGCTACGGGATCGTGTTCCTCTGGGTGCTGACCGAGCAGCTGGGCATTCCCATCCCGAGTGCGCCGCTGCTGCTCACAGCCGGCACGCTGACGGCTACCCACCAGCTGAGTCTGTGGTCGGTGCTGGGCGCAGCGCTGGCGGCCAGTCTGCTGGCCGACAGCACATGGTACCTCTTCGGCAAGCGCTACGGCTCGGCGGTGGTGCGGCTGATGTGCCGGCTGAGTCTGGAGAGCACGGCGTGCGTGCGCAAGACCGAGGGCTACTTCACCAAACGGGGAGCCACCGCGCTGCTGGTGGCGAAATTTGTTCCCGGGCTGGGCTCGGTGGCCGCGCCCATCGCCGGCCAGATCGGGATGAACTACGGCAAGTTCGTTCTCTCCGACGCCGGTGGCGTGCTGCTGTGGACTCTCACGGTGACGCTGAGCGGACGCTTCTTCGGCGATGTGCTGAAGCATCATCCGAGAGCCCTCTCGACCACGGCGCACTTCTTCGGCGCGATCTTCGCACTGCTCTTCATCGGCTTTCTCTTGTGGCGCATGCTGCAGCGGCGCGCGTTTCTGCGCTCGGTGCGCATGGCGCGGCTGGAACCACGCGACCTGAAGAGCATGATGGACTCCGGCCAGCCGGTGTTCATCGTGGACCTGCGGCATCCGCTCGACTACCTGCCCGATCCGCGCACGCTGCCCGGCGCGCTGAGTCTGACGCCGGACAAGCTGGTGGAGCAGAGCGCCCGCATCCCGCGCGACCAGGAGATTGTGCTGTTCTGCACCTGCCCCAGCGAAGCCACCGCGGCGCGCATGGCGCTCAGGCTGCGCGGCATGGGCATCCATCGCGTGCGGCCGCTGCGTGGCGGCTACGACGAGTGGAAGAAGCTGGGCTATCCGCTGGTGGATATCGCGACGACAACCGCCGCCTGACTCCTTCATAGCCCGCGCAGCAGGCCGCAGGCGCGCGCCAGATCTTCGTCGCGCTTGGCGAAGCAGAAACGGATCAGGTTCTCTCCGCGCCCATCGGCAAAGAACGCGGTTCCCGCCACGCCGGCGACGCCCGTATTGCGCAGCAGCGTGCGGGCTTTTTCCTGCGCCGTGGCGCCCGGCAATTTTGTAACATCGGCGAGCACATAATAGGCGCCCTGGGGAATCGAGGGCGTCAGCCCCATGTCGCTCAGGGCCGCGCACAGCATGTCGCGCTTGGCCTGGTACTCGCCGGAGAGGCCGGAGTAAAAAGAATCCGGCAACTGCAGCAGGCCCGCCGCAGCCGCGTGCTGAAACGGCGCCGGTGCGCAGACGTAGACGAGGTCGTGAAAATAGCCGATGGCCCCGAGCCAGCGACGATCCGCAACGAGATACCCGATGCGCCAGCCGGTGATGCTGAATGTTTTGGACAACCCCGAGATAGAAATGGTGCGCTCGGCCATGCCGGGCAAAGTGGCCAGGCTGATGTGCTGGGCGCCATCGTAGACAAAGTACTCGTAGATCTCGTCGGTGAGGACGAAGAGGTCGTTCTCGATGGCCAGGGCGGCGACGGCTTCCATTTCCGCGCGCGAGAAAATCTTGCCGCAGGGATTCGAGGGCGAGTTGACGACGATGCCGCGCGTGCGTGGCGTGATGGAGCGTCGCAGCGCGTCGAGATCGAGCGCCCAGTTTGGCGCGCTGAGTGGAACCGAGACGGCCTGCACGCGCAGAGCGCGCAGCGTGTTGAGGTGGTAGCCATAGAACGGCTCGAAGAGGACGACCTCGTCGCCCGGATCGAAGAGCGCCATGCAGGCGGCCTGGAAACCGGCGGTCGCGCCCGAGGTGACGAGAATCTCCGCGTCGGGATCGGCCCTCATGCCGTTGTGGCGCGCGAGTTTGGCGGCGATGGCCTGGCGCAGGCTCTCGATGCCGTCCATGCGCGTGTAGATATTGAGGCCCTGGTGGATGGCTTCGATGGCACGCGCAACGACGGGCGAGGGAACGTCGGTATCACAAACACCCTGGGCGAGGTTGACCCCGCCCGCCAGATCGCAGGCCACGGTCATGGCGCGAATCTCCGACTGAACCAGCCCCGGCGCAATTTCGCTGAGGTGCAACTTCTCGGCTACGGCACGCATTCGTCACGTTTACCACAGGACAGCGTTCAGCGGATAGCGGTTAGCGGTCAGCTGAAGTCCGGTTGGCGAAGAAGCGGTGAGCGGTGCGTGGCCCCCCCTCCCCCCTGGTGCGGGGGGTTTGGCAAGTTGCTGAAAACTCGACCCATTCCGGTGTTGTCGAGTTCGACGACGGGGACCTGTCCCGCTGGACGGGATGGACGGTCCGCGAACGGGGGTTTAAGCCCTGATCCTTTTTGAAAGCTCTTTCGGCACGACCGAGGTCGTGCCCTGATACAAAAGCCAGCGGGGGGAGATTCGTGCAACCCAGCGGGTCAAGGAGTTCGTCGAGGCTGGGTTGCGATGGATTGGGCGCGGGCTGAGCTACTGCCTGGAGGTCGCCGATGGACTGGGGGGCTGAGTCGCGCGGGAGTGAGGGTTCTTCGCGGGGAGGGAGGCGGAGGAACTCTTCGCGCTCGCGGTAGCAGAACTCGCAGCGTTGATCGCCGCCCGGGCCTTCGCAGTCGGGATGGCCATACGTGACATAGGAACAAGTGCGCTGGTGGAGCGGGGGCAGTTCGCCACGCTGGTCGGCTTCGATGCGCAGACGGAGGATGCGCTCCCAGAAACTCTCGGCGAGTCCCTCGGGGCAGCGGTTGTATTCTTCGACCTCTTCGGGGCTGAGCCAGCCGGAGGCGGGGAAATCGTCCGGACCCTGAGGCTTCGGTTTGCCGAGGCGCTGGCACTCCCGTTCGTAGAGGCGCTTGTGGTAGCTCCAGACGGGCTGGAAGCCAACCTGATCGGAAGACCAGGAGAGGCTGGGGCCAAGGAGGGAGCCATCGACGGCGGGGAAGACATCGGCAACGGGTTGCTGGGCGAGGGGCGGCTTGTCAGCGGGTTGGAAACGCGGGGGACGAGACAGGGTGAGGGCGGCGATCTGGCAGGCGTAGAGGATTTTGCCGGCGCGGTGGGGGTCGAGAGTGTCGGCGAAGAGGCCCTGGGCGACCTGGGTGGCGACGACCTGGATGGTGTCGAGGTCTTCGAGGAGAGGGATGGCGACGCGCGGGCCTTTGGGACAGACGGGGAAGCGGTTTTTGGCATGCGTGACGCAGAGGTCATGACCGCGGAGGGCGCGTTCGCGGCACTGGAGGCCGCGGACGGTGAGGGAGCGGCAGCGGCGGGGAGTGGGAGCGGGCTGCGGGTTCGGGGCACCGGGATCCGGGTTCGTGATGGTGGCTGGATCTGACATTGTTTCCTCCTTGAGCAGCGTTCAGCGTTCAGTTGTCAGCGTTCAGAAAAACCACGCGCTGCACGCGCAATAAAAAAGCCCCACCGGGAGGGTGAGGCTTGTTCGGGAACACTGTTCCTTAATAACAGGCTAGGGTGCTACGGGTGGAGGAAGCAAGGGAAATGTGGGGCGGGTACGGTACGAAGGTCATGGGAGGGGGGAAGCTGGAAGGGGGAAGNNTGGAAGGGGGAAGCTGGAAGGGCGGCTCGTTGAATGGGGCGTTGGGGGAATTCCGGGTTGGGCGACGTTACGGACATTACGACACACAAGCCCGTTTCTCGGGACTGATCCGTGGACTGCAGATACGGTGAGGCGCGATAGCTTCGTCTGCAAAAGAGCTTGAGGCGGCACGATGGCCGCCTCGAGTTGCCTGCTTATAGTGGCTTACTGACAGGTAAAGCTGACCAGCAGGGTGGCCCCATAGTAATTCTCTCGGGTGCCGAAGTTAGTAGCGCTGAAGGCGATGAGGGAGTTGGCGTTGAGCGGGACCGCGGCGGTGTTGTTGCAGGAAGTTGCTTCGCCGAGTCCATCATTCGCGCCGTACACCTGGCAGGAGAGAACGGCGGTCGGACTTTCCTGCCCATTGAGGATGTCCTGGTTTTCGAGGCTGATGAGCGCGCCGCCTCCGCCGGTGGTTCCAAGAGTCGTGACGTGGAGGTTGGAGGCTGTGCAGGATTGCGGGACGGACAATGCGTCCTGCAGGAAGGTGGTGGTGGCAAAGGATGCGGTCGGGGTGATTCCAACCGGAACCAGCATGCC
>PMAM01000125.1 GCA_003152595.1 Acidobacterium sp.
AGCTACGGTTGGGCGGAGATTTCGAGGGGGCGCGAGTCGGCTTCGGCTGCGGTCTTGTGCAGCTGATGGTGCAGGCAGTAGAGCGCGAGCTCGAGTCGATCGGAGACGCCCAGCTTGTCGTAGATCTTGCGCAGATAATTCTTGACGACCTGCTCGGTGGTGCCGAGCTGGTAGGCAATTTCCTTATTGCGCTTGCCCTGGGTGATGCCCGCGATGATGAGCATCTCCTTCTGGTTGAGGCGAGGCTGATTGCGCGGGTTGTTCACATTGCCGGCCTGGGAGCGATAGGCTTCGATGACCCAGGTGACGGACTGATTGTCGATCCAGGTTTCGCCGGCGGCGATTTTGCGCACGCACTTCACGAGCAGATCGGGCGAGATGGAGCGGGGAATGATGCCGCGCACGCCGCGCCGGTAGAGGTCCACGGTATGCGACTCGTCGTTATTGGCGGCCTGGACGATGATCTTGAGATCGGGAGCGAGGCGCACGACGGCCGGGACCGCATTGGCGGTGCCGGTGATCATGGCTCCTTCGAGAAGGAGAACCTCAGCGGGGACACGCTGCACGGTGTCCTGGAGGCTCTGGAGGTTGTCGGCTTCGGCGACGACCACAACGCCTGAATCGGGTCCGAAGACTTTGCGCATGCCGACTCGATAGATTGCCTGCGAGTCAGAGAGAATCACCCGAACCTCAGGGGAGGGTTCAACCGCCTGGGGGGCTACACCGTTGCCGTTGCCGTTTGTTTGCGTCATAAATGTTTGTCCGACTACTGGAACCTGTACTCGTCAATAACAACAGCGGCGAAGGGCTGACCATTGTTCCAATAAGAACGGACAATTCTTCCAGAGCAGTGCACCGCCGCAGTCACAGAGAAATCCAGCATGCCCGCCGGAATCTCCACAAGGAAATCAATTTGCTGCCCCTCCCGAAGTGGCTCCCGCAGGCGTAACAGACAACCGCTGGCGGAGAGATCCTCAGTGAGGGCTTCGTTATCCTGGCCTTCGGCGAGAACGGTTACCCGCAACTGAACGGGATAGCGAACGGCGCCGCGGTAATGATGCCAGGGGCTGGTTCCGTAGGGCGAACAAACGGCAGATTCCATAAGATGGGCCGAGCGATTGTTAATCCCTACAGTACCCGCAAACCATGGCGTTAGCCAATTACCAAAGTTTACATCTTCGCCCCTATTTGTAAATGACCAAATGGGGCGTGGCAATGACCAAAACGGGGCAGGGCGGGACTTCGCCTGTGGGAAAGGAGCTTTCTTGTGGATATCTGTGGCTAAATTACTTTGGAGTAGACGTTTGGGTGGAGAAAAAGGCTGCCGAGGCACCTACCCAGGACCGACCCCGGTTATGGTCGACTCCCATCATTTGACCCCGGCCGAGGCGGACGAGGGAGATCAGCGGCGTGAGAGACGCACGATCGGGCCATACATAAAGGATACGAATTTCCGCCTGGGTGGGACCGAAGGGGGTGTCAATGACGGGTACGAAGGTGACCCGCTCCTGCAGGATGTAGCTGGTTCGCTGGGCCGGGGGGATGGCGGCCAGGTCGGCGTCGGTGGGAGCGAATTGAATGCCCTGGCCGGCAAACGAGAAGAGCGGCTTGAGGATCCAGGCGTCGCGGCCGAACTCGAAGCGGTCGCGGAGGGCGGCATCGCGGTAGAGCTGATCGAGAAAGAAGGCCCGAGGCACGGCGGGGTGGTCGAGGAAGGGGATGGAGAACTTGCTGACGTGGAAGTACCAGTTGGGGTGGCCAGCCCATTCGACGTCGAACGATTCCCGGTAGTCGAACTGGAGGGGCACCTGTTTGCGAAGCAGCTCGTCGACGATGGCGCGATTGTAGATGCGACGGATGGGGACGAGGTTTTTTCCGCTGGGATATGCAAGGCGACGGAGCTGGCCGGGGGATTTTGACGCGGCGTCGATGGGTTGGAGGTCAGCGATGTCGACGATGGGGATGCCGAGGCGATCGGCGGTGATGTGAAAGTCGGGCAGCGTCTTCTGGTTCGCTGGATCGACATCGATGAGGACGACGGTCTCGGGATCGTGGCCGGCGACGATGGTGCGGGTGAGGAGCTTCCAGTACGCGGACTCGTCGAGGCCTCCGAAGAGGTAGTGGAGGGATGGATCGAGGCCGAAGGCGGTTCGGTAGCCTTCGCAGGAGGCGAACTGAAATCCGAAGACCGAGGGGAAGGCTTGCATCTCGACCAGGCGCGGGGCGAGAGAGCCATCAGCATTGCGGACCAGGCCAAAGTCGGCGGTGAGGAAGTGCGGGTGAGCGTTTTGGTCGGCGGCGCGCCAGCGTTCGGGGATGGCGGCGAGGGAGCGCGCGAGGTAAGCGGGATCGTTGACGAGACGAAGGGTGAGTTCGGCGCCGATGCGGGCCATGTCATCGAGCAGGGATTGCGGGAAGAAGCAGGGAGTCTCCGCGATGGGGAAGGCGACGCGCGTGCGCGCGATGGCGTCGAGCGAGTGGCGCAGATTGCGAAAGGCCTCCGGGCGGAAGCGCGCGTTGAAGTCGCTGCGGAGCGAGGGAATCACAGGGAAGGGTAACGCGGGCGCGGGGGAGGGGGCAATGAGCCTCACGGATGCGTTTGAGGAGCGCAAACGGAAGCGCAGCTATGATGGGCGGATCACGGTGATGAGCCGGGCGGGGATGTGCGATGACGAGCAGCAGACGGGATTTCATGAAGCAGTCGGCGGTGGCGGCAGGGAGCTGGATGGTGCGGCCGCGAGGCGAGGATGCGTGGGCAGCAGCGGTGGAGCACGCTGGTTCGGCTGGGGGCTGGTACGACCGGCCGATGCGCTGGGCGCAGCTGGCGTTTGTCGAGGACGATCCGGGGAACTACGATCCGCAGTTCTGGCTGGACTACTTTCGGAAGGTTCATGCCGACGCTGCGTGTCTGAGCGCCGGGGGGGTGGTGGCGTTTTATCCGACGGAGATCGTCCTGCAGAAGCGAAGCGCGTGGCTGGGGGATCGCGACGCGTTCGGGGAGATGAATGCCGGTTGCCGGAAGATGGGCATGAATGTCGTGGCGAGGACCGATGCCCATGCGTGCTGGCAAAAGACGGCGGATGCGCATCCGGACTGGATCATGGTGGGACCGGACGGAGAGAAGAAGCGGCATCCGTCGGATCCGCAATACTGGCTCACCTGCGCTCTTGGGCCGTATAACTTCGAGTTCATGACCGCGGTGCATGAGGAGATCATGCGCAAGTACCGGCCCGATGGGATCTTCACCAACCGGTGGGCAGGCAGCGGGATGTGCTACTGCGAGCACTGCCAGGCAAATTTCCGTGAGTTCTCGGGGATGGATCTGCCGCGCACCGACGATCCGCAGGATCCGGCGCGGAAGCAATACATCGTGTGGCACGAGCAGCGGCTGTTCGATTTGTGGCGTTTGTGGAATGCGAAGATCCGGGCCATCAACGCCGATGCAAGTTTCATTGCTAACACCGGCGGTGCTCTGAGCGGCCAGGACATGAAGACGGTGGCGGAACTGGCGCCGACGATGTGCGCGGACCGGCAGAGCCGCCACGGAGTGATGGCGCCGTGGGCAAACGGCAAGAGCGCGAAGGAGTTTCGCGCGACGATGGGCAGCAAACCGGTGGTAGGGATGTTCAGTGTGGGCATTGACGATGAGCATCGCTGGAAGGATTCCGTCGAAAGCGGCGCTGAGATTCGCATGTGGGCGGCGGACGGGATCGCGCAGGGGATGCGTCCGTGGTTTGTGAAGTTCAACGCGAAACCGCTGGACCGGCGCTGGATGCCGGTAGTGGAAGAGATCTTCGCGTGGCACCACGCCAATGAAGCGTATCTGCGCAACGTGCGACCGCTGGCGCGGGTAGGGCTGGTGTATTCGCAGCAGACTGCGTGGTTCTACGGCGGCGAGAAAGCGCGGGAGAAGGTGGAGGAGCCGGCGCTGGGCTTTTATGAGGCGCTGGTGGAGGCGCGGATTCCGTTTGAGATGGTGCACGACCGGTGCCTCGATGCCGAGCATCTGGCGGCGTTTCGGACGCTGATCCTGCCGAACATCGCGGCGCTGTCCGATGGGCAATGCACGCAGCTGCGGGAGTTTGTGCGGCAGGGCGGAGGCCTGGTGGCGACGTATGAGACTTCGCTCTACGACGAGTGGGGCGTGCGGCGGAAGGAGTTCGGGCTGGCGGATCTGTTTGGCGCGCGCTATGCGGGGCGGGTCGAAGAGAATATGCGGAACTCGTATCTGTCGCTGGAGGAAAGGACGGGATCGAGCCTGGTTCATCCGCTGGTGCAGGGGTTCGACGATGCGGGACGAATTGTGAACGCCGTGAATCAGGTCGATGTGACGCCGGCGGAGGAGAGCGGCGCTGTTGCGTTGCGTATCGTGCCGAGCTATCCGGACCTGCCGATGGAGTCGGTGTTTGCGCGGCTTGGTTCGCAACACAAACCCGGCGTGTACCAGCGGCTGGAGGGGAAGGGCCGCGTGATCTATTTTCCTGGCGATATCGATCGCACCTTCTGGCAGGTGCTCGATGTGGATCACGGGAAGCTGCTGCGCAATGCTGTGACGTGGGTGACGAATGAGGGACAGCCGGTGACGGTGGAGGGCCAGGGGGTTCTGGATGCGGCGGTGTGGGAGCAGGCCGATTCGATGACCGTGCATCTGGTGAACCTGACCAATCCGATGATGATGAAGGGCCCGGTGCGGGAGATCATTCCGATTACGCGGCAGAGAGTGTCCGTCAGGATTCCGGAGAGGCGGCAAGTCAGGAAGGTGCATTTGCTGGTGGCAGGCACTGAGGTTGCGCATCGCATGGTTGGGGATCGGGCGGTGCTCGAGGTGCCGGAGATTGGGCTGCATGAAGTGGTGGCGATGGATCTGCAGAGTGCCTGAGGAGCACTCGCGCGGGGGCGTCTGGTCCCATTTGCCTGGTGCGGCAGCGAGCCGGTGGTAAAGTGAAACTTCTGTCCCCGCAACCCTGACAATTTTCACTCTCCGTGATGCGCGACGGGATGCGTCATGGAGCGAAAGGTGCTTGTGCCCATGTTCTCTGTGTATGCGTTGCGTCGTTGTGCGATGGTTCTGGCGGTTGGTTCGATGGGCGCTCTGGCTGTTTACGCGAGCGATGATGCCGCGGGCCGAGCGGGCTATTATCGTGAGCCGGCGCTGCATGGCGAGACGCTGATCTTTACTTCAGAGGGCGATCTGTGGACAGTGAACGTGCACGGAGGCGCCGCGCACCGGCTGACTTCCGCACCGGGCCAGGAGCGGAAGGCGAAGATCTCACCCGATGGGAAGACGGTCGCATTCCTGGGCGAGTACGAAGGGCCGGGCGAGGTGTACACGATGCCGATCGAGGGCGGGCTGCCGCAGCGGCAGACGTGGGAAAGCGGTGCGGAGCCGGCGGGATGGAATCCGAATGGGCGGCTGCTGATCGAAACGCGGCGGTACACGACGCTGCCCGATTCGAGCCTGGTGCTGATTGGGAGCCACGCCGAGCGCGAGATGCTGCCGCTGGCGACGGGATCGGAGGCGTGCTATTCGACGGATGGAAAGATGCTGTTCTTCACGCGGCTCGAATATCAGGGGAGCCACACGAAGCGCTACAAGGGCGGATTCATCCAGCAAATCTGGCGGTATGACGGGCATGGCGAAGCGGCGCCGCTGACCGGCGATTACGAGGGGACCTCGCACGCGCCGATGTTCTGGAACGGGCGGGTGTACTTTCTGTCGGACCGCGATGGCGTGATGAATGTGTGGTCGATGGATGGCGAGGGCCACGGGCTGAAGCAGGAGAGCCACCAGAAATTCTTCGATGTTGAGAGCGCGACGATCTGGGATGGGAGGATTGTCTATGCCGGCGCCGCGGACCTGTGGTCACTCGATCTGAAGAGCGGGCAGGAGGCGGTCATCCCGATCACGCTGGTTTCGGATTTCGACCAGCTGCGCCAGCATTGGGTGACGAAGCCGATGACGTACCTGAGCGACGCGCATCTGTCGCCGGATGGAAGCCGCGTGGTGTTCACGGCGAGGGGCGAGATCTTTACGCTGCCGGCGAAGACGGGGCGGATCATTCGTGTGGCGGGGAGCGACTCCGGAGTGCGGTATCGCGCTGCGCGGTTCATGCCGGATGGGAAAAGCATCGTGGCTTTGTCGACGAAGACGGGCGAGACGGAGTTCTGGAAGTTTCCAGCGAATGGGGAAGGCGCGCCGGAGCAGTGGACGAACGATGCGAAGGTGCTGCGGTGGGAGGGAGTGCCTTCTCCGGACGGGCGCTGGCTGGCGCATGATGACAAGGATCAGCAGCTGTGGATTTACGACACAAAGACGAAGGAGAACAAGCGCATCGCGCAGTCGATGAACGGTCGATTCTCCGATCTGAGCTGGTCGCCGGACAGCCAGTGGCTGGCCTATGTTGAGGCGGCCGACAACGAATTCGATCAGATCCGAGTGCTGAACGTCGAGACGGGGAAGACTGAGACGCTGACGTCGGACCGGTACAACAGCCAAAAGCCGGTGTGGAGTTCGGATGGGAAGTGGCTGTACTTCCTGTCGGATCGCGCGCTGAATACGACGGTGCCGTCGCCGTGGGGAACGCGGCAGCCCGATCCGCATTTCAGTCATCCGGTGAAGATCTACGAAGTTGCGCTGGTGCCGGGGTTGCGGTCGCCGTTCCTTCCGGCCGACGAGCTGCATCCGGATACGCCTGAGAAGGAAGAGAAAAAAGAAGAGCCGAAGAAGGACGCGGCCGCGACAGCGGCGAAAGACGCGGGCAGCAACCAGGAGAAGAGCACGGCGAGCAAGGACTCCGGCAAGGAAGAGGCGAAGGGAACCGACGAAAAGAAGGCGCCCGAGGTGAAGATCGATTTCGCCGGTATAGGAGAGCGGCTGAACGAGGTTCCCGTGCCGCCCGGCAATTATGAGAGCCTGCAGGCGACGGCGAAGCGGCTGTGCTGGCTGAACGCGAGCGACGAAATTCATCCGAAGATGACGCTGCAATGCCTGAGCATCGACAACAAGGGCGACGAGCCGGACACGGCGATGGCGGATGTGAAGGGGTTCGAGATTTCTCTGGACCGGAAGAAGATGCTGGTCCCCAAAGGCGACGACTTCTACGTGTTCGACTCGGACGTGAAGGGCGCGGGGCTAAGCGATGCGAAGACGGTAGCGAAGGCGAAGGTGGATCTGGCGCACTGGGAGATGTCGACGACGCCACGCGATGAGTTCCACGGCATCTTTCTCGACGCGTGGCGGCTGGAGCGCGACTACTTCTACGACCGGCACATGCATGGCGTGGATTGGGTCGCGATGCAGGGCCGGTACCTTCCGTTGGTGGATCGAGTCTCGGACCGCGATGAGCTAAACGATGTGATTGCGCAGATGGTGAGCGAACTGTCGGCGCTGCATACGTTCGTTCATGGCGGCGACCAGAGAAAGCCGGAGGACGACGTGAGTGTGGCCACGCTGGGGGCGCGGCTGCGGCGCGATGAGCAGGCGGGCGGATTTGTAGTGGAACACATCTACGAGCACGATCCAGATCTGCCGAACACGGCGCCACCACTGGCCCGGCCGGATTCGCTGGTGAAGGAGGGCGAGGTAATCACCAGCATCGACGGGGTGGATGCGCTGAGCGTGAACGACGAGCGTGAGCTGCTGCGCGGAAAAGCCGGAGTCCAGGTGATGCTGGGGGTGAAGGCCGCGAAGGGGGAGACGCGCGACGTGCTGGTGAAGCCGATGAGCGAGGAGCAGGACGAAAATCTGCGCTACACGGAGTGGGAGTACACGCGGCGGCTGAAGGTCGAGACGGCTTCCAACGGGAAGATCGGGTATGTTCACCTGCGCGCCATGGGAGCCGGGGACATCGATCAATGGGCGCGCGAGTACTATCCAGTGTTCAACCGGGAGGGGCTGATCATCGATGTTCGTCACAACGATGGCGGCAACATCGACTCGTGGCTGCTGGGCAAGCTGTTGCGCCAGGCGTGGTTTTACTGGCAGCCGCGTGTGGGTAATCCGACCTGGAACATGCAGGAGGCGTTCCGCGGGCACATCGTTGTGCTTTGCGATCAGGAGACGGCGTCGGACGGCGAGGCCTTCAGCGAGGGTTTCAAACGGTTCAGGATGGGGCAGCTGATCGGCATGCGCACCTGGGGCGGGGAGATCTGGCTGAGCGGCAGCAATCGCCAGGCGGACGGCGGCGTGGCCACGGCAGCCGAGACCGGCGTCTATGGGCCGGAGGGGAAGTGGCTCATCGAAGGGCATGGCGTGGAGCCGGACATCGCGGTGGATAATCTGCCGCATGCGACGTATGAGGGCAAGGACGCGGAACTGCAGACTGCCATCGATGTGCTGACGAAGGAGATCCAGCAGGATCCGCGACCGGTGCCGCAGCATCCGCCGTATCCGGATAAGTCGTTCCGGTATCCGTGACGGTTCGGGCCAGGAACAGGCGAATCTTTCGCGTACGGGCTTCATCCAAGAGGAGAAACGGAGGCGGGGATATGGCTGCATTTTGCGGGTGCTGCGGCGCTGAGATTACGGCGAAGGCCGGGGTATGCGTGGTCTGCGGTACGCCACGCCACGGAATGCTGCGCGCGGATGGACTGACGCCGCTGGATCTGGGTGACGAGCCTGGTCGCGAGAAGAGACCTGGCGCGACGCGCTGCTGCGCCCCTGCCCCATTGGCTCGCGAAGAGTAGCTTTCAGTTCTGACCCAGGGCATAGTCGTACCCAACCGGACCCTCTCTGCGGGTTCGGTTTTTTTCTTCACAAAACTGTCCGTCGTTGTATACGCTGGAGCAGCCCATCCCCCAGCGAATCGATCGTGACTCCCGGATCGGGACGGTCCGACGTTGTTCTTGTGACCGTGTGATGCATGTCACCGTTGCAAGCCGGGAAGTCCGGTTACTTTCGAAAGTACTGTCCCGCGATTACTACTTCGGCATAGCGCGAGTCTGGTGTAAGAACTAGCGTTAGCGGTCAGGATGGGCGGCATGAATCGGCGCAATTTTCTGAGAGGTTCCGGGCTGGCCGCTGCGGGGTGCGCGCTGGGCGGGAAGCGGGCGCGCGCGCAGAAGACCGGGCGGCTCACCGCATTGTCGAGCGGCAGCTTCACGTTCGCTTTCTTCACCGATGTACACATTGAGCCGGAGATGGATGCGCCGCAGGGCACGGAGCTGGCGATGGAGGTGATCAACGCTTCGGATGCGGAGTTTGCGATCTGCGGTGGCGATCACGTTTTCGACGCGCTGAAGGTGCACAAGGATCGGATTCTCGAACAGTACGAGTTGTATGCGGAAGCGGAAAAGACGCTGCGCATGCCGGTGTGGCATGTGCTGGGGAATCACGATGTGGCGGGGCTGGAGACCGGAATGAGCTCGCACGATGTGATCTTCGGCAAGGCGTTGTTCCGCCAGGTGTTCAACACGCCGACCTATTACTCGTTCCAGCACAAGGGCGTGAATTTCATCGTGCTGGATTCGATTATGGTCAAAGGCCGGGACTGGGAACCGGCCATCGACATCACGCAGGCGGCGTGGCTGGAGCGGGTGCTGATCGCGACAAAGGGCACTCCCTCCATCGTGATCAGCCACGTGCCGCTCGCGACGAGCATGGCGAGCTACGGGCCGGGATCGAACAGCAAGGTCTACGAGCCGGTGCTGAATGCCAGCTACATTATCCCGATGCTGGAGTACTACGACGTGATCGCGCTGCTGCAGGGGCACACGCACATCTCAGAAACCGTACACCGCATGGGAATTCACTATGTGACGGGCGGAGCTGTCTGCGGCAACTGGTGGAAGGGCGCGCAGTTCGGGGATCGCGAAGGCGTGACGTTTGTGACGGTGGACAACGGAAGCGTCACGACGAACTACGTGCCGACGGGGTTTCTGAGCACCGAGGGGTAGGGGTAGGGAATAGGAAGTAGGGAATAGAAAGAGCAGGAAGCCGTGCTTCCTGCTCTTTTGTTTGCCCGGGGCCGTTTAGCGGGCGGACTTCGCGGATTTCTTTGGCGCGGATGCCTTGGAAGCCGAGGCGGAGGTGCCGGCTGCTGCTGCTTTCACGCGGGCATTCAGACGGCTCTTGTACCGGGATGCGGTGTTGGCGTGGATGACGCCCTTCTGGACGCTCTTATCGATGACCGACACCGCGGCGCGGAACTGGGTCGTGACCGTCTGGGCGTCGCCTTTCTGGAGGGCTTCACGGAGGGCGCGCAGCGTGCCGCGGAAGTGGGTCTTATTCGCGCGGTTGACCGCGGTCTTCTTCGTGGTCTGACGGGCGCGCTTGAGCGCGGAAACGTGGTTCGCCATGAGTAAGTTTGAATCTCGCTTTCGGAATGGATGCAGGCGGAAGAGACGCGTGGGCGCATTCGCTGCAAAGAGCTAGTTTACGGGGTTCGGGGGGCGGGGTCAACTTACGGCAGGGGTCGGCGTTGGGCGTGGATATGAACCTGATCAGACTTCGTGGTCGTCGAAAAGAAGGATTTCGAGGTCGGCGATGGACTGCGCGTCGGCTCCGGCGGCTCGGCCCTCGGGGCTCGCGAAGGAGGATTGCATCGCCTGCATGTCGTCGAAATGGAGGGTGGCGACGAGGTGATAAGGGGAAGGACCAAAAGGCGTCATGACGGGGCCGCGGCTGACTTCATACTTGCGCAGTCCGGGAATCTTTTTTGCCAGCGGAATGTGGGTTGTGGCGTAGTGCTGATCGAAGGTTGCGGGGTCTTTTGGCGATTTGTAGAGGACGATCATTTGAGCCATGCTTTTCTCCTGTAGAGTGCGCTGCGATGATAGCGGATCGATGGGTCACGGGCGGAAGCAGATGGTGATGGAGCCGGCGTCGGCGTTGGCGGTGATGATGGCGGCGCGTGGATCGGCAGTGAGGCGCGCGATGGCGACGGATCCCCAGCCGCCGGGGATGGGCATGGAGGACGAGGTAAAGCGACCGTCGGCGCCGCGCTCGTAGAGCATGAGGGTTTTGCTCTCGGCGCATGCGACGGCGATGACGTGGTGGCCATGGCCGGATAAGTCGCCAGCAGCGACGCTGTTGGGTCCGCGGCAATCGCTGAGCGAGAGCGGCGATCCTGCCATGGGGTGGAAACCGCCATGGCCGTCGCCCTCAAGGACGGTGACGACATTTTCGGAGGAAGCCGCGATGTCTCGCTGATACGGAATCACAACCAGGTCGGCAATGCCGTCGTTGTTGAGGTCGTCGATGGCGATCTCCCACGGCTTTGCTCCAGCAGGGAAGGGAGAGCCGGGTGCGTTGTGGAGGCCGCCGTGTCCATCGCCCAGGAGGACGGAGACTGTGCCGTCGTCGAGGTTGGTGGTGACGATGTCGGGATGGCCGTCGCGATTGAAGTCGGCGGAGCGGAGGCGCTCGTAGGGGCGGTGGCCGGTGGCGAAAAACGTGCCTGGAGTGAGGAGGCGGCCGGTGCCGTCGCCGAGGAGCAATTCGATTTGGTTGGTGCCCCAGCTGTCGGTGACCGCGTCGGCCTTGCCGTCGGAATTGAAGTCGCCCACGACGACGCCGTGGGGATGCGGGTTGGAATGGACGTCGACGGGCGAGCCGGGAGCGAGTCGGAAGCCGCCGCGACCGTCGCCAAGGAAGACGCGCAGGTAGGGCGACTGATGATTGGCGACAACGAGGTCCGGATTGCCGTCGTGATTCATGTCGGCGACCGCGATGTCGTTGGGGAGATGGCCAGCGGGAAACGGGGAGCCGGGTGCGGGATGGAATGCGCCGCTGCCGTCGCCGAGGAGGACCATGATGGTGCCATCGTCGGCGTTGTCGCTGCCGGCATTGGCGACAATGATGTCGGGATTGCCGTCGTGATTGACGTCGGCGACTGCGATCCAGCGCGGACTGGGGCCGGTTGGAATCGTGACGGGACGGAATGACGGCGTCTGCGCGGCGAATGCCGTGTTGAGGGCCAGGAGCACGGCGATGCGGAGGAACGGCATGGGATCTGACGCATGGGAGCGTAGCTGATTTCTGACAGCCGGGACAAGCAGGCAGGACAAGGCGGGGTAAAGTTTTTACAATTCCGCTTCCGTCCGGCGGACCAGAATGAAGGCGCAGGAGGGAAGGAGGCGAGGAATGACTGCAGGCGAAACCAGCGGAGGACCAGGCCGGCTGCACTGGGTTCGGATCCTGATCGGCGGCTTTCTGGCAGAGGCGCTGCTGATCCTGATCGTGATTCCGATCAACATGAAGTTCGGGCAACACCCGTTGCTGTATGTGGCGCCAGTGGGTTCGCTGCTCACCTGCCTGGCGCTCGCCTGGTGGGTGGGGCGGGGAATCGAGGCTCGCTTTGTTGTACACGGGTTGCTGGTGGGTGTGGTGGCGATGCTCATCTACATTGCGTTGACGCGAGCCCAGCCGGAACCATTCGCTTATGTGCTTGCCCACGGGCTGAAGCTGCTGGGTGGCGTTTGCGGAGGACTGCTGGCAGGACGGAGGAAAACTGCGAGCTGAAGCCGGGAACTCAGCGAAGCACGTCGTCGAAAAAGCGGCGGAGGGTGGCGCTGAAGGCGGAGCCGGGCGAGTTGCGCAGATCGAAGTACTGCTTCGGATATGACGAGGCGTTGAAGAGCGCGCGTGTGCGGGTCGAATTCCCCTGAACGTCGAGAAAGAGACGCGGGACGTGGGCAGCCGCGAGGTCAGCCGTCGGATCGAGCTTCTCATTTTGTAACAGCCACAGGGGCAACATCCGCGCGCGTGCATCGGCGAGATAGATCTGGCGGGCGGATTGGTTGGGGTCTTCGAGGATAATTCCGGCGGGCGCGAACTGCGTGGCCAGGTGAGCCGCGAACGTCGCACCGACGCCGTCGCCAAAAACGATGAGGCTGCGGGCCGGGATGTGGCGGAGATCGGTGAGGTATGTGAAGGAGGCGATGGAATCGGCGGTTGCGGTTCGTTCGGTGGGGTGAGCGCCGGAGCTAAAGCCGAAGCCGCGATAGTCGAAGGCCAAGACGTTGATGCCGATGGCGTGGAGGGTGAGGAGAGCGGGCGTGCAGTCGGAGAGCGACCCGCGGGCGTCGTGGAGGTAGAGAACGGTGGCGGCGGAGTATCTGGCGCTGGGAGCGGCTGGGATGTACCAGCCATTCAGGGTGGGACGTCCGACTTCGTCAACCGCGAATTTGAAGTTATCAAAGGGGACGCCGTGGCGCAGGGGCGTATCGGATATTGCGCGCGAGGGATGGTAAAGAAGCTGCCACTGGCCCTGGTAGAACAGGAGGCAAAGAGCGCCGTATCCGCAGAGCGCGGCAAGCAGGAGCGTGATCCCGAGGGCGATGGCCAGCCAGCGCGGGCTCACGGTGATGGGTTCGGCAGCGGGTTGCGGCTTATGGCGCTGACCCGATTTCTGAGACATAACATCCGAGGAGTTCATTCAAGCCCGGGTCTCAAAAGCGAGACCCGGGGCAACACCGCCGATGCTTAGCCAAAGGCCAGCTCGTCGGGAGATTCAAGGGGAGAGCCGCAAACGCGGCAGATGACGGCCGAGCAATCGCCGCAAACGAGAGGATCGTCGACGGAGCGCGCGCAGACGGGGCACCAGAGCTTGACGGGTTGCGGAGCGGTCGGCGGATTGGATGAGGGAGAGGACATGGCTCAGTCGAGCCTAGCACCGTCAACGACCCGGCACGGCATTGCGCGGGGGCACCTTGCGGGGCAGTGTGAGAGCCGGAATTGACGGCGCAGATTCGTACCAACTTTTGTACGCGCTTGAAAATTCGCGTCAACCAGAGCACGGGACGCTGTTTACTGGACTATAGGGATAGAAGTGTGCCGGAGCGGATTTGCGGCGCGAGCGCTGCGAACCTGCAGGAGGAAGAAAGATATGGCGACAGCAGGCCTGAATCGAATGATGCTGTGGGGCGACTTTGAAGGCCGCAAACTCGAAGACCGCTGGCTGCTGGGGCGGCTGGTGCGTCCGGAGGGCCGGCGCGCGTGGTTCGAGGCGATTGGGCCGGACGGGATGCCGGTGATGCTGAGCATCACGGAGGCGCTGAACGATGAGGACGATCTCATCGAGAGATTGCGCGCGGCGGAGAAGATCCACCACCCGAATGTGGTCGCGATTCGGGAATCGGCGGTCTCGCACCTGGATGACGTGCCGGTAGTCGTCGCCGAGATGGAGCTGACCGACGAGAACCTTTCAGATGTGCTGCGCGACCGCGTGCTGACGCCAGCCGAAGGCCGGCAGGTTCTGGATGCGATGCTGGCGGCGCTGGGAGCAATGCACGCGCACGGCCTGGTGCACAAGCATGTGGAGGCAGCCAGCGTAGTAGCGATTGGCGAGACGATCAAACTGCGGAGCGATTGTCTGCAGATGGTGGGATCCGGATTCGGAACGGCTGCGGCGGACGATGTTCGCTGGGCGGCGCGGGTGGTGGCACATGCGGTGACGGGACGCTTCCCGGCGAACGAGAACGACCCGGTGCTGCAGTTGCTGCCCGAGTCGATGGCGCGCGCGGTGCGGCGGGCGCTGAGCGGAATTGCCGGCGCGACGGAAGTAGCCGCGCTGGCCGGAACGCGGCTGGAGATCGCGCGCGATGCGACGCGGATCGAGCCGNNGCGCCCGCAGTTCCCGCGCCGCGGGTGATTGCGATGCGGCCGGTGGATGTGCCGGCGCAGGGGGCTTTGTTCGGAGAGCCGTCGATGCCGCCGAACGCGCACGACGAAGACATGAGGATGGAGGACGACGAGCCGGAAGTGTCGCGCTGGCCGAAGGCTCGGTATGTGATTGCGGCGGCGATTGCGGTGGTGCTGGTGACGGTGTTCACGCTGTATGGGCTGCTGCACGGCCAGACGACGCCGCAACAGCAACCGGCTCCGACGACGGCGGCCGAAGTGGTTCCGCACGGGCACTGACCCCCGGATGGGTGCAGGCGCCTGGATGTTCTTTCGCGAAGCAGCCCCCTGGAGGGGGTCTTCTCGCGCAAGTATATGATTCCATTGGGGCGGAGAATTCCGGCTAGCGTGTATGTATATGATTCCGGGATTCGTTGCGGGTATCTATTTGGGAATCAAATGGGTACGGTGCATTTTTGTTCTACGCCGCCATCTCTTTCAGGTCGGGGCCTGGTGTCAGCTTCGGCTCCGTCACGCGCTGAACTTCCTCGACCGTGACGCCTGGCGCAACCTCTTCCAGCACTAATCCTGCGGACGTGACGCGGATCCACGCTAATTCCGTCGCGATGGTATCGACGACGCGGACGCCGGTGAGGGGGAGAGTGCACTTTTTCAGGATTTTGGGCGCGCCTTCTTTCGTGCAGTGCTCCATGGCGACGATGACGCGTCTTGCGCTGGCGACCAGGTCCATGGCTCCGCCCATGCCTTTGACCATCTTGCCGGGGATCATCCAGTTGGCGAGGGTGCCTTCTTCGTCGACCTCCATGGCTCCGAGGATGGAGAGATCGATATGGCCGCCGCGGATCATGGCGAAGGAATCGGCCGAGGAGAAGTAGGCGGAGCCGGGGAGCGCGGTGACCGTCTCTTTGCCAGCGTTGATGAGGTCGGGATCTTCGGTGCCGGCGATGGGGTAAGGGCCGACGCCGAGCATGCCATTTTCCGACTGCAGGACGACTTCGATGCCTGGCGGGACGTGGTTGGCGACCAGCGTGGGGAGGCCGATGCCGAGGTTGACGTAGAAGCCGTCGCGCAGCTCGCGGGCGACGCGGCGGACGATGCGCTCGCGCCGGGCGGCCGCGGGCAGGGAAGCAAGCGGATTGGATTGAATCGTCATTGGCAGCCTATCGAGGCCAGTTTTCACTACATATGCGCGAACCCATGTCCCAAAACCAGGGACATGGGGCACCCGGCAGGGAGGCGATGGAATCCGGTAGACTCGTCATTTGCCGATGCGGTATGCCGTTTTCAATATACGAGCAAGATCGCTGGTTCGGGGAACGGTGCTGATGGTGGGGAGCCTGGTGCTGGCGTTTGCGGTGGGCGGGTTCCCGAACGTACAGGCTTCGCTGTTGATGGTGGTGCCGGTGGCGCTGGCGGGGTGGTCGACGTGGGAGATGACGCGGTGCCTGCAGCGGCGGTGGAGTTTCTATCACGGCGGGGTGCTGCTGCTGCTGTACGCGGACGTGCTGGTGCTGGCGCTGGTGGTGTTTCTGATGCTGTATCCGTATGCGAAGTGGCTGCAGGGGATTTGAAGGCCAGGGATTAGAGTTTAGGGCGAGCGCCGTTGCTGGCCCGTAATTCCTAAACTCTAATCCCTAATCCCTAAACCCTTCTTCAGATCGCCGTGGCGGCTTCCAGTTCCTGGAGTGACTCGCTGTAAGGGGGGCGGAGGACGCCGCGTTCTGTAATGATGGCTGTTACATATTGCGCGGGCGTGACGTCGAAAGCGGGGTTCTCGATGCCGACGCCGTGCGGAGTGAGTTGTTTGCCGGCGTGGTGGGTGACTTCGAGGGCGGGGCGCTGTTCGATGGGGATGGCGTCGCCGTTCGAGGTCTTCAGGTCGATCGTCGACCATGGCGCAGCGACATAGAAGGGGATGCCGTGCTCGCGGGCGAGGATGGCGACGTTATAGGTGCCGATTTTGTTGGCGACGTCACCATTGGCGGCGATGCGGTCGGCGCCGACGACGACGGCATTGATCTTGCCCTGACGCATGAGGCTGGCGGCCATGTTGTCGCAGATGACGGTAGTGGGGATGTGGTCGTGCATGAGCTCCCACGCGGTGAGGCGCGCGCCCTGGAGGAAGGGGCGGGTCTCGTCGGCGTAGACGTGGAGGGTGCTGCCTTGTTCGACGGCGGAGCGAATGACGCCGAGGGCAGTGCCATAGCCGCAGGTGGCGAGGGCTCCCGCATTGCAGTGGGTGAGGACGCCGCCGGATTTGGGGAGGAGCGGCGCGCCATGGGCGCCCATGCGGCGGCAGGCGGCGATGTCCTCGTCGTACATGCGTTGCGCTTCGGCGATGAGGCCGGTGCGGATGCTGGCGGTGGTGGCTCCGGTGCGGGCGGCGAGGGTGGAGAAGCGCTGGCGCATGCGCTCAATGGCCCAGAAGAGATTGACGGCGGTGGGGCGGGTGGCGGCGAGCGTGGTGCACATGGTGTCAAAGTCGGCGCCGAGATCGGGGAGGGTGGTGGTGGGGCTGTCTTTGACGCCGAGCGCCAGGCCCATGGCGGCAGAGACGCCGATGGCGGGTGCGCCGCGGACGACCATGGTGGTAATGATGTCAGCCACCTGCTGATAGGTGGTGGCGAGGACGTAGGTTTCTTCGAGGGGGAGTTTGGTTTGGTCGAGGAAGCGAACGCCTTCGGGGGTCCATTGGAGCGTAGGGATCATCGTTCTTAGTTTAACTGGACGAAGGTTGGGGGGTCGATGCGCGACTTTAGTAACCCTGTTTCATTAGAATGATTTGAGTTGTTATTTCCGCAAAACATCATGGTAATCTTCTGCTTCATAAATTAAGGAAAGCGAATCGCAGTGGGGCCGGTTCGGGCGTTCGGCTGCTGGAGCCACCGGTGCGGAGAAAGCCGTACGGGCACCTATCCACAAGGAGCTGAGTTGACGCCGCCGGAAATACAGGGACGCAGGACCAAGACCAAGGTGAAGTGCCCGCGATGCGGGCAGAGGGAGATGGCGCGGGTTTCGCGCCGAGGATTCTGGCAGGAGCGGATTCTGCCGATATTCGGGAGGTATCCGTGGCAGTGTGCGATCTGCGGTGAGGAGCGGATGCTGCACCGGCGAGGCGTGAAGATCCGGAAAGCGGCTGGGCGAAGTGAGGAACTGGAGCCGGGCGAAACGGCCGGTGAACACGCACACCAGCATTAAGTTCGCCGGGTTGAAGCGCCGAGGCACAGGCGCCGGTTGCTGTGGATGGAAGACGCTGTAAACACAGCGTCGGACGGTTTCCATTGACTGGGCAACGATAGCGACATACACTCAGCGCTGGCGCGTCGGCGGAGGCAGAAAACCGAGCCGCGGCCGCCGAAGAAGCTCATCGCCTCGAATGTCCTCAGGAACCACTCGGTACGCGCCGCAGTCCGACCGTGTGAAGCTGGTCGTCGCTTCCTCGGTCATGCTCACTTTTATTTCGTTTTGGCGGGCCGCGGCGGTGGTGCTCAACGATCTTGGGTCCTCGGCCTTCTACGCAGGAGGCATTGCCGAACAGGCGGTAGGGAAAGCCGCGCCCTGGTTCATCCTGGGCGTGATGCTGTTTTCCTTTGCGGTGCGGGCAGTTTACGTCGAGAGCTGCTCGATGTTCACCCGCGGGGGCGTCTACCGGGTCGTTAAGGAAGCGCTTGGGGGAAATTTCGCGAAACTCAGCGTATCCGCGCTGATGTTCGATTACATCCTGACGGGTCCGATCTCCGGGGTTTCGGCCGGACAATATATCGTCGGTCTGCTGAACGAGCTGGTGAAGGTGTGTGCCCTTCATGGGTGGCTGCCGGGCAGCATGATCCATTGGGGGCACGGTGCGGGCCCTTTGCCGATCAATGAGACGGCCGCTCTGTTTGCCGCAGCTGTGACGATCTATTACTGGTGGCAAAACACCAAGGGGATCGAGGAATCGACGGACAAGGCTCTGAGTGTGATGCAGGTGACCACCGTGATGGTGGTGCTGCTACTGGGTTGGGGCTGGGTTACCGCATTTCATCTGCACGCAAAGCTGCCGCCATTCCCGATTCCCGCCAACCTCCACTTCTCGGGAGATGCTATGGGGTTCCTCAGGGGCACGCGCCTGGGAACCATGCTGGGGATCTTTGGCATCCTCATGGCATTTGGGCACTCCGTTCTTGCGATGAGCGGCGAGGAGACGCTGGCTCAGGTGAATCGCGAGATCGAGCACCCCAAGCTGAAGAACCTGAAGCGGGCCGCGATCGTTATCGCAATCTACAGCTTTGTCTTTACCGGGGTCGGGACACTACTGGCGACCATGATCATTCCCGACAGTGTGCGAGTGCCGGTGTATCGCGACAACCTGATCGCCGGGATGGCCATGTCGATGTGGGGTCCGCAGGCTATTCGCATCGTCTTCCGGGTATTTGTGGTGATCGTGGGGGTCCTGATCCTCTCCGGAGCGGTCAATACGTCGATGATCGGTTCAACCGGCGTGATGATGCGCATCGCCGAGGACGGGGTGCTGACGGACTGGTTTCGCAAGCCGCACCGCCGCTTCGGCACCAGCTATCGCATCATCAATGTCATTACCGGGCTGCAGCTTTTTACCATCGTCGCCAGCCGCGGTAACGTTATTACCCTGGGTGAGGCGTATGCCTTCGGCGTGATCTGGAGCTTTACGTTTAACTCGCTCGCCATGCTGGTGCTGCGACGGAAATACAAAGGAGAGAGAGGATGGAAGGTCCCTGTCAACCTGCGCATTGGCGGGACTGAATTACCCATCGGGCTCTTCTCCGTGTTCCTGACGCTGTTTGCGATTGCCATTGTCAACCTGATCACCAAGAGCGTGGCCACGGAGAGCGGGCTGCTCTTTACCGCCGTGTTCTTTACGATCTTTGCGGTTTCGGAGCGAAGAAACGCGGCAAAGCATCAGCTGACCCAGCAGCAGATGAAAGAGCATTTTCAGCTGGAGCAGCAGGAGACGATCGGGCGCGAGGCGCTGCAGGTGCGGCCAGGTGGCGTGCTGGTTACCATGCGCGATCCGGTGAACCCCTACGCTCTGAAATGGACGCTGGCGCGCACCCGCACCGAGGACCAGGACATCGTGGTGCTGACTGCCCGGATGATGGGGGCGGGCGGCCCCGAGTATGTGGAGAATCAGATCTTCAGCGAACATGAGCAGATGCTTTTCACCAAGGCGGTGTCGGTCGCCGAGAGCTTCGGGAAACATATTTCGCTGCTGGTGGTGCCGGCGGGAGATATCTTTGCTGCTTTGGTGCAGGCGGCGAATTCGCTGGAAGTCGCGGCCCTGGTATCAGGCTTATCGACTCGGATGTCGGCCCAGGAACAGGCGTTTCATATCGGTCAGGCATGGGAAAACCTGCCCGAGCCCAAGCGGCAGTTTACTTTCTATGTCGTGATGCCCGATGGCGAGACGGAGGCCTTTCACATCGGCCCGCACGCACCTGCGCTCCGTGCCGAGGATGTGCAGCTGGTCCACCGTTTGTGGCTGAACTTCCGCCGCGATCCGGAGATGCAGGGCCTGCATCACAGCGACATCATGACCTATGCGCTGACCAGGCTGGCCATGGAGTACGCGCGGGATAAACAGGAAACGCTGAGAAGTCTGCGCCGCTATACCCAGGAGGGCGGGCGTGATACTCAGCTGGGGATAAGTTATCGGACTCCCGGCCATGGAGATCAGTCGATGCCCGCGCCGCGACCCTCACTCGACGATGAAGGCCACTAAGTTTCATACCGCCCGCATCTGCATTGTCATGATAGCCTTTCCCGTTTAGTCTCAAACCAGGCAATGGGCCCGCCTTGACTCAGGTGAGCAGGGTGCTGTTTGATGCGGTAACGGAGGGACAAAGTGGAACTGAATAAGATCGTAGCGGAACTGGAAGATCAGATTACACGCTTGAAGGAAGCCCGGGCTCTTTTGACAGAGGGTGCGGCAACCGGGAAGAGACGGGGCAGACCTCCGGGAAAGACAACCCACAGGGCGGGACGAAAACGGCATCTGAGCGCAGAAGGCAGAAAACGGATTTCAGAGGCGTTGAAGCGACGCTGGGCACTTCGGCGCAAATCGGCAGGGCAGAAAGCCAAAGCCGAGTAAAACAGGGCGGGAGATATCCCGCCCGTTCTACTACAGGGTCCGCTTAAAGAGCGGCGTGGCCAGCAGGAGGGAAATAATTCCGAATCCGAAAAGGAAGAGAATATCTTTCTGAATCGCCGCGAACCCGCCATCCTTGATGAGAATCGCTTTGAAACCGTGCACAGCATAAGTGAACGGATCGACCACAGCGATGGCGCGCAGCCATTTGGGAAATGCCGCGATCGGATAAATTGCGCCGCTGGGGAAAAAGAGCAGGGTATTGAGGACTCCGAACATGGCTCGCGGGACCAGGGGATCCTCGACGCGAACCATAAGAAGAAACATCATACCGTTGAAGGCAATCGATGTCGCCACGATCAGGAGCGCGAGTTGAAAGACGGCTGCCAGGTGAAAGACAACTCCCAGTCCGGCAAGAAGTGAACCGATGACGGACAGGCTGATGCCGGAAAGCACGGCTTTCATGGCGCCGGCGATATTGAGACCGAGGACCAGTTCGAGTTTGGTGATGGGCGTGACCAGGTAGCCTTCGTGAACGCCACGGGCTTTGTCGTCGATGTAGAGCATCCCGCCGCCGATCATCACCGAGATATACATGGCCAGGGCCACGGAGCCGGCGAGAAGAAACTTCATGTACTCGATATAGGGGTAAAGCTCAACCACATCGAGGGTAATTGCCGCAACGACCTTCGGCTGAATCAACGGAGCATTCAGGGCGTCGACGAGGGACTGCATCTCGGATTCAAGACTTCCGCTGACAAACTGATCGGAGTTATCGACCATCAGGCCGATGTGTGGGGATTCGCCCGCCAGCACGCGCCGGGAATATTGTGCAGGAATAATGACTGCGGCATCGATCCTGCCGGTGCGTACGTCTTCTCTGGCAGTCTGCTCGTCGGCGTAGGGGATGGTCTCGAAGGTGCGAATATTGGCCGCCACAGTCTGAAAGGCTTCGTGGATCTTCAACGCCTCCTCTCCATGGTCGTAGTCCACGACTCCCATGCGGGTGTTCGTGACCTTGCCGCCAAAGGCATTGCCAAGGATGATGAGCTGTACCAGCGGCAGAGTCATGGACATCAGCATCAGCGTGGGGGAGCGAAAGAACTTTCGCATTTCCCGTTCGACAATTGCCCACATGCGGTTCATGGCTGCATCCCCGGGCGCGGCGGCATGATGAAGCTGGGGGCCTTCACCTGTTCGTCGCGCAGCTGGCGACCCGTGTAGTAGACGAATACGTCGTCCAGCGTGGTGTTTTGGACGCTGAGGCCGCGGATGGGATCGCTGGCGGAGGTGGCCATTTCGACCAGTTGCGTGGTGGTGAGCGAGCCGTTGGCGGTCATGAGGCGATATTCGCCGGAGCCGCGGGATTCAACGGCGGTGACGCCAGCCAGATGCTGGAGCTGGGGCTTGCGGTCGATGGAATTTCTGCCGAACTGCACTTCGATGACGCTGGAGCCGGGCACGCTGGACTTGAGAGCGAGCGGGGTGTCGAGGGCGACGAGCTTGCCGTGGTCGATGATGGCGATGCGGTCGCAGAGATTGTCGGCTTCGTCCATGTAATGGGTGGTGATGAGGATGGTGAGCTTCATGCTGTTGCGCAGTTTGTCGAGCATTTCCCAGACCGCGACGCGGGAGACGGGATCGAGGCCGGTGGTGGGCTCGTCGAGGAAGAAGATGCGGGGACTGTGGACGAGGCCGCGGGCGATTTCAAGACGCCTGCGCATGCCGCCGGAGAGGGTTTTGGTTTGTGCTTCGCGCCATTTGGTGAGGTCGACGGCTTCGAGGAGGGTGGCGATGTTGCGCTCGCGTTCTGCGCGGGGAACGCCGTAAAGCTTGGCGTAGATGGAGAGATTTTCTTCGACGGTGAGGTCGATGTCGCTGGTGAGGGCCTGGGGGATGACGCCGATGATATTCCGGACTGCATTGGGCTCGCGCGCGACGTCGTGGCCGGCGATGAGGGCGCGGCCAGCGGTGACGGGGATGAGGGTGGTCATCATGCGGATGAGGGTGGATTTGCCGGCGCCGTTGGGGCCAAGGAGGCCGAAGATCTCACCATCGGCGACTTCGAAGCTGACGCCCTTGACGGCTTCGAAGGTTCCGTAGCGCTTGACGATGTTTTCGACGGCGATGGCGGGCGGAGGAGCAGCCGGGGCCTGTTGCGATGTGGGAATTGGAGATGGCGGGCCGGAAGTCATGGCTTCACCAGCTTGTCTTTAGGGATGTAGACCTCGGCGATCATGCCGGGGACGTAGCGCATGCCGGGGTTGTCGAT
>PMAM01000280.1 GCA_003152595.1 Acidobacterium sp.
TGCGCAAGGGCGAGAGCACGACGGTGTCGCTGACTCCGCCGAAAGCGCCGGCGGCTCCGGAAGGCCCGGGGAAGCACTTCAAGGCGCCGCCGGGGACGAAGACCGAGGAAGAATAGGATTAGCGCTGGAGTTCAGTTGATAGAAGCTTCGTCCTGGAACTGGATGATTTGGACTTCTCCCTCGGGAAAGACGGCTCTTATCTGCAGGCTGCCTCCCATGGCTTCCACATAGCGTCGCAACGTGCTGATGTACATGTCGGTGCGGCGCTCCAGCTTTGAGATCGAACCCTGATCGACCTTCAGTACGTCTGCGAGTTCAGATTGGGTCAACTGGCGCGCAGAGCGCAATTCGTCCAGAGCCATCTCCTGAATCGCCTTTCGGACCCGGTTTTCGACACGAGCACGACGCTCGGGCGACATCTTCGCCTGAAGCTCTCTGAAGTTTCGCGTCATCGATTGATGAACCTCCTTCCGTTGTGAAACGGGAGCCTCTTGTTGGTGGCCGGTGTTATTCGCCGCTCAACTCGGAGAGATGCCGTTCATAAATCGCATCTGCCCGTGGGACGAATTCTTCATACCACCGGGGATTCCCGGTCTTATCGCCTCCAATCAGAAGAACACCGACGCGGCGAGCATCGAACGCGAACAGAACTCTGTAAGGTCTGCCCTCGTGCTGACATCTCAGTTCCTTCATGTTTGGATATTTCTAGCCATGCACGGTGTCCGCGTAAGGTCGCTTGAGGTAAGGTCCGCGTTCCTGCAATAGACGCACACCGAAATCCACACTCTCCTGCTCGTCGGCAGAGAGGCCCTCCCACCAGAAACCGAATTCCGGAGTGAATTCGACTTCCCATGCCATTTGTTCGATTATGGCTCCGACGCCATTATGGCGTCAAGTGCATTGGCGGACTCAGCTGACCTTCTCCATCGGGCCGCGGCGGTCGAGCAGCGGCCGCACCAGGTCTTCGATGCGGGCGAGAACCTCGGTGAGGCTGAGAGTGGTCGAGTCGATGACGACGGCGTCCGAGGCAGGGTGGAGGGGCGAGTTGGCACGGTTGCGGTCCCGCTCATCGCGCTCGCGCAACTCGCGAAAGACCATCGACGGCTCGGCTGCCGCGGCGATGCCACCGTTGCCGGAGTTCTGCTCGTAGCGACGCTGGCTCCGCGCGTCAGGCGACGCATCGAGAAAGACCTTCACGTCAGCGTCAGGAAAAACCACGGTGCCGATGTCGCGCCCCTCCATCACCACGCCGCCGCGTCGCCCGAGTTCCCGCTGCAGATCGACCATCCATGTGCGGATGCCCGGGTGCACGCTCACGCGCGAGGCGCCCTGGGTCACGTCGGAGTCGCGGATGCGCTCCGTGACGTCCTGCCCATCGAGAAAAACACGATTCGCGGAGCGGTCGGACTCGAGGCGAATCTCGGTGTCCCGCGCCAGGCGCTCCAGCGCGCACGCATCGTCGAAATCCTGGTCGCACTCGATCGCTTTCAGGGCGAAGGCGCGGTACATGGCGCCCGTTTCGAGATTGAGCAGACCGAAGTGCTGGGCGAGGTGGCGAGCGACGGTGCTCTTGCCCGCGCCGGCGGGGCCGTCGATGGCGATGATCGGGCCGCGAGTCATTCGGGAGTTTCTTCCTGACTACGATTCTTGCGCGGTTTTCGTTCTTCGGGGGAGGGTTTACGAAAATTGTTTTTCGGAGGGCCGGGCCGGCCGGGACGGGGCCCGCGGCTCGCGGGTCGGCCCGGCTTGCCGGCGAAAGGTTTTCCTGGGCGGAAGGTGCGCGGAGGACGAGCGGGCCGGGTTTCACCTGGTGAAGGAGTGCCCTGCGGGCGATCTCCGCGCGGAGCCGGACGGTCGCGCCAGGGACGCCGGGCCTGGCCCTGGCCTTCGCTCCTGCGGTCTTTGCTGAACGGTACCGGGCCTCGAGGCTGCTCGCGCCTCGGACGGTCGCCCTCTGCTTTGCGGTTCCTCCCGAACGGAGCTGGACGCGCGCTGTTGCCACGCCAGGGTGCCTTGCGTGCCGGACGATCGGTCGGCCCCGGACGGTCGCCCTCTGCTTTGCGGTTCTTCCCGAACGGAGCCGGACGCGCGCTGTTGCCGCGCCAGGGCGCCTTGCGTGCCGGACGATCGGTCGACCTCGGGCGGTCGCCCTCTGCTTTGCGGTTCTTCCCGAACGGAGCCGGTCGCGCGTTGTTGCCACGCCAGGGCGCCTTGCGTGCTGGACGATCAGTCGGCCCCGGGCGGCCTTCCGGCATCGGGCGATCCGATGGTGCCTCGCGGTTTTCCGGACGGCCTGGCCGGTCGCGGAATGGCTTTGGGCGAAACGAATCGCTGCGGCGCTGCCACGGCTTGGCGCCGGCTTTTCCCGGGCGCGGGCCGCTGCCGCCGGAGCGCTGCCCGAATCCTCGAGTAAAGCCCTGACGCTTGCCCTCCGAAGGCTTGGTAGCTCCCCGCTGTCGATCCGACGCAGTCTGGGGACGATGAGCGGCCGCCGGTTTCTTTTGCCACGGAGGGCTCTGGTCCGCTGGCGGTCGCGGCTCCCGGGCCGGCAATTCCCAGCGGGTCGGCCGAGGCCCCTTGCGAGCCGGTGGTTTTGGAACAGCGGCCGAGAGCGGCTGCGCGGGAATCTGCCTCGGCGGTTCGGGCTCCGGCGCGGCCGCGGTTTCCGGCAGCGATCCTTCCACGAAGAGTTGGGTGTGCGAGGCCACCGGCGTTGAGGCGATCTGGCGGGTGGCCATCATGCCGTGCAGGACTTCACGAATCCGCGAACGCGCGGTCAGCGGCGAGAGAAAGATCTCGACTTCTTCCGCGGTGGCGGCAACCGCCGATCGCAGATAGAGCGAAAGGAGCGCGGAGAGCGCCGTGGTTTGCGCGGTATTCGCGCCTGTCGCCAGTTCGGCGGCGAAGCGGTTCTTCAACAGCGTCCAGCGCGTGGGTTCACCCTGGGCGGCGATCGGCATCGCGCGCAGCCCGGTCCAGAGCTCCATGAGCGCGCGCAGGGCCGCCGCCTCGGTGATCTCGCGGCCGACGATCTCCCGCACTTCGATCGCGGTCAGTTCGCCTTCGCGGTCGAGCGCCTCAAACGTGCGGAGCACAATCGGCGAAGTCCGTCCGCCGGGGGCCGTCTTCCACTGGCGATCTCCGCGAACCGCCGCCACCCAGGGAAGCACTTCCGGGGTGACGAGGAAATCGGGCTGCTCGGCGAAGGTGCCCAGCAGGTTGAGCGGAACGATCCGCCGTTCACCGACGAGCCGCGTGAGAAGTTCCGTGGCTTCCGCGATTGCGGCTGGCGCGGGTGTGATGCTTTGCGCACCCAGACAGGCTTCCACGAAAGATGGCACCGGCGCAGGGAGCTGCGTGTGACGCGGGAGGAACAGGCAAAATCCGATGTCGTCGAGCCACTGCGCGGCGGCGTCGAAGGTGCGCAGCGGGGCGGANNGGCCGATTTCGTCGAGCCAGGCTGCAGCGTCGTCGAAGGTGACGAGGGCGGCGGTCTGGTGCCACAGCGCGGCGCGCGCGATTTGTAACTGTTGCTGATCCAATGTATGTCCGGCTGCGAGGGTTAGAACGACGAACGAAAACGAAGAACCAGGTTAGGGGCGAAGACTAAATGCGCTGAAACGCGCGCTGAATGTCCTTCCATGAATATCGTAATGCAATGGGACGGCCATGGGGGCAGCTGGTTGGATGGTCGGTCCGGGCCAGAGCGGCCAGCAGCCACTCCATGCGCGCCGGATCCAGCGGCATGTTGACCTTGATGGCGGCGTGGCAGGCGATCGACGCGGCAATACGGGTCCGCGCCGATTCCAGGTTGTCCGACTGGGCCGTGGTCGCAGGCTGCTCCAGGACTTCGAGGATCATGCGCTCCAGTTGCGCCCCGCTGAGGCCCGAAGGCGCCGCTTTAATGGCAATGGTGTGGGGTCCGAACGGCTCCGCTTCGCAGCCATTGCGCTCCAGTTCCGCGGCGAGCGTCGAAAAGACCACCATCTGCTGGGGAAGAAGATCGATGAGCATCGGCATCAGCAGTCGCTGGCGTTCTACCCGCTCGGTCTGGCGCTCGCGCAGAATCTTTTCGAAGAGCACGCGCTCGTGCGCGACATGCTGATCGATGATCCACAACCCCTCGTCGTTCGTGGCGAGGATGAAGGACTCGCGCAGCTGGCCGAGGGGCTTGAGGGAAGCCAGGGAATGCAGCGATGGCGGCAGATCGCCTCCTTCAGGAAGGGCCGGGGCGGAGCAGGCGTGGCCGTTCGACG
>PMAM01000154.1 GCA_003152595.1 Acidobacterium sp.
GCGCCGTTGGGGCCGAGGAGGGCTACGATCTCGCCGCGATGGAGGAGAAGGGAGAGGTCGTCGAGCGCGAGGACACCGTTGGCGTAGCGCTTGGTGATGTGGGCGAGAGAGGCGATGACTTCGGGCCGTGCGTGGCACGCTGCGGTGGGGGCGGTGGTGGCTGATGGAGTGGATTCGAGGACTGCGGTCATGGTCGCTCCTGTGGGGTGCTGGCGTGGGCGCTGAGTGATTACAAGACCGAGTATCGAAGCGAGCGGGCGCGCGTTGCAGTGAGGCGCGTCAGCAAAGTGCTGTGACGTTTGTCATGCGCGAGGTGCGATGGGCTGACGGCGACGCCAGAGAAAGACGGCTAAGAGAATTCTTCTTTATGGGAAATTTATCTGCCGGCACGCTTTATGGCCACCGCGGAACCAACTGGATCAACGCAGCTCCATTCTTCTTCAAGCAGGACGCGGACGTACCAGCCAACATGAAAAATCCCGAGCTGCATCGCTACATTCTGGGGGGCACATTCGGCGGTCCCATCATCAAGAACAAGCTCTTCGGGTTTGTCGCTTACCAGCACCTCCAGGTGTCCGACCAGGAGATTGGCGACGACTTTCTCAACGTGCATTTACTACGGCACTGCCGACGGTATCACCAACCCCATCGTTCCGCTGGCTCCCGGCTGCACGCCAAAGAGCGCGCGGGCCGGCTCATCGGGTGCGTTCTTTGTAGTCGAGCCGTGATAGCGCCAGCATGGTCGGATCCAGTCATTTTGGGGTTCGTACTTAGCGCTCGCTGCTTAGCCATTCACGCAAAATGGTTCCAGATGGGCGAGTATCGCTTATAGGCATTCGCGCCGCGCGTATTCTATGGAATGAGAGGACGACTGCTACATGGACGCGCTCACGCTGCACAGGCTTCAATTCTCATTTACGATTACCTTTCACTATCTCTTTCCACAATTGACTATGGGCCTCGCGCTGCTGCTTGTCGTGCTGAAAACGATGGCGCTGCGCACCAAGGACGAGCGCTATAACGACGCTGCGCGATTCTGGGCGAAGATCTTTGCGGTGAACTTTCTGCTGGGTGTGGTGACAGGGATCCCGATGGAGTTCCAGTTCGGAACGAACTGGTCGGAGTTCTCCCGCCGCACGGGTGGGGTCATCGGCCAACCGCTGGCCATGGAAGGCGTGTTCTCCTTCTTTCTGGAGTCGTCCTTCCTTGGACTGTTCCTCTTCGGCGAAAAGCGCCTGAGCCGCATGGCCCACTGGGGAGCGGCGTTCATGGTGTTTCTGGGGTCATGGATCTCGGGCTTCTTCATCATCGTCGCCGATGCCTGGATGCAGCATCCGGTCGCGTATCACCTGCTGCCGAACGGCACCTACGAGGTCTCCAGCTTCTGGCAGTTCATGATGAACCCGTGGGGATGGATCCAGTACGCGCACAACATGTGCGGCGCGGTCGTGACAGCGTCTTTCGTCGTCGCCGCAACCGGCGCCTTCTATCTGCTCGAGAAGTCGCACGAGGAATTCGGCCGCCTCTTCCTGAAGATCGGTGTCATCGCCGGCCTCGTCTCCTGCATCGTCCAGATCTTTCCCACCGGTGACTTCCACGGCCGCTACGTTGCGAAGTATCAGCCCGCCGCCATTGCCGGCATGGAAGGCCTCTTCCACACGCAGAAGGGCGCGCCCGTCGTTCTCATCGGCCAGCCCAACGAGACCACGCAGACCATCGACAATCCGCTGGCCGTCAATGACGTGCTCAGCTTCCTGATCTACGGAACCACCAAAGCCGAAGTGAAAGGCCTGAACGAGTTCCCACCCGATCAGCGCCCCGAACCGCTGCCGTTGCTCTACTACAGCTACCACATCATGGCGGGGCTCGGGACGTGGTTCGTCCTGCTGATGCTGGTGGCGGCCGTCCTGCTGTGGCGCGGCAAGCTGTACTCCGCGCGCTGGATCCTCTGGCCCATCCTGCTCAGCTTTCCGCTGCCCTACATCGCCAACACCGCCGGCTGGATGACCGCCGAGATCGGCCGCCAGCCGTGGCTCGTCTACGGCCTCATTCGCACCAGCCAGGGATACTCCATCCACGTCTCNNGTCCTCGTCTACCGTTTCATTCAAACCGGCCCGTCCGCAACTCACGAGCCTGAGCCCACAACGCTGACGACGGTTCAGGGATAGGAGAGAACATCATGGGATTCGTCTGGTTCTGGATTGTCGCCGTCATGATTGCCGCCTACGTCGTGCTCGACGGTTTCGACCTCGGCGTCGGCATTCTCTCTCCTTTCCTCGGCCGCAGCGAAGACGATCGCCGCACTCTGTTCCGCTCCATCGGCCCCGTGTGGGACGGCAACGAGGTGTGGCTGCTCGCGGGCGGAGGCACGCTCTACTTCGCCTTCCCGCTGCTCTACGCCTCGTCGTTCAGCGGTTTCTATCTGCCGCTCATGATCGTTCTGTGGCTGCTGATCATGCGCGGAGCGTCGATCGAGCTGCGCGTGCATATCGACCACAACGTCTGGCGGAGTTTCTTCGACGGTCTCTTCTTCGTCGCCAGCGCGCTGCTCGCCATCTTCTTTGGCGCCGCACTGGCCAACGTTATCCGCGGCGTGCCGATCGGCGCAGACAACTACTTCTTCCTGCCTCTCTGGACCAACTGGCGCGTCGGCCCCAGTCCCGGCATCCTCGACTGGTACACGGTCATCGGTGGAGTCGTCGCTCTGGTGGCGCTTGCCATTCACGGGGCGCTGTGGATCGTCCTCAAGGCTCCCGGAGAACTCGAAGCCCGCGCCCGCCGTGTAGTCACGCCGCTGTGGATCGCGCTGCTCGTCATCACCCTCATCAGCCTGCCCGCCACCATCGCTGTGCGTCCCTCTGCGCTCGACAACTACAAGGCATACCCGATCCTCTTCCTGATTCCGGCGCTGGTGGTGGCTACGCTGATTGGGATTCTGAGTTTCACGAAGCAGAAGAAGCCGCTCGCCGCATTTCTGTCGTCCTGCCTCTACCTGGTCTTCATGCTGGTCGGCGCGGCCGCGGGACTCTACCCGACGCTTCTGCCCTCCTCCAGCGACCCATCGCGTAACATCACAATCGCCAGCGCTCTCGCCGGACCGCATTCCCTTCACGTGGGACTGATATGGTGGTCGCTCGGTCTCACCCTCGCCCTGGCCTACTTCATCACGACCTACTGGCTCTTCCGTGGAAAAGTCTCCGCCGAAGCCGGCTATGGGCACTGAACAAGATTCGAAGGAGAACTTCCGCATGGCCTCCGCCACCATCGCCCCCGAAACACCGCTCATCATCGACCCGGCTCACGATCTGGTCAGCATTCAGCGGAGTCCCCTGGCCTCCATCTTCACTCCGAAGTCCGTGGCTCTCATTGGCGCCACCGAGAGGGTCGGTTCCGTCGGCCGCACGGTCATGCAGAACCTCACCAGCAACTCCTTCGGCGGACCCGTCTGGCCCGTCAATCCCAAGAGCCCCAGCATCCTTGGCGTTCCGGCTTACAAGTCGATTCGCGAACTCCCCGGGGTTCCCGACCTCATCGTCGTCACCACGCCGGCTGCCACCGTGCCCGGCATCATTCAGGAAGCCGTCGACTTCGGCATTCCTTCCGCGGTCGTGATCTCCGCCGGTTTTAAGGAAGTCGGCGAATCCGGCAAGGCGCTCGAGCGCCAGATTGCCCAGACCATTCGCGGCAAAATGCGCCTCATCGGCCCCAATTGCCTGGGCGTCATGAATCCTGTCGGCGGCCTCAACGCCACCTTCGCCAAAGCCATGGTCCCCGCCGGCCGCCTTGCCTTCATCAGCCAGAGCGGCGCCCTGCTCACCGCCATCCTCGACTGGTGCATTCGCGAGCACGTCGGCCTCAGCGGCTGCGTCTCCGCCGGATCCATGCTCGACATCACCTTCGGCGAACTCATCGACCACTACGGTCAGGATCCCAACACCGACTCCATCGTTCTCTACATGGAGTCCATCGGCGATGCTCGCAGCTTCCTCTCCGCTGCGCGCGCGGTCGCCCTGAACAAGCCAATCCTCGTCATCAAGGCCGGGCGCACCGCCGCCGCCGCCAAGGCCGCAGCCTCGCACACCGGTTCACTCACCGGCAGCGACGATGTGCTCGACGCCGCGTTCCAGCGTGCCGGCGTCCTGCGCGTCCAGTCGATCAGCGAGATCTTCAATATCTCCGACGTTCTTGCCAAACAGCCGCGCCCCAAAGGCCCTCGGCTCACCATTCTTACGAATGCCGGAGGTCCGGGCGTTCTCGCCACCGACGCACTCATCAGCGCCGGCGGCGAGCTCACCGAAATTTCCGCCGAGACCATGACCACGTACAACAACTTCCTTCCCGCAGCGTGGAGCCACAACAATCCTGTCGACATCCTCGGCGACGCGGAGCCGGAGCGCTACGGCAAAGCTCTCGAGATCGCCTCAAAGGACAAGAACACCGACGGCATGCTCGTCATCCTTACGCCGCAGGGCATGACGAATCCCACCGAGGTCGCCGAACATCTCGTCCCCTACGCACGCGGCACCGGAAAACCCGTGATTGCCAGCTGGATGGGCGGAGACTTCGTCGCCGCGGCAAATGAGGTCCTCGCGAAAGCCGGCATTCCGGCTTTCCCCTATCCCGACGCGGCCGCTGAGGCCTTCGTCGCTACCTGGAAACACACCAGCAACCTGCGCGACCTGTATGAAACGCCGGCCACGCGCTCGGGCTCCGTTCTCGATACCAAACGCGACCTCGCCACCGGCATCGTCGACGAAGTTCGCGCCAGCCGCCGTACCATCCTCACCGAATACGAGTCCAAGCAGCTTCTCGCGGCTTACGGAATTCCAACCGTCCGCACCGAGCTGGCCAAAACACCGGAAGAAGCGGCGCAAAAAGCGCTTGAAATGGGCTACCCCGTCGTCCTCAAGCTGCACTCGGAGACCATCACGCACAAAACCGACGTCGGCGGCGTCAAGCTCAACCTGCGCTCCGCCGGCGATGTCGTTACAGCCTTTGCCGACATTCAGAAATCGGTTTCGGAGAAGGTCGGCGCCGAGCACTTCCTCGGCGTCACGGTTCAGCCGTTCGCCAAACTCGATGGCTACGAGATCATCCTCGGCTCCAGCATCGATCCGCAGCTCGGCCCGGTTCTCCTCTTCGGCACCGGCGGACAGCTCGTCGAAGTCTACAAAGACCGCGCCCTCGCGCTGCCGCCTCTCACCGCAACGCTGGCGCGCCATCAGATGGAGCAGACAAAGATTTTCAAAGCGCTCAAAGGCGTTCGCGGCCGCAAGCCTGTCGATCTCGATGCCCTCGATGCTCTCGTCGTCCGCTTCAGTGAGCTTGTCGTCGAACAGCGCTGGATCAAAGAGATCGACATCAACCCGCTGCTCGCTTCGCCGGACGGACTCATCGCGCTGGACGCTCGCGTGGTCCTGCACGAGCCTGGCACGGCCGAAGATCAGCTGCCGCGTCCCGCGATCCGCCCGTATCCGGTGCAGTACGTCGCGCCGTGGAAGTCCCGCTCCGGCGCCGATGTACTCGTCCGGCCCATTCGTCCGGAAGACGAGCCGCTCATCGTGGCTTTCCACGACCGCCTCTCCGAGCGCACGGTCGTCCAGCGCTACTTCACCTCGCTCGACCTCAGCGCCCGCACCGCGCACGAGCGCCTTACCCGCATCTGCTTCATCGACTACGACCGCGAACTGGCTCTGGTCGCCGAAGTCAACGATCCCGTAAAAGGGAAGCTCATCGCCGGCGTCAGCCGCATGATCCGTCAGGATCATGGCCAGGAAGCTACCCTTGCCGTCGTGGTTGCCGACGACTTCCAGGGGCAGGGCCTGGGTGAGGAACTCATGCGCCACGCTCTGGCCGCCGCCCGCGCCGAAGGCGTCGAGCAGGTCCTCGTTTACTTCCTCCCGGAGAACACGCGCATGCGCAGCCTCTCGAAAAAACTCGGTTTCGCCTGCTCCGAAGAAAAGGGCCTCATCCGCGGCCAGCTCACTGTTTGATTCGCAACAGCAGAAAGGGGAGACCGGCCCTGGTCTCCCCTCCTTTTTCGCCGTGAACTTCAAACCCTGACGCCTGAACTCTTCTCCGATCAGACCACCGTTGTCAGCTCGCGCACCGTCTCCGGCGATCCCATCAGCGGCAGTTTCACGGTCACGCACGTACCCTCGCCCAGGCGGCTGCTCACGGCAATCTCGCCCCCGCAGGAATCCACAATCGCCTTGCAGATGGAAAGCCCCAGCCCCGCGCCGCCGGTGCTTCGCGCTCGCGAGTGATCCCCGCGCCAGAAGCGCTCGAAAAGATGGGGCAGATCTTCCGGCGCAATTCCACGTCCCGTGTCGCGCAGCTCGATGACCACGTGCTCTCCGATTGAAATCGCCGCCGTTACCGATCCTCCCTCCGGTGTGTGCTGCACCGCATTCAGCATCAGGTTCGCCAGCAGGGAAGCGCAGGCATCCGGCTCCAGCCGCGTCGCCGCCGAACTCGGCGCCTCCACGGCGATCTTCACGGCCCGAATCTCCGCCAGACGCTCCATGTGCGCGGCCACGTCCCGTGCCACTCCCGCAACGTCGCACTCCACGTTGCCGCTCGCCGGCTCCCGCTCGAAGCGCGCCAACTGCAGCATGCGCTGCACCAGGTCTTCCATCCGCGCGCAGTCCGCCATGCAGGTCTCGAGGCCGCGCGCATACTCGCGCGCCGACCGCGGCCGCGATGCCAGCAGCTGCAAGGACGATTTGATGATCGTGACGGCTGTCTTTAACTCATGGGCCGCGTCGTTCACAAAAACCCTCTGCTGCACGAATGCCTCTTCCAGTCGCTGGGTCGACAACTCCAGCGCCCCAGCCAGCACCGCCAGCTCCACTGTTGCCTGCGCGCTCTGTGGAGCTGCAAACCGCGGCCGCTTCGGGGTCATCTCTCCAGCCGCCCGGCTCAGTTCCTCCAGCGGCGCCAGGCCGCGCCGCAGCAGCAGAGCCAGCACGCCGGCCGTCAGCAGAAGAAGCAGCAGGCTCGCCGCAGCGAGAAACTCCGCCGCACGCCTGATCGATTCGTAAACCGGCTTCAGCGGCGCGGCATAGTCAATCGTCACCGGACGCGCGATGCCCGGGCTTCCGTTCTCCGCATCGATCTGCCGCACACCGTGCAGAACCAGCCCGCGGAACATCTTGCCCTGAACGCGAAAATCGTGCGGTGCCCGCGCGGTGCCGAAGCTGCTCAGCGCCTCGCTGCTCCACGCCGCCGACTGCGCCAGCGTGCGGCCGCCCTCGTCCCGCGCCATCCACAGATCGTTCCCGCGCAGGTCCAGCGCCGTGAGATTAATCGCCACGTTGTCGTTGGGATCTTCGGCGTCGTGCACCTGGCCCAGCAGGGAATCGGCCCGCCCCCGCACCATCAGGTCGAAGCCGTGCATTTGTTCCCGCCACAGATACAAAAGCGTCGCGCCGCTCAGCCCCAGCACGAGGCCGCACTCCAGCAACAGAACCGCCGCAATCAGCCGCCGCCGAAGCGAGTAGCGCCTCACGCCGCACCTCCGCCCGCCCCGGCCATTAACCGGTACCCGCGTCCGCGCAGCGTCTCGATCCAGTGTCCCTCGCCGTCTCGATTCAGCTTCCGCCGCAGATTCGAAATGTGCGCTTCGATCACGTTCGAGTGGTGCTCCCAGTTGTAGTCGTAAAGATGCTCCAGCAGCACCTGCTTCGAGATGACCGACCGCGGCCGATGGCTCAGGTACTCGAGCGCGCGGTACTCCGTCGGCGACAACTCCACCGGCTTGCCGGCTACGGTCACCGTCCGTTCCAGCGTGTCGATCACCAAATCCGCCAGCTCGATCTTTGGATGGCTCACGCCCTTGCCGCGCCGGATCAGCGCCTTCGCCCGTGCCAGCATCTCGCCCAGGTCGAATGGCTTCGCCAGATAATCGTCGGCGCCCGCATTCAGCAGTTTCACGATCGAGGTTTTCTCGCCCACCGCCGTCAGCACCAGCACCGGCGCCGTCTGCCCCTTCGCGCGAATTGCCTTCAGCACCGCTAATCCATCCATCCCCGGCAGCATCAGGTCCAGCACGATCAAATCGTAGTTCGTCTGCCGTCCCAGCTCAACGCCGTCCAGCCCCGTGCGGGCCACGTCCACGGCCAAACCGGCGCTCTCGCGCAATGCCTCCGCGATATTCTCCGCGACCCGAGCTTCGTCCTCGATCACCAGCGCGCGCATAGCTGCAGGATGACACTCCCCTCCTTAATTCTGCCTGAATTCGGCCGCCCCCGGCGCAGCCTTTTGCGCCTGCACCGCCACTTGCTCCGCCTCGCTACAATAAATGGATGCGCCGCATCTATATGGACGCCAACGCCACCACGCCTCTGCTGCCCGAGGTGTTTGAGGCCATGCGGCCCTGCTTCATCGAGTCCTTCGGCAACGCCTCCTCCATCCACCACTTCGGCCAGCGCGCCCGCGCCGCCGTCGAGCGCGCGCGCGAACAGGTCGCTGCGCTCCTTCACTGCCGCCCCGCCGAAATCGTCTTCACCTCCTGCGGCACGGAGAGCGACAACACCGCCATCTTCGGCATCCTGCGCCCCGGCGACCACCTCATCACCACCTCCATCGAGCATCACGCTGTGCTGCACGCTGCCGAGAAGGCCGAGGCCCGCGGCGTCGAGGTCACGATTTTGTCGGTCGGACCCTCTGGTGTGATCGATCCCGCTGAAGTTCGCGCCGCTCTCAAGCCGAACACGAAGCTCATCAGCATCATGATGGCCAACAACGAAACCGGGGTCATCCAGCCGGTTGAAGCCATCGGCAAAATCGCCGCCGAAGCCGGGGTCACGTTCCACACCGACGCGGTCCAGGCCGCCGGCAAGATTCCCATCGACGTGGCGACCATCGGCTGCCATCTGCTCAGCATCTCCGGGCA
>PMAM01000346.1 GCA_003152595.1 Acidobacterium sp.
ATCCAAAGTGGATCAGGAGCAGCCCGCCCAGGAATGCGCCCAGCGCCGGGCCCAGCTTGGTTCCCGCATCGATGAGCGCGTTGGCGCGCCCGCGATACTGCTGCGGCATGGTCGCGAAGATCCGCGAATAGCAGGGATACGCAACCGACTCGCCAGCACCCAGCAGCAACCGCCAGAGGAAGAGCGTGGCGNNTCCTGTGATCTGCAACAGGGAATACGTCCAGAAGAACGCCGCTAACAGCGACCCAAGCTGCATCGGCGACAAAGCGAATTGCTTCTGCATCACCGGCGCGGCCATGGACAGGTCGCTGCGATCGATGTAATTGATGACAACGGAAAGTACCAGCAGACCGACGACGACCCAGGCGCGGACCGACATACGCGCCGGAAACGATCCTGCGCCTTCGGCGCCCGGACCGGATATTATGCCGGTCGTGGATTCCTCGCGAGACAACGTCATCGGCGCCGTCGTATCCCTGGGCGCATCGTGAGAAACCGAAGCAACGTTGATTTTCTGCAGCCTCAATCGTGCCCCTCGCCCACGAACCGGTCCCGACTGCTTTGTGGCGATCTCAGCGGTAGCCCTTGTCGTCGATGTGCGCGAGATTCGTATCGTTCATCACGCCCACCGTGACCATGGCGTAGGTGTACACCTCGTTGCCCTCTTCCACATGTCCGGCAATTACGCGATCGGGCGTTGCCAGCGTCATGTGCGCGTGAATCCGGCCGTTGATCACATACCCGTTCATGCTCACCAGGTCACAGGGCTGAGTCGGATTCGCCTCGAAGGTGTCCTGCGTCGGCAGGTGACGGTTCGAAATCTGNNAGCAGGTTCGCTCCGTTCTTCAGGCGGATGATCACGATGCGGTCAAAGTGTCCCGTCAGAGCGTAGGCATCGGGCACCGCGCTGCTGTTCGGCCTGGTGTCATCGGCCGGATTGGGCGAGGGATTGGTCACCGTGTGCCGCGTCTCCTGCGCGCCCAGCGCGACCGTCACCGTCAGAAATATCGTCAGCAGGATGCCGTTGCGTGTACTCGTCATGATTCGGTTCCTCTCCGCGGCTCTTGCCGCTCCCTGCACGGTCCAGCCTGGGAACATTATCGTTCCGACCCCTGCAACGGCTGGCCCAGATTCAGGCCCTGGCTGGTTTCTTCGGTCGGCGTCGCCGCGTTGTTCAGCACGTTTCCTTCCAGAAAGATCTTCTTCAGTAAACCCGGTTCGACGGAGAGGAAGACGCGCGTTCCCGGGAATGCCCGGCTGTTGCGGACAATCGCGCCGGCCGCATCGTCCAAACGGATCACCGGCATTCCTTGCGCCCGCTTCACGGAGCTCACGTTGTCCAGTTCCAGATTCGTAACGTGATTCGCGGAAAACGCCGGTCCGGACGCTGGATTCAGCTGCACGTTGTGCAATTCCAGATCGTCGGCATACTCGGCGCGCATGCCAATCTTGCCGGTACCCATCACGTTGCTGATGTGCAGTCCCTGAATCGGCATTTCCGGCAAGCCGGCAACATCGATCAAAACTTTCGCGCCATTGATGGTCATGTTGCTCATGGCAATGTTGCGAAACACCGGCGTCGTCTTCGATATCGGCTGCTCGGAGGTGCGCTTCTCTCCCTCCATCAGGTAGTAGTTCGTCACCGTGATCGCTTCACCAACGTTCTCCATCGTCCAGTTGTCGAAGCGCACGTCCTCCACCACGCCACCGCGGCCGCGGCGGCTCTTGATGCGCGCACCGTTCTGCGTATCGACCGCGGTAATGTTGCTCGCCACGATGTTCCGAACGCTGCCCGATGTCTCACTGCCGATGGTGACGGCTCCGTGCGCATGGTGGACCGTGCAGTTGGTGATGGTGACGTCTTCGGTGGGACGATTGACCCGCAGGCCGTCGGCGTCCTTGCCGGACTTGATCACGATGCCATCGTCGCCTGTATCGATATAGTCGTTGGCGAGCCTGACGAAGCGGCTCGAGTCAATCACAATGCCGTCGGTGTGCACGCCTGGGTAGGTTTCGATCACCAGATTCTCGACCGTTGCGTTCTCGCCGTAGAGCAGATGCACCGTCCACATCGGCGACCCGATGAAGCGCAGCCCGTCGACGAGGATGTTCTTGCTATTCATGAAGCGGATAAAGGAGGGCCGCAGCTCGGCCGCCACCGCCTCGTACTCCTCATAGGACACAGCCTTTCCAGCCTCGAGGGTGTTGAGCAGATTCTCCCAGTGCGGCCCATTCGCGCTGCCCGGATCATCCTCACCGGTGGCTTTCAACCGCGGGTGCAGGTTCATCCAGTCGTCGTTGTTGCTCATGAGAACACCGCGGCCGAGGACCGCGACGTTTTCCAGATCATGACCTCCGATCAGCGGCACCGGCGTCAGCGTCTCCACTCCCTGCTGACGGCCGGGAGTGAAGGGCAGTCTCACCGCCGGGAACCGGACGATCGCTCCGGCATCGAAGTAGAGGGTGAGATTGCTCACCATCTCGATGGGACCCGAGACATAGTGGCCGGCCGGCACAAAGACCGTCCCTCCGCCGGCCTTCTGCGCCGCGGCAATCGCCGCGCGGAACGCATCGGATGCATTGCCGGTGCCATCGTTGTGCGCGCCGTAGTCCATGATGTTGAACACTGGACTGTGCGGGTTCGGCGCATCCTGCGCCGCTGCGGCGACTGCGTACGCGAAGATCATGGGGAACAGGGCCAACAGGCGCTGCAATTGTGCTTTCATCTTTTCTTCTCCTTCTCCCAGCACAACCCCACTGCGGCGCGGGAAATGCGTCGTGAAGCAGCACGAGAAGGTCAAAAAGAAGAAGTGAGCGCCGGCTCCCGTTCCGCTTCCGCTTGACCGTCCACCCGCGCATACGCATAGGGCCCCTCCGGAATCAGGGCCACGCGCGCATCCTTCGGCAGCGCCGCTAACAGGGCCGCAATCGCAGCTTCAACACTGGAATAACTCTGATCCGCGAGCGCCCCAAGCTCCCGCTTCGGCGCACCCGGCGTGTAGAAGAAAACCTTGTGGTTCCGCTCCGTCAGCGCCAGCTTTTCCAGCTGCCACTGGTCGGGCACCACCGGAGTATCCGCAATCGCGCGGAGATAATTCTCCGGTCCGGCATACGCGCGCAGCTTCTCGGCAAAGTCCGGCGATCCGATCCCCTCGGCGCACTCGCCCAGCAACAGGATGGGGCCTCTCGGCTTCACGATGTGCTCTGCCGCTGTAATTCCCTTGATCGTCTGATAGAAGGTCAGATCCAGCGGATATCCGGCTGCGCTGGTGATCACCGCATCGGCCGCCTCCGCCAGCCGCTCCATGGAATGTTCGCGCAGAAACCGGACACCGGCCGCGTGCGCGTTCACCGGGCATCCGGCGAAGACTCCGGAAATCTCGCGCTCCCGCGTCATGGTGACGTCGAGAATGAAGTCGTGGCCGGCCATGGCTGCAATTTCCAGCAACTCCGCGTGCAGCGGATTCCCCTCAATGGATCCTTCGGTCGCCGCCGGCTCGCGCATGAATCGCGGCGAGTGGATCGTTCGGATCGTCTCCTCCCCGGCCACGCCTGGCGCAACCAATTTGCGGCCGCCGGAGAAGCCCAGCATCAGATGCTGCTCGATGAATCCCAGCGTGATATGCAGATCGGCGGCCATGAAGCGCTCGTCGATGAACACCGGCGTGCCCCGGCGCGTGGATCCCAGCGAGCGATGCGCCGCGCGATCCCGCGCATCGTGGTTTGCGATCCGATAGCCGGCTGCGATGTCCGGTCCCAGAATCGCGTTCAGCTCATCCCGCGTCGCCTGGCGATGGAGTCCGGTGGCAATCAGGATCGTCACTGCTTCCTTCGGAATTCCCGCCCGGTGCAGCCGTTCCAGCAGCGGAGGAAGCGTGACGCGATTGGGCGCGGGCCGCGTAATATCGCAGACCGAAATCGCAGCACTCTTTCGACCCGCGGCCAGTTGAGCCAGCGGCGGGCGCCCGATGGGTGCATCCAGTGCGACTTCGATCGCCGTCGCGGGATCGGCGACAGGCCCGCTGGATCGGCTCAGGATCAGTCGGTATTGCGGCCCCTCCGGGAGGGCCACCGTGAGTCCTTTCTTTCCGAAGGCGAACTCTGTCTTCACAACCTGACTCCGCAAATTCCGATTCGGCTACAAGCGTGCTGTTTCAGTTATATCGCTTTCGCGATTTCGATCAGGTGCTAGACTTCCGTGGGCCGCCGCGTCGCTGTTTGAGGCGAAGCGAAAGCAGTCGAGGCTCGGGAGGTTTCTGATGACGGGGCAGCATACAGGCCAAGGTTCGATGTTCACGCGGAGACACTTTCTTCAAACCGCAGGAGCGGCGGCGCTGACTACGCGCAGCGGCTGGGCGCGTGCAGCGTTCGTTCCGGCGTCGGATCGGATCACGATCGGGGTGATTGGCTGGGGGATGATGGGGCCGGCGAACACGAAGGCCTTCCTTTCCATGGACGACTGCCAGGTGGTGGCGGCGTGCGACCTCGATAAGCCGCATCTGCAGGCGGCGCTCGACACCATCAACGGCCATTATGGCAATCAGGACTGCAAGGGCTACCACGACTATCGCGAGATGCTGGCGCGCACCGACATCGACGCCATCATGATCGCGGTCCCCGACCAGTGGCACGCGATCATCGCAACCGAGGCGGCTCGGCGGAAGAAGGACATCTACGGGGAGAAGCCGCTGGCGCACACTGTCTTCGAGCAGCAGGCGATCGTGCGCGAAGTCGAGAAGAACAACGTCATCTGGCAGACCGGCTCGTGGCAGAGGTCGCTTCCCTCGTTTCATAAGGCGGCGGAAATCGTGCGCAACGGGCTGATCGGCGACGTGACGCATGTTGAGGTCGGATTGCCGGGCGGCCATCATGATTTTCCGCACACACTGCCGGCGCTGATGGAGAAGTTGGCCTCGCTGCCGAACAAGCCTGAGAGCCCCGCACAGATTGTGCCCGGCACGCCGGCGTGGGACCTGGCTGTTTCCGACCCGCCGGCGGATTTCGACTACGACATGTGGCTCGGACCGTCGAAGAAGGAACCATACATCGCTGTGCGCGTGTACCAGAACTGGCGCTGGAACTACAACACCGGCGGCGGGCAGCTGATGGACTGGATCGGGCACCACGGCGACATTGCGCACTGGGGTCTGGGATTCGATCGCACCGGGCCGTCGGTCGTGGAGGGGCACGGCGAGTTTCCGCCGGAGAACGCGGTTTGGAATACGGCGACGAAGTACAACATCGAGTGCCTGTACCGGAAGGAAGTGACCGGGTACCCCGTGGACGTGACGATGACCATCGCGGGCGGATCGCCGGCGATCGCGATGGGCACGAAGTGGATCGGGAAGGATGGCTGGGTGTGGGTGGATCGCAGCGGCTTCGATGCGTCCAATCCGGAGTGGCTGAAGGAGGAGTCGCTGCCGGATTCGGAGCGCAAGGTGCAGCTGATCGTTTCGAACGAGCACCGGCGGAATTTTCTCGACAGCGTCAGGTCGCGCAAGCCGACGATTGCCCCCGTCGAGACGGCGCATCACTCAACGATCCCGGGGCATCTGGGGCTTATCTCGATGCTTGTGGGGCGGAAGATCGAGTGGGATGTGAAGAAGGAGACGATCCTCAACGATCCGGGAGCCAGCGCGCTGCTGACGAGGCCGTATCGGGAGCCGTGGAAGTTGAGCTGACAGGCGCGCGGATCGCGCGACTCTATAATCAGCAGTGGTGCGGGGACAAGTAAGATTTCGCGGAATTGCGGCTTCCCTTCTGCTGGTGGTCCTGGCATGGGCGGGGTTCGCGCGCTCTCAGGAGGCGACGGACAGTAAGCCCGCCGAATCGGGCGAAGCGCACGGGCGGCTGGTGCTGGTGCTGCCCTTTGAGAACCGCAGCGGCGACAAGAGCAACGACTGGATGGGCTCGGCTTTTCCTGACGTGCTGAACCGGCGTCTGAGTTCGGCCGGTTTTCTGACCATCGGCCGGGGCGATCGCCTCTACGCGTTCGACCATCTTGGCCTGCCGACGGATCTGCAGCCCACGCGTGCCACCGCCATCCGGATTGCGCAGACGCTCGACGCCGACTATGTGGTGTTCGGGCATTTTGCCAAGGGGACGGATGCGAATCAGCTGACGGCTGAGGTTTTGACGCTCGACGTCTCCGGCCTGCATCTGAGTGAGCCCATCGAACAGCAGGGCGATGCCGATCATCTGGTGCAGATGATCAGCAGCCTGGCCTGGAAGGTGGCGCGCCAGCTGAATCCGGCCCTGGGTGTGGACGAACAAACGTTCATTGCCGCGGACAAGAATCTGCACACCGAGGCCTTCCGCGACTACATCCAGGGGCTGGTGGCGGCTGATCCCAAAGAGGACATTGGGCACCTGCGGGACGCGGTGAAGCTGGACCCCGAATTTGCACCCGCATGGCTGGCGCTGGGGCGGACGTATTTTGCCGATGAGGATTACGATGACGCGGCCACGACGCTGGGGCACCTTCCTGCGGATGATCCGAACGCGCTGGAGGCGGACTTCTATCGCGGCCTGGCGTACTTCTATACCGGCAACTACCGCGAGGCGGAGGATGCGTTCGCCTTTGTGAGCACGCGCCTGCCGCTGCCGGAGGTGGTCAACAACCAGGGCGTGGCTGCGAGCCGCCGCGGCAAAGACAGCGGGGCGCTTTTTGAGCAGGCAATCGCCGCCGATCCGCGCGATCCGGACTATCACTTTAATCTCGCCATCGCGCTGGCGCACCGGAATGACACGGCTGGAGCGCTGAAAGAACTGAATGAGGTGCTCACGCTGCGTCCAGGAGACAGCGAGGCGCAGTCGTACGCCAGCCAGCTGAAGAATCCCACTTCTACCGGCGCGAATCCGGACCCAGGTCACGCCGTCGCCGATACGCAGGGTCCGCTGACGCGCATCAAGAGGGGCTACAGCGAAGCCGGATTCCGCCAGGCAGCCTTTGAACTGGAGCAAGTGCAACAGATGCGGCTGGCATCGCTGGCGCCGCCGGAGCGTGCCGCGCAGCTGGTCAGGGACGGCGATCAATTCTTCCAGCGGGGACTGGTTCTGGAGGCAGAACGGGAGTATCGTGAGGCACTGAAGGCGGATGCGCAGTCAGCGCCGGCTCACGCGGGCCTGGCTGCGGTGCAGGAACGCGACGGCGAGGCGGATGGGGCCCGGCAGGAGGCGCGGGCGTCGATCCAGCTGGCGCCCAATGTGCCGGCGTATCTGGTGCTGGCGCGGCTGGACCTGCAGGCGAATCAGCTGAGCGCCGCCGCGAGCGATGTGAGCCAGGCTCTCCGGGTGGATCCGGAGAGCGCGAGCGCGAAGGGCATGAAGCTGGCGCTGGAACGGCGAGGTCAGACATTGCCATGAAGACAGGGATCGGCGTTCAGGGATCACCGTTCAGGGATAGCCATCACCACGGGCCTTTCTTTCTGCTGGTGATGATTCTGCTGTTCCTGTTGTGCCTGCTCGGGCCATGCACAGCGCGCGTGGCAGCGGCGCAGACGCCCCAGGTGGTAGTTCTGCACCTGGACGANNGAGATTCATGCTCAGGCGTTGCTGGTGGAGCTGAATACTCCTGGCGGTCTGCTCGATTCGACGCGCAGCATGGTGGGAGACATCCTGAATTCACCCTCGCCGGTCATCTTCTATGTTGCGCCGGCCGGCAGCCGCGCCGGATCGGCAGGATTCTTTCTGCTGGAATCCGCCGACATCGCAGCGATGGCGCCTGGGACCAATGCGGGCGCGGCGCACCCGGTCGTCGAGATGGGCAAGATCGACGACACGATGAAGCAGAAGATCCTGAACGACACGCTGGCATTCCTGCGCTCGTATGTTTCCAAGCGCGGGCGCAATGTCGACGCAGCGCAGGATGCGGTTCAGAATTCAAAGTCCTACACCGATCAGGAGGCTCAGCAACTCCACCTGATCGACGTGGTTGCCCCCGATGAGCGCGCGCTGCTGGATGCGATCGACGGTCGCCAGGTGAAGCGGTTCAACGGAATGACCCAGACGCTGCGCACGCGCGGCGCGAACCTGGTGGAGGTGGAACCGACGCTGCGAGAGGAGATCATGGATCGCCTCATGGATCCGAACCTCGCCGTGCTGATCCTGCTGGCTGGAGCGCTGCTCATCTATATGGAGTTCAACACGCCGGGAACCATTATTCCCGGCGCGCTGGGAACGCTACTGGTCCTGGTGGCGCTCTTCTCGCTGAATCTGCTGCCGGTACGTTACACGTCTCTGGCATTGATTGTCGGCGCCATCATTCTGATGGTGCTGGAGGCAAAGTTTCCCAGCCATGGGATTCTTGCGGCCACGGGAACCATCGCGCTGGTGCTGGGGACGCTCACGCTCGTAGCCGGGCCGATTCCGGAAATGCGGGTGCAGTTGGCCACGGCCATCGCCACGGGCCTGGCTTTTGGACTGATCACCACGTTCCTCGTGCGGATCGCCTGGCGAGCCCGACAAAACAAGGTCATGATTGGGCCGGAGTCGCTGGTGGGCGCGGTTGGCGTCGCTCAGGAACAGCTCTCGCCAAGGGGTCAGATTCTGGTTCACGGCGAACTCTGGCTCGCGGAGTCCCCGGAAGACCCGATCGCGCCGGGAGAAACCGTTCGCGTGCGGGCCGTCGATGGGCTAAAGCTGTTGGTGGAACGCGTGCGGCAGGCGGTTTCAGCAGGGGCCTCGCACTAATCGAGGTTCACTGCAATCAGGAGCCCTCTGCGGCTGGTTGAGGCAGAGGTCTAATTCACCGATTTGCACGGTCGTTTTCTATCCCGCGAAAAAGGGGCACTGTTAAACTTCATGCCGGGACTGGAACCATGACCGACGAAGTGGCGCTGCGCTCTTTGACTGCCATCCTGGGCACGCCGGTCACAAGTGCACGCGGGCGAATGCGGGGCCGTCTTCGTGACGTTGCCGTGGGCACCGGTGAAGAGGCGGGGCGCGTTGCCGGCCTGGTAGTGAAGACGCGCAAAGGCCTGGAGATTGTGGCCTCCAAAGACGTTCACTGGACACCCAGTGGCGCACTGGAACTGCGGCCGGATGCGACTCTGAATCCGCTGCAGGGCTATGAAAATTACATCCTGCTGCGGCAGGACCTGCTCGATCGGCAGATCATCGACGTTCACGGCAGGAAAGTGGTTCGCGTCAACGACGTCAATCTTCGCTGGCAATCCAACGGCGGTGGAGAACAGCTATGCGTTACGGAAGTAGAAGTCGGGCTGCGCGGCGCCGTACGCAGGCTGTTCAGCGGTGCGTTGCCCAAACGCACTCTGGAGAATCTGGTTTCAAAACTGCCGGCGCGCGTGATCCCCTGGAACTTCGTCGACATGATCGAAGTGGATCCGACGCGGCGCGTAAAGCTCAACATCGAACACGAGCGGCTGGCGCAACTGCACCCGTCGGACATCGCCGACATTCTGGAAGATCTGGCACCGGCAGAGCGGGAAGCGGTGCTGCGCACGCTCGATGAAGAGGTTGCGGCCGAAACGCTGGAAGAGGTCGAGCCCAGGCTGCAGAAGTCCATGGTCCAGGCTCTGGATTCGGAAACCGCTGCCGGCATCGTGGAAGAGATGGACCCCTCGGCGGCCGCCGACCTGCTTGCCGAACTTTCGGAGGAGCGATCGGAAGCCATTCTTGAGGAGATGGATCCGGAGGAGCGCCAGGAGGTCAAGGAACTCCTGGAGTTTCGCGAAGACTCCGCTGCCGGGCGGATGACGACGGAGTACGTTGCGGTGCCGCAGAGCGCCACGGTCGCGGACGCCATTCGTGCCCTGCGCGGATTTGAGGGCGATCCGGAAACGATCACCGAGGTTTATCTCATCGACTCAGGCGAAGTGCTCAAAGGAGTGGTGCCTCTGGCGCGACTGGTTCTGGCGCGGCCGGAAACGCGGCTCGAGGTTCTGGCCGAACCCCGCTTTATCTCGGTGCAGTGGAACCAGCACGAGAACGAGGTGGCAGAACTGTTCGATAAGTACAACCTGAGAGCGCTGCCGGTCGTGGACAAAGGGGGCAAACTGGTCGGCGCGGTCGAAGCCGACCATGTGATTGCGTTTCTGCGCTCGCGGGGCTAGACCCCGATGACCGAGCACAGCTCCTTTACAGCTTCTGCACTCTTCTTCAGGGCCGCGTCTTCCTCGGGTGTGAGTTTGATCTCGATAATCTGCTCGAGCCCGCGGGAGCCCAGCTTGCACGGCACACCGATGTAGTAGCCGCGGATGCCGTATTCACCGTCGAGATAAGCCGCACAGGGCAGAATCTTCTTCTTGTCCTTGAGAATTGCCTCGACCATTTCTACCGTCGCCGCTGAAGGCGCGTAGTAGGCGCTGCCGGATTTCAGGTACTTTACGATCTCGGCGCCGCCGTCGCGCGTCCGCTGCACCATCGCGTCCAGCTTTTCTTTCTCGATCAGTTCGGTGATGGGAATTCCGGCTACCGTCGAGTAACGCGTTAGCGGAACCATGGTGTCGCCGTGCCCGCCCAGGACAAATGCGGTGACGTTCTCGACCGATACTTTCAGCTCCTCTGCGATGAATGTACGGAAGCGCGCCGAATCAAGGACCCCCGCCATTCCGATCACCCGCTCGCGGTTGAACTTCGCCTGCCTGAACGCGGCCTGAGCCATGGCGTCGAGGGGGTTCGAAACGATAATCAGAATCGAGTTAGGCGACACCGCGGTGACCTTGCCCACAACATCGGACATGATCTTGTAATTCGTCTGGAGCAGATCGTCGCGGCTCATGCCAGGTTTGCGCGGAATGCCCGCCGTGATCACCACGATGTCGGAGTTCGCCGTGTCCGCGTAGTCGTTCGTGCCGACGATGTGGCAGTCCATCTTCGCGATCGGCATCGCTTCCAGCAGATCGAGGCCTTTGCCCTGCGGGATCCCTTCAACGACGTCGATCAGCACAACATCCGCGAGTTCCTTGGCTGCGATCCAGTGCGCTGTGGTCGCACCCACATTTCCAGCACCGACAATCGTTACTTTTTTCCGCATAACTCTCCTTTAACTTCGTGAATCTCCGACCAGGGCGCCCGGCGGAGGATAAATTCACATATTCGCGATCATGCGCGTGGCGAACTCGCTGGTCTTCACTTTTGTAGCACCCTGCATCTGGCGCTCGAAATCGTAGGTCACATACTTCTGCTGGATCGTCTTCTCCAGCGACGATTCGATGAGCTTCGCGGCTTCCGGCCAACCGAGGAAATCGAACATCATCACGCCCGACAGCATCACCGATCCAGGATTAATCACATCCTTGTCCGCATACTTTGGAGCGGTGCCATGGGTCGCCTCGAATACCGCGTAGCCGTCGCCGATGTTCGCGCCGGGGGCAATGCCAAGACCGCCGACCTGAGCCGCGCAGGCGTCGGAAATATAGTCCCCGTTCAGGTTCGGACACGCCAGAATGCTGTACTCCTCGGGCCGGATAATCACCTGCTGGAAGATCGAATCGGCGATGCGGTCGTTGATCAGCACCTTCTTCTTCCACTGTCCGTTGCCGTGCGACTTGCCGATCGAATCCAGAACCCCTGTGATTTCGGCGTAGACGGACTGGCGGAACTCATCGTTCCCGAACTCGAGTCCCGGCTCAATCAGCGCGGCGTTTTGCTCCACAGTCAGACCCGGATTCGCCTCGACGTTGCCCAGAATCCAGCTCTCACGCTCGGTTACCACGTCATTGCGGAATTCCTGGACGGCCACTTCATAGCCCCACTCGCGGAATGCACCTTCGGTGAACTTCTGAATATTTCCCTTGTGGACCAGCGTCACGGACTTACGCCCGGTTGCCACCGCGTGCCGAATTGCGTAGCGTACCAGCCGCTTGGTTCCCGTAATTGAAATGGGTTTGATGCCGACGCCGGAATCCTCGCGTACTTTCTTCTTGCCGCCCTTCAGCATCTCGTCGTTGAGGAACGCGATCAGCTTCTTTGCGTCGGCGGTGCCCTCTTTAAACTCGATGCCCGCGTACACATCTTCGGTGTTCTCACGGAAGATCACCACGTCCAGCTTTTCCGGGCGCTTGACCGGGCTGGGCACGCCCGCGTAGTACTTCACGGGCCGCACGCACGCATACAGATCCATGATCTGCCGCAACGCCACGTTGAGCGATCGGATGCCGCCGCCCACCGGGGTCGTCAGCGGTCCCTTGATCGACACACGCAGATCTGTTGCCGCTTTGACCGAATCGTCGGGCAACCACGTTTTGAACTCGCGAAAGGCCTTTTCGCCGGCGAAGATCTCGAACCACTTCACGGCACGCTTTCCGCCGTAAGCTTTTTCGACAGCTGCATCGAAAACCCGCTGCGAGGCGCGCCAGATGTCCCGGCCCGTGCCATCGCCCTCGATGAACGGAATGATGGGACGATCGGGAACGGTGTACTTCCCATTCGCGTACTGAATCGCCTCGCCATCTTTGGGCAAAGTTAACCCGTTATAGCTGGTCTGCATGTGTTGATTTCCTTGACTAATGGGCTTCGTTGACAGTTTTTGGCGGAAGAATCGAATACTCAAGCTAACACCACACAGACAGGCGTTGCAACGGTACAGAGGGTACCGTCAGCGGATAGCATAAGCCTATGTTGCCTCGTTCGCGGCTGATCTCGCTCTGTGTCCTCGTGCTGTTCGGGGTCGTCTCTCTGCCCCTGGCGGCTCAACCCGCGCCGGTTCGCGTGGCCATTGTGGGCTTGGAACACGGCCATGTGACGGGTTTCCTGCAGGAATTTCCGAAACAGACCGACGTCAAGCTTGTGGGCATTGTTGATGCCGATGCCGCCCTGTGCGCCAAATACGAGCAACAATTCCATCTGGCTCACGATCTCTTTTATCCAACGCTCGATAAACTTTTCGCACATCAGCAGCCGCAGGCTCTGCTCGTTTACACGTCGATTGAGCAGCATCGGCGCGTGATTGAAGCGGCCGCAGCGCACAACGTTGCCGTCATGGTGGAGAAACCGCTGACGATCTCAGTGAGCGACGCGCTCGCGATCCGCCGTGTCGCCCGGGAGCACCACATCCAGATCCTCGTCAACTACGAGACCACCTGGTATCCCAGCAATCGCGCTCTCTACGATCTTCTCCGCCATGGAAGCCTCGGAGAGTTGCGCAAGGCGGTCATACACGACGGACACCAGGGTCCAAAAGAAATCGGCGTCCAGCCCGAGTTTCTCGAGTGGCTCACCGATCCTGCGCAGAACGGCGCCGGTGCGCTCTACGACTTCGGCTGCTATGGCGCGGACCTCATGACCTGGTTCATGCACGGTGAAACGCCGGTGAGCGTAACCGCTGTCGCACAAACGGATAAGCCGGAGACGTATCCCCATGTCGATGACGACGCCACGATCATCGTGCGCTACCGAAGCGCCCAGGCGGTGCTGATGCCCTCATGGAACTGGCCTTTCAGCCGCAAGGACGCCGAAGTCTATGGCACAAAAGGCTACGCCATCGCTCCCAACCCGACGCAAATTCGTGAGCGGGTGAATGCAGCCTCACCGGAGGTCTCGCTCGGCATCCCCCCGCTTCCGGCACCCAGCGACACGTCCCTGCACTACCTGGCTGCAGTGGTCCGGGGACAACTGGACCCCGACCACGATCTGAGCTCGCTCGACACCAATATGATCGTAATGCAGATTCTCGACGCCGCCCGGCAGTCCGCACGCACAGGAAAAACGGTTCCC
>PMAM01000278.1 GCA_003152595.1 Acidobacterium sp.
TGCGGAGTTAGGGGGCGGGTCAATGCGCGGACTATGGGGGACGCCGGAAACGGCTCGGCTGCCGCCTGACTCCTCATGCACTAAAAGATGCCGGGATGAAGCACTCGGCCTGCCGAATCATGACGCAGTAGTTTCATTCCTGGGGTCTGGCATTCTGGCTATAAGAACGGTTCTTAACAGGGAATTCGCTGTTAGCGGAATTTCCCAGCTTTTGGAGATGGCCATATTGAAAGGTGGATGCTCAACCCACACGCCAGAACCGAAATAGAACCGAATATCCGGACCGTGCGGTTTGTCCCGATTGAAGACGCGAGGGCGAATGGGAACGTCTTCCGAAATGAGGACGTATTTGTAGCCCCGCAGATTCGCCAATGCCTTCCCGATTTCTTCGTTGGAAAGATGCTGAAGAACCTGACGGACGAGACAGAGGTCGGCTGGCGGCAGGTGATCGCTCGTGATATCTGCGCATTGGAATCTAGCGCGAGGATTGAAAACGGAGTTCTTGTGGTACTCAATCAATTCGGGAACGACATCGATGCCCACGTAATCGACAGCGCTCGCCTGGACGATGTGACTCCCTACCGCATAATCGCCGCAGCCCAAATCGACGACCCTGTGCACGTCATGTTCGCTAATGAATTCAAGGACAAATTCGCAATAGCGCAGCGCAGCGGTTCCGCGCGAACCGGATCCCGAAGAGAACGGCTCACCGTTGTCGCCCCAGGATTTTGTGCTGTAGATATGCTGAAACGTCTGAGCGATCGTGAGTTGTCTGTATAGTTTCTGGATTCGCGGCAACACCCAAACGCGGCGGTAGACTGACCGTATAAAATCCTTCATCACAACCATTTCTCCCGCGATCGCGGCCTGAGAGCGTATGTCCGATAACAGATATTCTGTTAACTAACGCACAGGCCACCATTCTCTAAGACTTTTTCTCGCCCCAGGCTCCGCTGGCGGCCTGCACCGAGAGCGCGATGCGATTCCCCACTCCCACCTTGCGCATGAGCCGCGCGACATAGGATTTGACCGTCTGCTCGCGGATGCTGAGCGCCTGGGCAATCTCGCGATTGGAGCGAGCCAGCACCAGCTGCTGCAGGACTTCTTCCTCCCGCTCGGTAAATCGTGGATTCGAACGCTTGCGCCTGGCGGCCGACCCCTCCAGGGCGCGGTCGACGAAGGTGGACAGGACCCGGCGGGGGGCCCAGATGGACCCCTCCAGGATGGCATAGGCGGCCTGCATGACTTGTTCAGGGTTCGCCGTCTCTTCCAGCCACCCTTTGGCGCCTGCGGTGATGGCGTCGAGGATCTTCTCCGGCTCAGAGCCCGCGCCGATGACCAGCACCTTAAGACCCGGATGCCGCGAACGCAGCCGGGCCAGCAGGGCCAGCGAAAAGGCCTGATCCCGCAGCACGACTACCACCAGGTCAATGGCCGAATCCCGGAATGCCGTCGCCCAGTCGGTCGCGACGACCTGGAAGTCCGGCTGCTCGGCAAAGATCTCGCGCAACCCTGCGATCCGAAGCGGCTCGAAATCCAGTAATCCGACCTTCAGTTTGCGCGTCGTCTGACTGCTTGTTTCCATAGCTCCTACAGTTTCGGCAGGACGATTCCCTGCTGGTTCTGATACTTCCCCTTCCGGTCGGCGTAGCTGATCTCGCACGGCTCGTCCGACTGGAAGAACAGGATCTGACACAAACCTTCGTTCGCGTACACGCGCGCCGGCAGCGGCGTCGTATTGGAGATCTCCAGGGTCACGAAACCTTCCCATTCCGGCTCGAAGGGCGTGACATTGACGATGATTCCGCAGCGTGCGTATGTGGATTTTCCCACGCAAATCGTTAACACGTCACGCGGAATCCGGAAATATTCCACGGATCGTGCCAAGGCGAAGCTGTTCGGAGGTACCAAAATGGATTCCGACTGTACCGTTACGAAGGATCGCTCGTCGAAGTGCTTGGGATCGACGATGGCGCTATTGACGTTGGTGAAGATCCGAAACTCGTCGGAAACACGCAGATCGTATCCGTACGAGGAGAGCCCGTAGGAAACGACGCCCTCGCGAACCTGCTTCTCGCTGAACGGGTCAATCATGCCCTTGAGGGCATGTTCCCGGATCCAGCGATCGCTTTTAATTGCCATGTCCCTCCCGTTGTCCTCCCGCGTTCGATCCTGCTCCTGGCCCGGCCAGAGGCTCCAATCCCGCAACCAAGGGTAAAAATTGCATCTTACGGGAGGGCCGCCACATTGACAATGCCAGCAAACGTTTCTACGATCAGCGTTGAGACGGACACTTCGCCTGACGGGGGAAAACCTTGATAAAGCAGGACATCATTCACCAGGTGATTGAACGCACCGGCCTGCAGCGCAACAAGGCCGAGGCCGCTGTCGATACGGTATTCGAGACCCTGAAGCGCGCGCTTGCCGAAGGCCAGCGCATCGAGCTCCGCGGCTTCGGCGTCTTCAACGTCCGTCCCCGCAAAACCGGCATCGGCCGCAATCCCCGCACCGGAGCCGAAGTCAGCATCGCTCCCGGCAAGGCCGTTCGCTTCAAACCCGGCAAGGAACTTCATCTCCTCGACGGGAAATAAACGGGAGCTCCGGAGCCAGCCCCCTGTTTCGCACAATTAAAGTACTGTCGTCACGCCGCTGTCTCGGTACACTGATGGCGTCCAGTGTTACTTCCTCCCAGGACAGCCGCGCATGGGTCAACCCGCCATCCAGGTTCCCCCACCGCCTCGCCGGAGTGCTCCTCTTGCGACGGTCCCGGTTCAGCGCCCTTCGCAGTGGGAAGGGGCCGGGGTCGCCCTGTGCCTGCTCGGACTCAGCATCTTCACCACGCTCAGCACCGGTGCGGTGCTCATGTACAACTTTCACCGCGGCGCTCCGCCCTTCGCGGTGAACGCGGGATTCTTTCCGTTCGCCTGGATCGTCCGCCATCCCGATCGCCTCTCCGGGGGATGGCCGTTCGCACTGACTCTGCTCGGAATCCTGTTCGCCCATGAGATTGGCCACTACATCGCCTGCCGNNGTTGCGGGGCCTTTGGCGGGTATGGTCGTTGCCATCCCAGCGTTAATCAGCGGGCTCCTGCTTTCGCAGCCGATGGCCGCCGCGGGATTTCAGTCCACGGCCAGCATCAGCGTAAGCGTGCCTTTCGCGTTGTCCATCGTCCACGGCATCGTTCGATGGTTCCATCCTTCCCTGCCGCCGCTGGACGCGTCGTTTAACCCGCACCCGGTTCTGGTCGCAGCATGGATCGGCCTCTTCATCACTTCGGTCAATCTAATGCCGGCAGGGCAGCTCGACGGCGGGCACATTCTTTATGCGGTCTCACCCCGAGTGCACGGATGGGCCACCAATACCATCGTGTTCCTTCTGTTTTTTGCGGGAACGATGTTCTGGATTGGGTGGCTGGTGTGGGGATGCTTCCTGCTGCCGAGCCTGAAGCATCCGCCGGTGGGCGAAGCTCCGCGGCTGACGAAATGGCGCGGATGGCTCGCCTTCGCCGGGCTCGTGCTCTTCGCTCTGACCTTTACACTGGAGCCGTTCGCCGGCGGCAGCCTGATGAATCTGCTGCACAACTAGCGCGGCACGAGCG